>CAVFDI010000022.1:0-26201 GCA_963621145.1 Paludibacteraceae bacterium | reverse complement strand
GCAACGAAAAGACTGAAAAACAGCGCATGCGTGAATATTTAAAACGTTGATAAGTCTAACGCACTACAGATAGACAGCGCATCAACCTGAAACCTGAAACTTGAAACCTGAAACTTTTTAGATGAAACTTGCACTTTACTACATCATAGCCATAAACATTGTGGCATTTGCCATGTTTGGCGTCGATAAGCAGCGCGCACGATACGGGCAGCGGCGCATTCCAGAAGTTACGCTACTGCTGATGGCAGCTCTGGGCGGCAGTTTTGGTGCGTGGCTCGGCATGATGGTCTGGCACCACAAGACTCAGCACAACAAATTTCGCTACGGCATTCCTGCGCTCATTTTGCTGCAATTTGTACTCGTCATCTGTCTATTGGCGCGCTTTTCGCAAGTGCCAATGCCGATTTGAGTTGTATAGCAGCATTTAATCTTCAAAAAAAAAAGGAGTACCAAATTGGCACTCCTTATTTTTTGCGTTCGACAAACTTATTTTGCGCGCTCAATGTACGAGCCGTCGCGTGTGTCGATGCGCACCATTTCGCCTGTGTTGATAAACAACGGAACGCGCACTTGAGCACCTGTTTCGAGTGTGGCAGGTTTCAGCGTGTTGGTTGCCGTGTTGCCAGCCATGCCAGGTTCGGTGTAAGTTACCTCCAAATCGACCTTCACAGGCAGTTCGGCATAGAGAATGGTGTCGGTCGACGAGTCGTAAACCACATCAACAATCATACCATCTTTCAAGAAATCGACGCCTTGAATTTGATCGTGAGCAATGGTGGCCTGCTCGTAAGTCTCCTGATCCATGAAAACATAGTCGGCACCCTCTTTGTAGAGATATTGATACTGACGGCGTTCGACGCGCACATCTTCGAGGCGTTCGCCAATGTTGAAACGACGCTCGAGTACATTGCCCGAAACAACATCTTTCAGTGTGGTGCGCATGATGGTGTTGCCCTTGCCTGGCTTCACATGCAGAAAGTCGATGCAGAAATAGAGTTTGCCATCCATGCGGATGCAAGTTCCTTTTTTGATGTCTTGTGAGAGAATCATAAATTTTCGATGTTTTTTTTGTATAAAATCGGTGTTGAATTTTCAGCCTGCAAAGGTAGAATTTTTTTTTGATTTGCAGAATACTTTTATTTCAAATTTCAAATTTCAAATTTCAGATTTCACTGATTTTTGCTCCGCTCGGCATAGTTCAAACAAGTTTGGCTCTGCATTCGCTTGTCGCAAAAATTCAGATTTCAAATTAATGGATTAACCCAATCAACATAGAAAGTTAGAAACAAAAATTGCGTCAGCAATTTTGAGAATCTAGAAACCAGAAACTAGAAATAAAAAAAAATCACTTTCCACTTTTCACTTTTTTCTCCCTCTTTTCGTTTTTCCCAAGTTTTGCTTCGAGCGAGGCAATCTCTTTTTCTTGATTCGAAATAGTTTTGAGAAGTGCGTTAAGTTCCTCATTTTCAATGGAACTCGGGTACTGCGCATTCACACGATCGATAAAATCGCTCAGCACATTCATGTAGTTCATGAAGGCATCGTAAGGCGATTCGTACGAAATCGGTTCAGCCATTATCATGCCGTTCGAATAGTGTTTTGTGGTCATGAAGAAGAAGTGCGATGTGTCCTGCAGGCGTTGCCAGTCGATTTTTATCAACAGGTCGTTGCAGAGGTGCACGCGCTGCGCAATACCGTAGAGTTTGTTCAGAGCCTCGTTTTGCAGTTCGTTGCCGCACCATGCGCTCAGGTCTTTCTCTTCGTCGGCCCACGACATTGGGTGCGTTACCGATATGGAATCGACCGCCTTGGCTTTTGGCGCAATGTCGGCTGGGGTCGAGAATGCCACGCCGTTGGCCATGGCGTGATATGGCAATGCTTTGAAGAATTCGAAAATTCCACTATTGCGCTGATTCAGCATGCCAAGTGCCTCGTAGCCAAGGAAAATGTTGAAAATCTCCTCTTCGGCAGGCGATGCGTTTATCCAACCGATGAACTTCTCGGCTGTGAGCGGATATTCATTCCAATTCCACTGCGAGAAACGATAGTTGATGTCGTCGCTCAGTTTGTTGTCGCGCACCAAAAGTTTCACTTTGCTGTTGTAGGCGTGGTTGTAGACGTAGTGCGGACTTTTCCAGCCCATGATGTGTTTTGCGCCCTCAATCATGATGGTTTTGTAGCCCATTTTTGCTATGGCATCGCCAATTTCGTCGCTGTAGATGAGCGCGGTGTTGGCAAATGTGGTGGGTGTTTTGCCGAAAAGTTGTTTTATCTTGTTGGTCTGCAGTTTGGTCTGCATCACAAACTCGTCGTTGTCGTAGATCGATGCCAACGAATGGGCATTTGGCGTGGCTAGAAACTCTACGCAGCCAGTTTTTGCCAACTCTTGGAACGAGTCGATAACCTCGGGTGCATAACGCTCAAACTGCTCCAGCGCCAAACCCGAAATGGCGAACGACACACGGAATTTTCCATTCGAACTTTTTATCATCTCCAACAGCGTGCGATTGGCCTCCAAATAGCACTGATCGGTGGTTTGGCGCACTGCCGTTTCGTCGGCATAATCGTCGTAATAATAGTGATCGTTGCCAATGTCGAAAAAGCGGTAACGTTTCAAATTCGACCGCTGATGCACACGAAAAATAAAATTGATTGTTTTCATATTGGTAAGATTTATTTCAGATTTCAGATTTCAAATTTCAAATAGGGTTGATGAGTTGATTAGTTGATTAGTTTAACGCATTGGTAAAGGTTTCTGTTAAATTGTTTAATCGTTGAAGCGTTGAACCGATTTTATTTCAAATTTCTAGTTATTTGATGATTTGAAAATTTGAAGATTAAGGCGTTTCGGCTACCGACAATTTGAAATCTGAAACTTGAAATTCTGAAATTGCGACTCCGCCACATCACTCCTCATTCCTCACTCCTCACTCAAAAAAATCACTAATCACTTCTAACTACTCACTTCTAACTTCTAACTATTTATGGCAGACTTTGTCGTAGATTTGGCGCACTTTTTGGCCAGCGTATTCCCATTTTATGTTGTTCACCTCTTCCAAACCATTGCGGTGAAGGGCTTCGTACATAGCGGGATATTTCACAATGGCGTGAATGTAGTCGGCCATGGCATCGATGTCCCAATAGTCAGTTTTGATGGCGTGGTTAAGAATTTCGGCACAGCCCGAC
Organism: Paludibacteraceae bacterium; assembly: GCA_963621145.1. Taxonomy (GTDB): domain Bacteria; phylum Bacteroidota; class Bacteroidia; order Bacteroidales; family Paludibacteraceae; genus W0P28-013. Next base: position 23,015 of record CAVFDI010000022.1, on the reverse strand, counting down.
TGCTTTGAGATGATGCTCGGTGTGCCGCACTGCATGGCTTCGAGCGGCGATATGCCAAACGGCTCCGACACCGACGGCATCATGTAGACATCGCTTTCGGCCAACATCTCGTACACGGCGCGACCTTTCAAAAATCCTGTGAAATGGAATTTATCGGCAATGCCACGCTGCGCCGCCAGACGAATCATTTGGTTCATCATGTCGCCACTGCCAGCCATCACAAAACGCACGCCATCGGTGCGACTCAGCACGCGCGCAGCCACCTCGACGAAATATTCGGGACCTTTCTGCATGGTGATGCGCCCGAGGAAGGTTACTACCCTATCCTTGCGCGGACTTTTGTGCAGCTCGTCGACAAACGCCAGCGGCTCCACAGCATTGTGAACCGTGGTTACCTTATCTGGATTTTGATGATATTTTTCGATGACGGTGTTGCGCGTCAGGTTCGACACGGTGATGATGTGGTCGGCAGCATCCATACCCTCTTTTTCGATGCGATAGACATCGGGATTCACATTGCCGCGGCTGCGGTCGTAGTCCGTAGCGTGAACATGAATCACCATCGGTTTGCCGCTGATCTGTTTGGCGAAACGCCCTGCGGGATAGGTGAGCCAGTCGTGTGCATGAATCACATCGAACTCGCGACTATGGGCAATGACGCTCGCCACCGCTTCGTAATTCGATATCTCCTCCATCAGATTGTCGGGATAGCGCCCCGAAAAATCGACGCAGCCAATATCGTTCGTGCCGATGCGGCGAAAATCGTATTTGATTCCGTTGCGCAGCTGAAAATATTCGTCGGGGTGCATGCGACCGCCAAGACGCTCGTTCACTTGGTTCCAGTTCACATCTTTCCAAACGATTGGCACATTGCACGCTCCGATGATGTGCAGAAAACTCTGATCCTCGTCGCCCCACGGCTTTGGAATAACAAAAGTGATATCCATGTCGGGCTGCATGGCCATGCCTTTGGTCAAGCCGTAACTTGCGGTGCCTAGTCCGCCAAGAATATGCGGTGGAAACTCCCACCCAAACATCAATGCTCTCATAGTATTTTTTGCCAGTTATTTTCAATAAGTTTTCTATAAATCAAGCGACATTTACACAAACTTTTTTCACTCTATTTCAGTATCTTACCAATCCCATAATCGCTTATTTGCTGCTCGTTGAGCGATGCTACAAAATCTTCCATCACTTTTTTGGCGCGTAGCACTTCAGCCACAGTTGGCGCGTAACTCATGGCACCATGTCCACGGAATGGCGGGTTGCCATCGTATAGTTCCGACAGACAACCTACGGTCAATTCCGTCAAATCGCTCTCGAAGCCTGCCAGCAGACGCATAAGCATTGCCACACCGCTCATTTTGTGAACGCGCAAATAGGCTTCGGCAAAGGCAGCTGTGGTCCACGGCCAAATTGGGCCGTTGTGATAGTTACGATCGCGCTCAAGTTGTCCGCCAATGTAGATTGGACGATACATACCGCTCTTTGGACTGAGGCTACGCAGACCTTTGATGGTGAGCAATTCGCGCGTAATGATGTCGAGCACTGACTTTTGTTGCGCCCTTTCGAGTGGCGAATAGGGCAACGACACGGCAAAAATCATATTCGGACGCACCTCGCGGTTGTGGTAGTCGCCATCGACATAATCATCGAGATAGATGCCGTTCCAGAAGGTGGCTACGAACGATTGGCGCATGATTTCGGCCTGATAGTTGAGCAGATCAGACTGATTTTCTTGTCCAAGCACTTGCGCAATCTCCGAACCAAACTTCAACGCATTGTACCACAGCGCGTTAATCTCCACAACATAGCCCGTGCGCGGCGTTATCGGTACACCATTTTCCATAGCATTCATCCATGTGGCTGGCTTGTTGCGCCCATCGGTATAGAGCAATCCATTGTCGTGAACGAACAGGTTATTGTGCTTCTGTTTGCGAATGAAATCGAGCACATCAAGCACATGTTTGCCATATTTTTCGGCGGCTTGTTGCAGCGATGTGTATTTGGCATATTGCTGAATGTCCCACACAAACCACAGCAGCACATCGGGCGAGCTAACCTCTTTCAGTTGCGTGCTTTTGGGCTTGCCATCGATGTAATCGCGCACTGCCACCACACCTATCTGCATCATTTTTTCGAACATATCGGCCTCGCCAACAGCCAAAGTGGCACCAGGCAACGAAATAAATTCGTCGCGAGCGCGATATTTGAACCACGGATAGCCCGCCAGCAGATAGTAGCCGTCCTCTTTTTTGTTGTAGAATTGATGTGCGGCATTTTTCAAGCAGGTGAAAAAGTCGGTGCGCCCAACGCGTTTCGCCACTTCGTCGTCGAATAGTTTTTTCAGCCTACGCACGCCCACAGGCTCGGTTCCAGCCGAAAAAATCACGGTTTCTCCTTTTTTTATATCGAGTTCGAAATAGCCTGGAACATACAAATCCTCGCTGTATTCGTAGCCGCGCTCCTGCTCTTTCAGATATTCCACGCCACGATACCAGTCGGCTTGCGGCACAAAAGTGCACTGTTTGTTAGTCTGCATCACCAGATTTGGATAGCCGTCGTAGAGGCAGCACGAAATGCCGTTTTCTACCTCCTGAACATTGCGATTTATACGATCGTTTTCGTGCGTCAGTTCGTTCACATTGCGGAAAGCGAGGAATGGTTTCAAACGCAGTTTCGTGGGCGAATGCGCCTCGAGCAACGTGTAGCGCACCAGTACGCGATTTTCGAACGAGACCAAGATGCGTTCTTTTTGCAAAATGACGCCGCCCACGCGATAGATGGTCGTTGCCACCGAATCGATATGAAACTCGCGAATGTATTTGTGGCCGCGCGGACTGAAATAGTCGCCGTGGTATTTGTGAATGCCCAAATTGAATTCGGCACCATGCTGAATCACCGTCTCGTCGCACGACGACAACAGCACATGATTATCGCGGTCGAGCGACGGCACGGGCACCACTAGCAAGCCGTGATATTTGCGCGTATTGCAGTCGATAATGGTGGTACTGGCGTATGCGCCCGCCTTGTTGGTGCGCAACATCTCCTTGTCCAACGATTTTTCGAGGTTGGTAAGCAGTGTCTTGTCAAATTTTAAGTAGCTCATATACAGCGGATTAAGTCGTTTTTAGGTTTTTGTTCTTTCAATTTGGAAAATTACGCAAAAAACGTAAAATGCACAAACATTGCGATATGTTGTGCAACATAAAATTCAACCGCTTTTGAAAAGCAGTTTTCGGAGTCGAAAAAATATGTTTTAGAGCAGTTTTAGCGACTCGGTTATTGTCAGAAAATCGTCTTCCGAAATGCCTAAATCGATAAGTGTCTGTCGATCGGCGGCGAGTGCCTCGAAAAACTCTTTGCGGTTCTCGTATTTTTTTAGGCTTTGCTGATAGCAATCGAAGGCGCGCTCGCGCTGACCGTCCAAAAAACAGGCGTGTGCCATATTCAGCAGGTCGTAGCACTGCGACTCCGAGGCGGTAAGTTTTTCGTACTGGCGAATGGCTTTAGCAAACTGATTATCAAGCAGATAGCACCACGCCACAGCGCGACGGCACGATGGTTCATCAGGCTTCAAATTGTCGGCACAAAAATAGGTTTCGATGGCTTCGGCATAGCATTTCAGTTCTACCAAGCAGTGTCCTTTTTGCATCAAAATTTTGAAGTTTTCGGGCTGCAACTGCGCACAATGCGTGTAGTTTTGCAATGCTTTTTCGGTCAAGCCCAACCTGCGCTGACACTGCGCCAAGTGCCTCAAAATCAGAAAATTATCGGGTTGAATAACATCAGCTAGCGAATAGTAGTTTTCGGCCATTTCGTAATCGCCCATTTTTTTGTAGCAATAGCCAAGTTTTTGCAGCACTTCGGCATCTTTTTCAAAATCGTCGAGCAAACGAAACTGCGGAATGGCGTCGGAATAGAGTTTTTTGGAATAGTAGTAGTTGGCAATGCTCTTGCGCACGCTGTTTTCTGGGAATATTTTTCGGAAAATATCGGTGCGATAGAATGCCCAAACGGACTCAAGCGGATTTTCGAAATCGGCACGATTGGGGTGCAAAGTATAGAGTCGGTAAAGATCCTGAACATACTGATTTGCAACCGTTTGCACCTCGGCATTGGGGCGCGTAACGACTTCATCTTTCAGCATTTCGTTCACATCGTCCACTTCGGCATTCACGCCATCGACCATCACACGGCGCTGACCAGCAGGCATTTGCGCAAGCGTGAGACAGAACGAATATTTGTCGGAATTGCACATGAACGGCATGTTGACAATGTTGGCAAAGATGTTGCTTGCGCCGTCCAAAACCTCGGCCACGCTGCTGTGCGACGCATCAAATGGAATCAGCCAATTGGCCAATTCACCGAAAAATGGATACGATTTCAGATTAGAAAATGTGGCAGCATAAACATCGGAACCATCGAGTTGCATTTCGCTGAATTCCTGCATTTTGTCGGATACGCCCGCCTCGTCGAGCAACTGTTCAAGGTCGGGCATTTCATCTTGGTCGTCGTCGTCGCGCGAGAGAATTTCGCTCAACTTATCCGAAATTTTTGGTGTAGCGCGCATCATGGCGGGCATTATGTCGTTGCGGATGCGATCGGTTACGGCTTGTGTCTCGCTGGTGCGTACAAGCAGCAGAAAAGCCGAGCGCAGTTCGGAGCGGAAATGTTCATCGTCGACAAAAACCGAAAGTTGCGACATAATGGCTTTGTCGCCTGCAATGCGATTGGCATAGAACGCCAGAGCCAGCAGCGTTCCAACCACCGCGCGCTGACGCACTACCACATTCTCCGAGCGACAAGTCGATAGCAGAAAATCCACTTTTTGTCGGTCGTAGAGGCGCAAAAGCGACAGTGTAGCAGCCGAAACTATCAGGCAGCGCGTGCGTTCGTTTGCTTTTTCTTGCTCAACAAAATCGAGCAAAATTTTGGCATTCTCCATTTCGCTCCAACGCTTCGAAAGCCAAATAAAATCGAACAAACGGCGTTCAGCGGCTTCGAGTTCTACGCCTTTCATTTTTTCGCAGTTTTGGCACAAATCGGCAACTGATGCGAACGACGAATAACGCATGCGCTGATAGGGCAATCGCTGTGAAAAAAGCAGTAGCAATGCCTCTTTCACACTATCGGCCAGAGTGCAAATTTCGTCAACAATATGAGCATAAATTTCGTCGCGCTGCGGATCGACAACGCCCTGAATAGCGAAACTCAACATTTTGCTGTAAGTCTCGCGCAGTTGGTTGTAGTTGTTGTTTAGCAGCCAATCCGATGCTTCGTTGAGCATTTCAGAAAGCAACGCAAAAGCCTCGGCCAACTGTTTTTTCTCGACAAAAGCAAAAACTTGACGATATTTTTGAAAGATAACTCGGTCGGTCATGATAGTAAGATATGGGTGGCAAATCGATTTTTAGAAGATAGAACAAAGAACATAGATTTTCGCTGCTCTCACTTTTAAAAAAATCGGTGCAAAAATAGTCATTTGGCGCGGCAAAAGCAAATTTTTGAATAAAAAATCGCTTTTTCGAGAAAAAATCTCTACTTTTGTAGGTTAAACTGCACACATTCCAAGCCATGGAAATTAAGGAAGAAATAGAGCGTTTGCGCAACGAGTTGAATACGCACAATTACAACTATTATGTGCTAAATAAACCGACGATTAGCGATTTTGAGTTCGATGCAAAAATGCACGAATTGCAGCGATTGGAAGCCGAAAATCCCGAATTTTTCGATCCAAATTCGCCAACTCAGCGTGTGGGCAGCGACTTGAGCGAAGGTTTTGTTCAAGTTGAACACCGCTACCCTATGCTCTCGCTGGCCAATACCTATTCCGAAGGCGATGTGGCCGATTGGTACGAACGTGTGCGGCGCAGTCTGAACGAGCCTTTCGAGGTGGTTTGCGAACTGAAATACGATGGCACTTCCATCTCGCTCATCTACGAAAATGGTGCATTGGTGCAGGCCGTAACCCGCGGCGATGGCGTGCGCGGCGACGATGTAACAGCCAATGTGCGCACCATTCGCAGCATTCCGCTCACACTTCGTGGAAACGACTATCCACAAAATTTCGAAATGCGCGGCGAGATATTGATGCCATGGAAAGTTTTCGATGCACTAAATGCCGAACGCGAGGCGCAAGAAGAAGCGCTTTTTGCCAATCCGCGCAACGCAGCCAGCGGCACACTGAAGACGCAAAATCCAGCCGAAGTGGCGCGCCGTCGGCTCGATGCTTACCTCTACTATCTTCTTGGTGAAGATTTGCCAGCCGACACGCACTACGAAAATCTGCAACGCGCGGCATCATGGGGTTTCAAAATCTCAGATGCCATGAAATGTTGCCATTCGCTGCAAGAGATAATCGACTACATCGACTATTGGGACACCGAGCGCAAAAATCTGCCTGTGGCAACCGACGGCATGGTGCTGAAGGTAAATTCGCTGCAGCAACAAAAGGCATTGGGTTACACTGCCAAATCGCCACGCTGGGCCATTGCCTACAAGTTTCAAGCCGAACGCGCCTGCACGCGCCTCAACTCGGTGAGCTACCAAGTGGGCCGCACGGGTGTGATTACGCCAGTGGCAAATCTCGACCCTGTGCAACTTTCGGGAACCACGGTGAAACGCGCCTCGCTACACAATGCCGACATCATTGCAGGACTCGATTTGCACATTGGCGACATGGTTTATGTGGAAAAAGGCGGCGAAATTATTCCGAAAATCACGGGCGTCGACCTAGATGCGCGGCTGCTGTTGGGCGACAAGGTTGGTTTTGCAAAAGTCTGTCCAGAATGCGGCACGCCGTTGGTTCGCGACGACAACGAAGCGGCACACTACTGCCCCAACGAAGACGGCTGTCCGCCGCAGATAAAAGGCAAAATGGAGCATTTCGTGAGCCGCAAGGCCATGAACATCGACGGACTTGGCGAAGAGACCATCGCTCTGCTCTACGACAATGGTTTGCTGCACAATGTGGCTGATATTTACGAACTGAAAGTGCCCGATCTTGCGCGCTTGGAGCGACTTGGAGCGAAATCGGCACACAACATTAAAAATGGTATCGAAGCATCGAAACAGGTGCCATTTCCGCGCGTGCTATTTGCCCTTGGAATTCGCTATGTGGGCGAAACGGTAGCGAAAAAATTGGCTGCTGCCTTCCGCTCCATCGATCGCCTGTCGGTGGCCACGCTCGACGAACTGATGGCTGTGCCCGACATTGGCGAGAGCATTGCCCAAAGCGTGCGCGCCTATTTTGCCAAGCCCGAACATCAGCAACTGGTGGAGCGACTACGCGAACACGGTCTGCAAATGGAGATGACCGAAGCCGCTGCGCCCACATCGGACACGCTGAAAGGCCTTTCGATAGTGATAAGCGGTGTATTTAGGCACCATTCGCGCGACGAATACAAAGCCATGATCGAGCAAAATGGCGGAAAAAATGTCGGCTCGGTGAGCGGTGCCACAAGTTTCATTCTAGCTGGCGAAAACATGGGCCCAGCCAAACTCGAAAAAGCCGAAAAATTGGGCGTAAGAATTGTGAGCGAGGAGGAATTCCTTGATAAGTTAGGAATGAGGAGTGAGGAATGAGGAATTTTTAGTGAGAAGTGAGAAGTGAGAAGTTAGTAGTGAGTAGTGTTCGCAATAAAATTGAACAGCGCACAATTTTCAAATCTTCAAATAAAAAAACTAGAAACTTTCTAACCAGAAATTTAGAAATCTAGAAATCTGAAACATGCTAAAGAAACAACTTTTCAAATACCGAGCGCGAAAGAGCAATTTGCGTGAAAAACAGTTTGTTGACTATGCGCATGCCGAGAGCGTACTGCTGCTCTACGAGAGCGATTTGCAAGAAAATCATGCAGAAATCGATGCTATTGTGCGCACGCTCCATGCCGATGGAAAGCAGGTCGATGTGGTAGGTTTTGTTGCGAAAAAAGAGTGCGAAACACCACAAAACGAACATTTCCATCTGCTCTGCAAAAAACAAATCGGTTTTTGGGGCAAACCCGACAAAGCCACGCTCAATGCCATCTGCACAAAAAAATATGATTTGATTGTGGATCTGACGCCGCATTTCTGTCTGCCGCTGCAATATGTGCTACTCTACGCCAACGCTCGCTGCCGCATTGGTGGCGATGTGAGCGAGTTTGGACTGATTGATTTCGCAGTGAAAATTGCATCAACCACCAATGAAAACAAAAATTACGAACACGCCCTTTGGGACGCCATTTCGCAATATCTGAAAATGATAAAACAATCGCCAAGATAATTAGAAATGAGGAATTTTTAGTTAGAAGTGAGTAGTGTTCGCAAAAAAATTGAACAGTGCGCAATTTTCAAATCTTCAAAAAAAAAAAACTAGAAACTTTCTAACCAGAAATTTAGAAATCAGAAACTTTTAAGTATGAACCAAAATAAACTCACAGGCATGGGCGTGGCATTGGTTACGCCATTCAAGCACGACGGCAGCATCGACTACGAGGCGCTGGCACGGCTCATCGAGTACCAAATAAGCAACCACGCCGACTATTTGGTGATTTTTGGCACAACGGCCGAAACGCCCACGCTCACCGAAGCCGAAAAGAGCGAATTGGCGCAGTTCATAATCAGCCGCAACGCCAAACGCCTGCCGATAGTGATGGGCATTGGCGGCAACAACACGCGCACCGTGGTGGAGACCATTCGCAACACCGATCTGTCGCAAGTGGACGCCGTGCTGAGCGTGGTGCCGTACTACAACAAGCCATCGCAGGAGGGCATTTATCAGCACTACCGCGCCATTGCGCAAGCCACAGCCACACCAATTATTTTGTACAATGTGCCAGGCCGCACTGGCGTGAATATGACCGCCGAAACTGTGTTGCGACTCGCCCACGAATTTCCTAACATTGTAGCGATAAAAGAGGCCTCGGGCAAATTTTCGCAAATCGACGAGATAATCAAGAACAAGCCGAAAAATTTCATGGTCATCTCGGGCGACGATGGCATCACTTTTCCGCTGATAACGCTGGGCGCAGTGGGCGCAATATCGGTCGTTGGTAACGCATTTCCGCGCGAATTCAGTCGCATGGTGCGCTTGGCTATGCGAGGCGATTTGGAGGGCGCACGCGAAATTCACTACCGTTTCACCGAACTGATGGAACTGCTCTTTGTCGATGGCAACCCCGCTGGCGTAAAAAGTCTGCTCTCGATGATGGGTTTTATCGAAAACGAACTGCGCCTGCCACTTGTGCCAACCACACTAAAAACAACCGAACGCATGCGACAAGTGTTGGAAGAAATTAAATCGATAGAAGAATAACGCACTGATTATCAGATTTTTATAAAATTGAAACGATTCCTCGCCATATTGTCGATAGTGCTGCTGCCAACCGCTTTTGCATGGGCGCAGTTGAACACCGACCGCGTGTTGGCCATCGGTCGCAATGCGCTCTATTTCGAGGATTATGTGCTGTCGATTCAATATTTCAACCAAGTGATAAAGGCAAAACCTTATCTCACCGAACCATATTATTATCGCGCCATTGCAAAAATTCAGTTGGAAGATTTTACGGGTGCCGAGCAGGATTGCAATGCCGTGATTGAGCGCAACGCATTCATGCCACAAGCCTACTACGCTCGCGGTTTTGTGCGAATGCATCTCGATCGCTATGCCGAGGCCGAAGCCGACTTCACACAAGCACTCGAATTTGCGCCCGAAAACAGCGTATTTACACTCTGTCGCATCGAGGCGCGCCTGCTGCTCGAACATTACGACGATGCTTTGTCTGATGCCGACAATCTGCTGAAACGCAACAAAAAATCGGCAGAACTGCTCTTCGAACGCGGACGCATTCATCTGGCCAAAGGCGACACGGTGGCTGCGCTCGACGACTTCGACCAACTAGTGGCAACCGATCGCTTCAATCCCGATTTGTGGGCTACGCGCGCCATCGCTCGTCTGCAAACAGGCGACAACAATGGCGCACTGTCCGACTACAACGAAGCCATTCGCCTTGGCTCGCAAAACGCTGGCTACTTCGTAAACCGCGGTTATTTGAACTACGAGGCGAAAAATTATCGCGGCGCTTTGGCTGACTACGATCGTGCTGTGGAACTCGCCCCCAACGACGAAACAGCGCGTTTCAACCGCGCACTGCTGCGCACCGAAGTGGGCGATCTGAACCGCGCCATCGACGATCTGAACGAGGTTCTGAAACTGAAGCCTGACCACGACAAAGCACGCTACCAACGCGCACTGATTTACGCCGATTTGCACGACTGGACAAATGCCAAAACCGATTTCACAACACTGATTGAGCGCCACCCAACTTTTGCTCCAGCCTACTATGGTCGAGCCAAAGCATACGAAAAACTTGGCAAAACGCGCGCTGCCTACGACGATTACGATAGTGCCGAAAAATTGCGCCAAGAGGCAAAAAATCGCCAGCAACAACAGACCGACAACGACATCGACACGCGCCCCGAAATTGCCCAGCAAGACGACGATCCAACCGATGCGCGCACACGACTTTTCGATGCCAACACGGGCAACAACGCCACAGCAAGCATTCGCGGAGCGGTGCAAAACACGCAAATCAATGTACAGAACGAGAAAAACTTTGTGCTGACATACTATCAGAAAGAAGATCCCGTGCGCAAAAACGACCACTACAGCACACTTGTGGAACAACTTAACACACAGCACGTTATGCAATCGGCGCTGCGCATAGTGAACCGCGAAATGCCGCTCACGCAGTCGCTCATAGCGCACCATTTTCAGTCTATCGACGACCTTTCGCGCCGCATCGACGCCACACCCGACAATGCGCTACTCTATTTGGCTCGCGGCATCGACTATTCGCTGGTGCAAGATTTTGCGAACGCCATTGCCGACTTTTCGCGCGCCATCTACCTCGATAGCGACATGGCGTTGGCCTATTTCTGCAGGGCAAATATCCGTTTCAAAGAATTAGAATTCCGCTCGAGCAATGCCGACGACGATCAGACCGCTCTGCGCGAACAATACGCTCACGACTACGAAATGATAATGCGCGACTACGACAAGGCATTGGCCATTGCGCCCGATTTCGCCTACGCATGGTTCAACCGCGCCAATGTGCTTTGCGTGCAGAAAGATTTCAAGACCGCCATTCGCAACTATTCGCAAGCCATCGCGTGCGACAGCGAATTTGCCGAAGCCTACTTCAATCGCGGGCTCACAAACATCTATCTCGGCAACGACAAAAATGGTGTGAACGACCTTAGCAAAGCAGGCGAACTCGGCATCTATCAGGCTTACAACTACCTGAAAAGAGTTAGGAATTAGGAGTGAGGAATTAGGAGTGAGGAATTAGGAGTGAGGAATTAGGAGTGAGGAATTAGGAGTGAGGAGTGAAAATCAATCTTCAAATAAGAAATTAAATTATTCATTTTTTCAATGATATGATTACCTTTAATCTGAAATGCTACACCTATTTTGGTCAGAATGTTTTCCTCGAAATTGAGGGCAACACGGTGCCAATGAACTATGTGGCCGACAGTCTTTGGCAATGCACCTACGAGCCACAGGGCAAGCCAACCACCTACGCCTACTATGTGCTGAACCCCGAGCAGACGCAGATTCTTGAGTCGCCCGACCGTCGCACACTGCCAGCCATTGTGGGCGATACGCAACTGTTCGAGTCGTTTCGCTACCCATCGACGGCGCGCGTGTTCCGCACAACGCCATTCACCGAGGCTTGGTGCAAGCACAAAACCGAATCGCTGCCACGCATTGCAGCCAACGAAACGCTGCTTATGGTGAACGCGCCTGCCGTGGACGAAAATCAGGGTGTTGGCATAGTTGGTTCGAGCCAGAAACTTGGCGAATGGAACACAAAAAAACTGCTGCCGCTCCACCCTGCCGAAAATGCCGATTGGTTCATAAAACTGAAAAACAATCAACTGCAAAATGCTGAATACAAATTTGTAGTCTACGACCTTGCCTCGGGCGAGATAGTGCGCTGGGAAAAAGGTGCTAACCGCTGGTTGCCAACCGCCGAGTGCGCCACACTGCTCTCCGACGATTTCCGTCAGGATTTCTCGTGGAAAGGCGCAGGCACAGCCATTCCAGTATTCTCGCTGCGAAGCAATAGCGATTGGGGCGTGGGCGAATTTTACGACTTGCGACAAATGGTCGATTGGGCGCACGCAACACAGCAAAAAATCATTCAAATTCTGCCAATAAACGACACCACCAACACGCAAACTAATGCCGATTCGTACCCGTACAGCGCCATTTCGGTCTATGCGTTGCACCCGATGTATCTGCATCTTGCCGACATAGGCAAACTGCGCGACACAAAACTTGAAACCCGTTTCGAGCAACGACGCAAAAAGCTGAACGAGCAAGCGTTTGTCGACTATGCCGCAGTGAATGCGCTGAAATGGGAATATATCCGACTAATTTTCGAGCAGGAGAAAGAGAAAACTTTTGCCTCGGCTGATTACAAAAAATTCTTCAACGCCAATCGTCAATGGCTACTGCCCTACGCTGTTTTTTGCGTGCTTCGCGATGCGCATGGCAATGCCGATTTTCGCCGCTGGAACGACATGGCCACCTACAACGAGGCGCGCGTTCGCTCGTTTGCCAAGGCACACGCCAACGAGGTTGAACTGCACTATTTTGTGCAATATCATCTTACAAAACAACTCACCGAAGTTCGCCAATATGCTCATAATCATAATGTTGCACTAAAAGGCGATCTACCCATTGGCATCAGTCCAAACAGCGTTGACGCGTGGATGTATCCGCACCTTTTCCATCTTGATAAACAGGCGGGCGCACCGCCAGACGATTTTTCGGTAATCGGTCAGAATTGGGGTTTCCCGACCTACAATTGGGCTGAAATGGAGAAAGACGGCTACCAATGGTGGAAAGAGCGTTTCGCCAACATGGCAAAATATTTCGACGCCTACCGAATCGATCATATTCTCGGATTTTTCCGCATTTGGGAAGTGCCAATGTCGGCACTGTGGGGCTTGCTTGGCTACTTCAACCCATCGATGCCAATGTGCATTGGCGAAATTGAAAACTACGGTCTGCACTTCGATCGCGACCGCATGTTGCGCCCCTACATCACCACCGAAATGTTGGCCGAAGATTTTGGGCGCGAGGCCGACAAAATTGCCAGAACTTATTTCGACAAAAACGACAACGGCACACTTCGTTTCAAGCCTGAATTCGACACGCAGCGCAAGTTGAACGACTATTTTGGCGACAAAGAACGTACACTTTGCGACAAGTTGATGGCGCTCCACACCGAAGTACTTTTCGTCGAAGATGCCTATCAGCAGGGCAAATTCCACCCGCGCATCATGGTCTACAAATCGCGCTCGTACGCTGCGCTAAACGACCACGAACGTCAAGTGCTGGCACAAATGCACGAGGACTATTTCTATCGTCGCCAGAACGAATTTTGGCGCATTCAGGCACAACGCAAACTACCAGCATTGCTGCGCACCACCAACATGCTTGTTTGTGGCGAAGACCTTGGCATGCTGCCCGCTTGTGTGCCGCAAACCATGAGCGAAATGCAGATTCTAAGCCTCGAAATTCAGCGCATGCCCAAAGATCCGAACAGCGAATTTGTCGATCCGCACCACACACCATATCTATCGGTGTGCAGCACTGGCACGCACGACACATCGCCGCTGCGCAGTTGGTGGCACGAAAACACCGAAGCCACACAGCGCTACTACACCAACATGCTTCATGGCGTGGGTTGTGCACCGCAAGAATGCACGCCAGCCATTGCCGAACAAGTGGTGGCGCAACACATCGAAAGCAGCAGTTTGCTCACCATTTTGCCACTGCAAGATTATCTGGCAACCGACGAGACACTGCGCTTTTTCGATGCCGATGGCGAACGCATAAACGACCCTAGCAATCCGCATCATTTCTGGTGCTACCGCATGCACATCACGCTCGACCAACTGCTGAAAGCCAAAGATTTCAACCGAAAAATTGCTAAACTGATTTCAGGTAGGTTCTAAAAATTATATTTGAAAGAATTTTTGAAATATAATCGAGCAGTTTTTTTGATTTTCTAGGGAGCAAGGTGTCATATAACTGAAAAAAGATGAAAAAAAATGCCAATTAGAAACAAAAATTCGCAAAGAGCGACAAAAATCGCAGAAACTTTTTTTGAACCGACCAAAGAAAAAAAATAAACGCGTAGAATTTTTAGAACCTACCTTCTGACAACGGACTATGAAATTTCTTCAGAAAATAGGATTTTTACTGATTTCCGTCTGCTTCGCAGTGGGCATGCAGGCGCAGTCGCTGCCCGAGTACGAACAACAGATAGCGCAACTTTTTGCCGCTGTTGAAAACTCGACCGACGGCGCAGCCAACCAACGCACCAACGACAGCATTTGCACACTTTTTCAGGCTGCGCTGAAATGCGAAGGTTCGTTCCACTACCCTTTCAGTCGACTAAAATTCGTTGGGCACACGCTTTCCGACGATGGTTTGCTGCGCATCTACACTTGGAATATTCCAACCGATAGCGGATTCATCTACAACGGATTCGTCCAAAACTCGGATTGCGAATACCATATCCTAACGCAACAAAACACTCCATTCGCAGCGAAAGAAACGCAGACAATTTCTTCTGAAGAATGGTATGGTGCGCTCTACTATCGCGCCATTGCCTACAAATATCAGAAGCAGAAAATCTACATTCTTTTGGGCTGGCAGGGCGACAAAGGTCATACGCAGCGCAAATTTATAGATGTGCTTTGGTTCGACAAGGCTGAACAAGTGCGCCTTGGATTGCCAATTTTCGCAGGCGAAGGATACGCGCTCAGTCGCCGTGTGTTCGAATACGACGCCGATGTGCAGATGTTTTTGGACTACGAGCCGAAACGCCACCGCATTGTGTTCGACCACCTCTCGCCCATCAAACTTTTCGACGACGAAGTGGTAACGCTCGGTCCCGACATGTCGTTCGACGCATACCAGCGCCGCGCCAAAGTGTGGAAACTGCAAGAAGACATCAAAGCAAAAAACAAGCGCAAATAATAGTGAGTAGCAAGATATGAGTAGCAAGTCGCAAGACAAGTTTGAAAGTGTGAAAGTAGGGACGCACCGAGTGCGACCGAAACAATTCAACGATTCAACAGTTCAACGCTTCAACAAATAACCAAATCCGCAAATAAACTTATCAACTAATCAACATATCAACGAAAAATATGCACAAAGCAGGTTTTGTAAACATTGTCGGCAACCCGAACGTCGGCAAATCGACACTGATGAACGCACTCGTGGGCGAGCGCATCTCCATCATCACATCGAAAGCGCAAACCACGCGCCACCGCATTATGGGCATTGTGAATGGCGACGACTTTCAGATAGTCTACTCCGACACGCCCGGCGTGCTAAAACCAAACTACAAGCTGCAGGAGTCGATGCTCGAATTCTCAAACTCGGCACTGACCGACGCCGACATTCTGCTCTACGTAACCGATGTGCAGGATTCGGCCGAAAAAAATGCCTTTTTCCTCGAAAAAGTGCAAAAAATGCAAGACTCCACCAAAATCATCTTGATAATCAACAAGATAGATTTAATCGATCAGCCACGACTGGAACAATTGGTCGATTTTTGGCATAAAGAATTGCCCAAAGCAGAGATTTTTCCGCTTTCGGCCAAAGAAAAATTCAACATCGAACCACTTTTCAAGCACATCAAAGAGTTGCTGCCCGATTCGCCGCCATTTTTCGACAAAGATGCGCTCACCGACAAGCCCGAACGCTTTTTTGTGGACGAAATAATTCGCGAAAAAATTCTGTTGAATTACGAAAAAGAGGTGCCCTACTCTGTTGAAGTGGCTGTGGAGTCGTTCAAAGAGGAAGAGTCGATAATCCGCATCAGTGCGGTGATTTACTGCGAGCGCGATTCGCAAAAAGGCATTCTCATTGGCAAAGGCGGTCGCGCCCTGCGCAAAGTCGGCACCGAAGCCCGCAAAGATATCGAAGCATTTTTCGGCAAAAAAGTCTTCCTCGAACTGTTTGTGAAAGTGGAGCGCGACTGGCGTAACCGCGAACAAAAACTGCGTGGATTTGGCTATCAGCTCGAGCATAAAAGCGAATAATTCGGCAAAATATGACAAAATTCGCCAATTGTCCGACAAAAAGTTTTGGGGCATTCAATTAGATTGCTTACCTTTGCAAACCGAGTTACAACGTATAAAGTTTGTAAAGTTTGAAAGTTCATAAAGCTCTGGAAGTTCTGGAAGTTCGTGAGTAGGGACACACCGAGTGCGTCCGCTTTAGATTTTGCAGTTTGCCGTGGTTACTGCAGTTCGACAAGCTCATCGCCCCAATCAGAAATCTAGAAATTAGAAATTCTTAATTATTATTCATTATCAACTTTTAATTATTTATTTTATGAAAAAACTGACCCTAATGATGTGCGCCATTGCGGCAATCATCACCTGCGCAGCCTGCGGTGGACAAGCCGCACAACAAGAAGAGCGTCCATGTCCTCCTCCACCACACGAAGAGCACCACCAAGGTTGCCCGCTGAGCGACGAAGAGCGCGCTGCCATCGACGAGATGATGGCTCAATGGGCCAAATTCGATTCGCTGGCTGTGGAAGAGCAGACTGCGCTGATTGCTCAACGCAAGGCTTTAGTTGAGAAACGTATAGCAAAGTGCGAGGAACATCGTGCTGCCGAAGCGGCTCGTCTTGCCGAACTCGAGACCAAATGCGCCGAGATTAAAGCCAAATTCGAGAAAATCGATGAGTTGAGTCTTGCCGAACAGAAAGCGTTGCTCGAAGAGATTGACAAACCATGCTGCCACAAAGGCGAGCCAAAATGCTGCAAAGGTGGCGACAAAAAGCCCTGCTGCCACGGCGAAAAGCCCTGCTGCAAGCATCACAACCATTGAGTCATCGAATCATTGAGTCATTGAAATTAAGAATCGGCTTTCAAACGAGGTTTGAAGGCCGATTTTTTTGTGTTGCATCAAACCTAGCACCTTTGTGCGAGTGCAGATTGAGCTAGAGGGCGAAAAAAATGGGCATTTTTCAGTTTACCCATTTTTCTACGATTATTTTTTTGAAACTTCTAAAAGGGCAAACCGTAACTTTTTAGTTTAGAGCGAATGCCATCGATTTTAAGTACATAAGTTTTACCAGAAGAGTATTCAGGATCAATCCCCTTCATAATTACAAGACCAATAAGTTGATCATTTTGGTTTTTGAGAGCGCCACCACTATTCCCTGGCCAAGCACCTGCATCAACCACAAAAATACTAGCAGATTTTTGATCTCCACCATTTATATTGTTAATAGTTCCATCGGTAGAAGAATAATCACCAGGGCATCCGTTTATAGGATTTACAGGATAACCTACAACCTTTATTTTATCTCCAATCTTAACATTCTTCGAAATACCTAAATCGCAAGGGTTAGCAAAATCCGAGCCATTAACATACTTGAGCTTTAACAATGCATAATCTTCGTCGCACAATTTAACATTTCCTTTTGTAACGACAGTTGCTTCATATTTCATCGGAGATTTTTTTACAGGAATACTATTTGGATCTTGAAATTCAACTTGAACACTAGTCTCATCTCCAACAACATGTGCTGCTGTCAAAAGATATTGCTTACCCACATAAATGGCAGAACCACAACAACCAGTAGAAGTTTCAACATATACCACATTACTATATTCGCCTCCCTCTACATGGAAAATTTTGTCTTTCAAAGCAAGAGGAACGATAATTAATGCAAATCAGCAGTTGAAATGCTGTATCACTGATTTGTGAGTTTTATTTAATTTTAAATTGTTTGTTTTAGTTTGGTTTTGTGACTTTTGATTTTGTTGTTTTTTCATTCTTTTTTCTGTAAAATTACATGCATTTTTTTGCGGAAAAATTTTGCTATCTCGCTGATTATTAGCAACTTTACAGCGTAAAAAACAATAAAAATCATGTTACTATGACCAGCGAGAAGCAAAACAAACTCATCGAAATTTATTTGTATGTATGTGAAAAATATCAAAAGACATTGCAGTATCACTGCATGCGAATGAGCCCGAATAACAAACCGCGGTTTTCAGATGAAGAAATTCTAACCATTTATCTGTTCTGTGGTGCTATAGAACAGCGATTTACAATCAAAGCAATGCACACATTTATCAAAGAGTATTATGCTGATTATTTTCCAAGATTACCATCTTATCAAACTTTCAATTATCGATTAAATCGTATGGTAGCTGCAGTTAATATTTTGTTAGATGAGTTATTGACCGAAAATGCTCCAATTGATTGTGATGGGAGGATTCGCCTTGTCGATTCTGTACCGATTATTCTTGCAGCAGGGCGAAACAGAAAGGGTAAAGTCGCACCTGAAATCTCTAATAAAGGCTACTGTTCAACGAAAAACATGTACTACTATGGTGTAAAATTACACTTTTACGCGGCATATAGAAAGGGGTCACTGCCATCTCCTGAAAAATTATTCTTACTCCAGGCTCTGAAAATGATGGAACAGTTTTCAAAGAGTTATTGGCTGGCGATCTGTACGACAAGATAATTTATGCAGACAAAATCTATGGTGACAAAGGCTTTTATGACGAAAAACTGAAAACGAATAACATTATTTTGCGTACTCCATTTAAGGCAATCAAAAATGAAAACTCAATGATTACGCAACGAGAAAAGGCCTTCAGAGATTTTTATTCGAGCAGCGTTTCTCGCATTCGCCAACCGATTGAATCACTTTTCAATTGGTTAATCGAAAAAACACAAATTCAAAGAGCGCAAAAAGTAAGATCGTTAAATGGCATGCTCCTTCACGTCTGGGGCAAAATCGCCATCGCATTTATATCACTAATTTTCTAACTGCTGATTCGCATTACTAACTACTAACTGCTAACTTCTCACTCTTAATTACTCACTCCTAACTCCTAACTCCTAACTCCTAACTCCTAATTGACCAAACGGGCATTTCGACTCGAAGCGCATCAGTTTTTGCGTTACAGGGTGAGTAAATTCCAAAGTGCTGGCGTGAAGAGCCAAACGGTCGATTATTGGCGTTGAGCCCAAGCCATATTTACGATCGCCAAGCACAGGGTGACCGATGGCAGCCATCTGCACACGAATCTGATTGGTGCGCCCCGTCTCCAAGTGCAACTCCACCAACGAACAACGTCCATTGCTGCCGCGTTTGCTATAGTGAGTAATCGATTTTTTGCCGCCATCGTCGTGCCACGACGAGCGAACACGCGTGGTTCTGGCATTCTCAGTAAGCCACGACACGATGGTGTCCTCATCTTTCTCCAACTCGCCATCGACCAACGCCATGTAGGCACGATTTTGCACGATTGTTCGCCAATTTTCGCGCATAAATTTCTGAATATCAGCATTTTTTGCAAAAACAAGCAAACCAGAAGTCTCGCGGTCGAGCCTATGAACCACAAACACGCCTTGGCGCGGATTGTTGGCGCGGACATAACTTTTCAAGATAGAAAAAACCGTAGTTTCGCGCGATTCGGGCGAGGTTGCCACCGTCAAAAGTCCTTCGCGCTTATCTACCACAAGCAGATAATCGTCCTCGTAGACCAAGCGCAACTTTGGATGCGAAAAAGTGGCTTGTCGCGGCGCATTTTTCAACACCGAAACCACATCGCCAGCCTTCAAGGCGCAGTCGAACCGACGCTCTGCCCTATCGTTCACCAGCACGCAATCGTGCGCCAACAGCGACTTGAGCGAAGTGCGACTCATGCCCATCTTTTCGAGCAGAAATGGCAACAAAGTGCCATCGCCATTCACACGCAACGTGGTTCGACCATCTTTCATTTTCCAAAATACTGTTGAAAAAGATTTTCGTACGCTTCGGTGCAGCGGTAGTCGGCAAACCAGTCGTCGAAACTGTTGCGCAGTTCTATATTTTTCGCCGAAAATGCCCACGCGCGCCACTGATTGAAGCCCAAAATGGTCTCGCCATCGAGCGTTGGATAGTAGGCTTTCACAGCACGAAAAGTATTGCCATCGGCTGCGGCATAGAGCAATTGACCCGTCGCCACCATGGCTAGCAAATGCTCCGAATCGATGTCGGGCAAGTAATCAATTTTCAGATCGATGCCGAGTTCCTCTTCTATGTGGCGCAGCACCAGCGCATCGGGCGAGCCTGACGGCAAAAAGACGACTTTCCCATCGAGGTCGGCCACATTGCGCAACAAAATCAGATTTTCGCCACGTTTCGGGCGGCGTTGCACCAGCACCAAATTATCCTTCGTTATTGGCATAGAGAGTGCCACTTCGTCCTTCAACTCGGTGGTTATTGGCAAAAGTTTCATTATCACATCGTAGTCGCCAGCGTTCAGTCCTTCAATGTTTTTGTTCAAATCGGCTTCGATGTTGAATTGCATCTGCAGTCCCATGTGACGGGCAAAAGCGCGCATCAGTTCGTACTGAAAGCCGCTTGTATCGCAGTCAGTCACCACAAAATGTCGCGTATCGTAGTTCGTTACAATGCGTAGCGTGCCTTCGTTTTGGGCATCGGCCAACGAGCGCGGATGCACCCTGAAATATGCCACCACGGCCACCACCAGCAGCGCCACACACATGGCAATCAGTATTTTGAATCGTTTGCGCATTCCTTCGGATTTCAGATTTCAAATTTCAAATTGATTATGGTTTCACTTACGGGCTGCAATAACTTCTCACTTCTCACTTCTAACTACTAATCGTAGAACGTCCACGACACACCAAATTGGAATGTTGCAGGATTGAGCGGATAGTAAGGCATCGAGAAATAGTTGCGATCGCCAAAAAGCGAGGCATTCCAGTTGGCATATTGCGCATAGAACCGCACACGTTTGATAAAACAGTTCAGATAGACGTTCATTTCGGGATAATTGCCCACTTCGTAGTCGTGCTGCAAGTGGAAAACGCCCGTGGCTGGCATGTAGGTGTTGCCATAATAAGCGGTGTGATAGCGCACACTCACGCCAAGTTGAAAAGTAAGAACATTTTTGAAAAAGTGGTCGAGATAGTAGAAATTTGAGTAGAGTGCCACATCGGGCAGCGGCAAAATGCGACGATTGCTCGTGTACTGATACACCACTTTATTGTCGAGATGAAGCCGCCAAGCGTGCAGATTTGCAGTAACATCGGCGGCTATAACTTGCACATTTCCAGAGTATTGCACAGGCAGAGCGTCTTCGTCGAAATAGATGAGGTTGGTAACATTTTCGAACTGAACACCCAACGAAATGTCGCGTGTGGGAAAAGCGATGCGCCCTTTCACATTGAAACGCATGCTGCGGTCGAGGTCGGCTGTCCACTGAAAGTGATTCGACAGATAATGCTTCGTCAGATAATCGCTCGTTTCGCTATAAAATCCGCCGCGTGCCGAAATCAGCATCGTATCTTTTGTGGTAATTGGGAACACACTTTTTATTCCGCCATACACCGAAAAATCGCCCAAGCGCGGACCAACCAGATAAACATCGCCATCGACATCGAAAGTGAATTTTTCGCCCTCGCGTTTGAAAATTTGCGCTCCAACACGCAGATTGTGTTCGGTGTGGCGCGAGCCGAGCAACGAATCGTTTTCGTACATGCGGAAACGCCTCAAATCGTACTCCACAAAGCCCGTCAAGCCAAACCGCATGATGCGATTGAATTTCTCTTCGAGCGTGAATGCCAGCACATTTTTCAGCGACCAATAGCGCGTAGAATCGAGTGTTGAAGCACCGCTGTAGTAGTTGTAGTCGTACATACCGCTCGTAACCGAATCCTGCTCCACATAGCGGCGGCGCACATCTTCGAATTTAATGGTATGCGTTATGGAACTCACTGGAATGTAGTCGTACGCCACCGAATCTTCGGTAACTTGCCGCTCTTTTTCGTAGCCAAAACAGAATTTATGGTTGTAGTAATACAAGTTATCAACATACCCCGTAATGGCATTCAGGCGCGTTGGAATGTTGTTCGCCTCCATATTCAGCGACTCTTCGGGGTGAAGAATGTACTCGCGATCGGCAATGCCGCCATTTTCGTGGTTGCGGAAATTGTTGAACATCACCACACCCTGTGCCGAGTAGCGTCGACCATTGTAACTGCCCCAAAATCCGCCATTCACCAAGCGCGTGGCTTGATTGGCATACTGTCCGCGACCATAGATGAGATTGACCAGCGCGCCGAAGTTTGTGCGCGAATTGGCATTCATCGAAAACATCGATTTGAAATGGTCTTGCTGATAGAACGCAGGCAGCGCAGAACGGTATTCAAGTTTTGCGAATGGGGTCGTCGTATTGAAAAACAATACATCTTCGACACCAACCAAATAGGCATCGTAGGGCGACGAGAAGAAAAGTGGCGTTTTTTGCGTGCGATCGAAATAGATTTTCGACTGAAGCGGCGAGCCGAGGTTGCCATTCCACGAGTTTGCAATGCTGTAATCGTTCACAGGATCGGCATCGGGATAGCTCACCACAGCCGTATCGAGCCGACACGAATCGGCCACACCAAGCGTCTCGTCGATGCGCCAAGTGTGAATAATACTGGGGATTTTCGTCTTGTTCGACGCGCCCCAAACAGTGCCAGCCGTGAGTGCCAGCGCAACTATCAGCCCATAGCGGTTCATAACCTGCAAAATTAGACATTTTTTGCGAAATAGACAAATGCGCAGATTTGCGACTTTTTTTGTAACTTTGCCGCCGAAAAAAATTACCACGAAGAATTTACGAACGCTTCAACTTTTCAGGTAGGTTCTAAAAATTATCTTTGCAAGAATTTTTGAATTATAATCGAGCAGATTTGAATAGTTTTTGAAGGCGCAAGGTGGCTTGTAACTGAAAAAACTCGAAAAAGATGCCGATTAGAAACAAAAATTCGCAAAGAGCGACAAAAATCGCAGAAACTTTTTTGAACCGACCAAAGAAAAAAAATAAAAGCGTAGAATTTTTAGAACCTACCTTCAATCTAAAATACGATGAAAGATTTCTCATACATCGAATCGGCTATCGACGAT
>CAVFDI010000021.1:0-26281 GCA_963621145.1 Paludibacteraceae bacterium | reverse complement strand
TCTAGATTTCTAATTTCTGGTTTTTTGCTTCGCAAATTATTTTGTTTGTAGGTGGTGCGATGCGTGCGTTTCTGCATTTCGGGCGAATAATTTTTGCGCCTACAACCTAACATTTGCAGTGGTTCTACTTTTAATTTTCTACTTTTTACTTTTCAACTAGCATTTTTTTGAAAAAAAATTGCTACCTTTGCAGCACTAATAAGTCGGCAAAAAGCTCTCTTCCTATGAAATTAGGGGGGGGGGCTAACTATTTGATTGTCAGCTGGTTGGCTCTGGTTGAGAGAGAAAAAAGGTTATAGTTGAGAGGTTATAGGTTAGAGATTATAGTTTATAGGTTGGCAGTTCGATAGGCTCACCATCTCAATTTTCAAATCTTCGAATAAACAATATCAAGAAACAATATCAAACGAATTTAAAACAATTCTATTATGAAAAAACTAGTTTTTTCGATCGTTGCGTTGTGTGCTTGCACGCTGGCTATGGCGCAAACCAAAATTTATGTGTGCAACGCCGATGGTACGAAAGACCGTTTTGTCATTGCCGATGTCGATAGCATTGCGCTGAGCAAACCGATGTTCACGTTCAGCACATTCAGCGTGAGTGTCGACAAAAAAGTCTATTTCACTTCGGGAAATCTGCGCTATGCGCAATCGTCGAAAACTTGGTTTATTGCCCCAAAACAGTACGATATTCTTGCAACTGCCAACGTGAAAAATAGCGCACTTGCCGACACCATCGACCTGTTTGGTTGGAGCACCGATGGCAATGCTGCAACGCAGTGGGGCATTAGTCTTTCGAAGGAGAATAGCGACTACAGCGGCAATTTTGTAGAATGGGGCAAAAATTTTGGCGACGACGAAACTCTGCGCACGCTCACAGGCGACGAGTGGACATATCTGCTCAAAACTCGCACTGATGCAACCAATAAATATGGTGTGGCTCATATAAAATTGAGCGACGACGATTCGCAGTCGGTCAATGGCTTGATAATTCTGCCCGACGAGTGGACCTGTCCCGCTGGCGTTACCTTCGAACCTGGTACTGCAACGCTATATTCTAGTCAAACATTCACTTTGGCTCAATGGCTGCTGCTCGAGCAGGCTGGCGCGCTCTTTTTGCCAGCTTCGGGATTTCGCGCTGCCGAGTATGTTTATTCCTATTCTGATTCTCAATCCAAGGGAGAGGGTTACTATTGGTCGAGCACGCCACGCGACGACGCTAACGCTAACAACTTCTATTTTAGAAGCGATTATGTAAGCACCCCGTATGGCCCGCGTGACCATGCAAGCGCAGTGCGGTTGGTGAAAGATGCAAAATGAACTTGATTTCAGATTTCAAATTTCATTGATTTCAGATTGACGCATTACAGAAGGACAATGCGTAATATTCATTTTTTCAACTCTAGAAAAAAAACAGACAACGATATGAAAAAAATTAAAATTTTGATGGCGGCTCTCATCGCCACAATGGCAGTTTTTGCCGCCCACACATTTACTCCCGCCACGGTGGGAACGAAGAGTGCAGGATCTTATACTTGCACCGTCGATGGCGTTACGCTGAATGTGAGCAATGGCCTATGCAACGAGGACGAAATTCGTGTGTATGCCGGTGCAACACTCACGCTGAGTGCCAAGAGCAACATTGTGAAGATTGAAATTACCACAACAAACAGCAATAACCCAGCGTCGAACTTGAACAGCACAAATGGCTACACAACCAATGGCGCTCAAGGAACATGGACTGGCTCGGCCAAAGAGGTAAAATTCACAGCTAGCAAACAGGCGCAAATTCTCAATATTGCCGTTACGCTCGAAGCCGACGAAGATGGCAGTCAGAACATAGACGAACCCGAAACCGTTGGCACATTCTATGTCTACAAGAAGAATAACGCCAAAGTCGGTTACCAAATTGCCAAAGTCGATAGCATTGTGCTGACCGACGACAGCCGCTATGCCGTATCGGTTGAAACGCCCGAAAACGGAACACTATCAGCCGACAAAGCATTTGCCACCGAAGGCGAAACGGTTACTCTGAAAGCCACAGCGCACGAAACCTACAAACTGGTGGAGATTACTGCCAAAGATGCGCAAGACGCCAAGGTGGCGGTGGCCGACAACAAATTTACCATGCCTGCAAACGATGTAACAGTTGGCGCTACGTTCAAAAAAGTGATCTACACCATCACGGCGAACTCGAGCAATGTAACCGCTCCATCGTCGGCACAGATAGGCGACGAGATTGCACTCAATTTTACTCCCGAAGACGACTATATGCTCGATGTAGTTACCGTAACCGATGCCAATGGCAACGATGTGACCGTGTCGGCCGACTACAAATTCATCATGCCCGAAAGCGATGTTACAATAACTGCCACTTTCAAGCAGATAGAGCACCAAGTTACAATTTCTGAAACCAAAAATGGCACAGTAACATGCATAAATCCAAATGCCAAGGCATCGGAACTTGTGTATCTGCAAATATCAGCCGAGGATGGTTACAAACTCGATAAACTGACAATAACCGATGGCGCTGGAAAAGAGCTCGATGTAAATTTGAATGGCAGCTACGCCAATCAACAGTTTACCATGCCATCTGTCAATGTGAAGGTGAATGCTACTTTTGTGCAGATTGACTACACAATTACGGTGAAAGCCGATTTCATTACTGCACCTGCCACGGCACACTATGGCGATACGGTTACGCTCACTGTAACCCCAACCTCCGACTACGAACTTCAAAATATCTATGTAAATTATGGCAGCATTCATGTATCGGCCGACTACAAATTTACTATGCCATCGAAAGATGTGGTGATAACTGCTAATTTCCTCGACAAGACGCAAAAAGAGTATGCCATCAGCGTTGATCAAAACACAAAAAATGGCAAAATAGCCCTATCGAGCGGCATCAGTGCTTGCAAATTCAACACTCTGGTCCGTGTTACGGTTACGCCCGACACTGGTTACGAGCTCGATCAGCTCAAAGTAACCGATGCTAACAACCAAGAGGTTACGGTCGACAGCAAAAACAGTTTCTACATGCCAGCAAGCGAAGTGACGGTTACTGCCACTTTCAAACTGAAAGACTACAGCATTAGTTACGAGGCAAATGTTTCTGGCCCCAAAACGGCAAAAATGGGCGAAAACGTAGAGCTTACCTTTACGCCCGACACTGGCTACGACATCGATGAGGTTACCGTGATAGATGACAACAATGATAAAGTTACGGCGAATGCCGACAAATCGTTCACCATGCCTGCAAGTAATGTAACAGTGAGTGTAACACAAAAGAAACACGACTACAAAATCGTCATCGAGAGCATGGAACATGGCACGCTGACGTTGGAAGATGGCTCAACCACAATGAATTATGGAGTCAAAGTAGATTTCACAATCTTGCCCGACGTTGGCTACGAACTCGAAGAAGCCGTTGCTACCGATGCACAAGACAATAAGTATGCAACTGGTAAAGGAAATTATTTCTACTTCAATATGCCTGCCAGCGATATAAAAATAACTGCTACTTTCAAAAAGACAGACTATGTTATCACTAACTATAACACTTCTCTCATTAGCATTGCTGCAAAAGCAAACTACAACGACTTGATAAAACCAACATTTAAGCTCAAAACTGGCTACGACATCGAAACATTTACCGTAACCGAAGAAGATGGAAGCAATGTTGAGCTGAACGCTGACTCTTCATTCTATATGCCAGCAAGCAATGTAAGGGTGAATGCCACACAAAAGAAACACGACTACGCCATCAAAATTGTTGCAGGCGAACATGGCAAAGTAACATGCGAAAATGCCATTTCGCAGTACGACAAACAAGTAATAGTTGCCATCACACCCGACACTGGTTATGAGATAGATACAAAATCGGTAACCCAAGCCAATGGCGATGAGGTAAGCTTTAAAGATTATGATGGTAATGGCTCTTATTACTTTTTTATGCCAGCCAGCGATGCAACAGTAAATGTTACCTTCAAAAAGATAGAATACAGAATTAGTTACTCTTCAAGTTTAGTGAAGGGTGTCACAACGGCGCAATATGGCGATGAAGTTTCGCTCAATTTCACCTTCGGCACTGGCTACGAGCTCGATCAACTTACGGTGAAAGGTGCCGATGGCAACCTAATTGATGTTAGCAGCGATTATAAATTTACCATGCCAGCAAGTAAAGTAACGGTGGAGGCCACACAAAAGAAACACAACTACGACATCAAAATCGACAAAAACATCAAAAATGGCACACTAACGGTGGAAAGCGATGCAACCACTGCAACGTATCGCCAAAATGTGTTTGTTGACTACACGGCCAACACTGGCTACGGACTCGAAAAATATGTTGTAACCAATGCCGAAGGCACTGTGGTGGCTGAACGAACTTATACGTACTTAGAGATTAGCGGCAGTTTCACTTTCTACATGCCTGCTAGCGATGTAACTATAACCCCCACCTTCAAAAAGATAGATTACAGCATTAGTTACTACTATTCAAATTTAGTGACTGGTGTCGCAACGGCGCAATATGGCGATGAAGTTTCGCTCAATTTCACCTTCGACACTGGCTTCGAGCTCGATCAACTTACGGTGAAAGATGCCAAAGGCACCCTAATCGAAGTTAGCGGCAACAAATTTACCATGCCAGCAAGTAATGTAACGGTGGAGGCCACACAAAAGCAACACAACTACGCCATCAATATCGACGAAAACATCGAAAATGGCACACTAACGGTGCGCGACGGTGCAACCACTGCAACGTATCGCCAAAGTGTGATTGTTGACTACACACCCAACACAGGCTACGAACTCGAAAATATTATTGTAACCGATGCCCAAGGCAATGTGGTGAAAGAAGGAAGCATCTCTTCTTTCGACATGCCTCTTAGCGATGTAACTATAACCGCCACTTTCAAAAAGATAACTAGCAAAATTCTTAGCTATTTTGCGCCTACCGTTACAAAGGGAAGTGCTATGGGTGAGCTAACAGGACCATCAACTGCAGAATATGGCGAAGAGGTTACAGTAGAAGTTGATGTACCAATAAACTATGTACTCGATTCGCTTTGGGTGTTAATCCCACAAGGAAATGTCGATTACGACACAATCGTCTACACTACCAACAAATTTACGATGCCTGCAAAAAATATATATGTGGGTGGCAAGCTGAAACGCATATACTCTGGTACGTGCAATGGTTACCAATGGGTAGACCTTGGTAATGGAACACTGTGGGCTACTTGCAATGTAGGTGCTTCTAAGCCCGAAGATTATGGCAACTACTACGCTTGGGGCGAAACAACACCAAAAGAGGACTACGACTTTGATACCTATAAGTATTTCAAAAAAGTAGATAATACTTATAGGGTAACTAAGTACTATTGGAACGCTAATTCTGCTGGTACTGAATATGGCTATAATGGCCTTAACGATTCGATTCTTTACCTCAAGGCTGAAGACGATGCCGCTACACAAGTGATGGGAGAAAATTGGTGCACACCAACCAAGAGTCAGTTGGAGGCGTTGCTAATGGAAAATCCTGAAAATAGTACTTTCGAGCAATCTTGGGAAACGCGCAATGGCGTTTTGGGCATGCTGATAAAGAGCAAAATGAACGATAATGAGCTATTCGTCCCTGCCGCTGGTCGTATGTACGAAATGGACCAACAACTAGATAATGGGCAAAACTTCTATTGGACGAATGAGATTGTGAAGTCAAGGCAGGAAAGCTACTGCTACGGATTTATCTCAAATTTTGCTAGTCATTGGGGTACGTCTACGGCGTATCGTTGTTGGGGTTTCCCAATCCGCGCAGTCATTAAGCAATAAGAGTAATCTCGCACAAAAAAACGGCTTCCAAACATCGTTTGGAGCCGTTTTTTTAATGATTTAATGATTTAATGATTTAATAATTTAGTAATTCAATGATTCGATGAATTACATTGTTCCTATAAAAATCAGCAGCATGCCAATCAACACCATCAGCAGATCGATGGCTTTGGCGCGCAGGTTGCGCTCTTTGAAATAGAGTGCGCCTAGTGTGAACGACACCGCCACGCTCGAGCGCCGCACAAGCGACACAATGGCAATCATCGATTCACCATCGGCCAAGGCAAGGTAATAGAAAAAGTCGGCTGCCGTAAGAAACACCGAAATCAGCGGAATGGCCCACGACCAGCGAAAAGGCGTTGTCTTTTTGCGCGTCGGCAGCCAAATCAGCAACAAAATGGCGCCCATTATCAGCAGTTGATAGTAGTTGTACCAAACCTGCGTGTTCATGCGGTCCACCTGCGTCATCAGCCACTTGTCGTACAGGCCGCTCACTGTGCCCATCACAATGCTCGCCACCATGAGCCACACCCAGCGATTGTGGGCAAAGCGTATGCCCTCTTTTTTGCTCGATTGCGACAGCATGAAAAACGACACCACCGCCACCACTACGCCTGCCCACTGAAAGGCATTGAGTCGCTCGCCAAACACCAACATGGCGCAAACCAAAGTGAGAATGGGTTGCGTGGCTTTTATGGGCGATGCAATGGTTATTGGCAGATGTTTCAGCGCGTAATAGGCTGTAACCCACGACGATAGCACAATCGCCGCCTTCAACGCAAGCAGCGCATGCTGATGTGCCGTAAGTCGTGGCATGTAGAAGAGTGTGCCTTCGGTCAGTTCGGGCTCTACGGCCGACACCACCATCAGCGGAGCAAAAATGGCGCAGCAAAACACCACGTTCAAAAATAGAACGGGAATCACGGCATTGGCATCGAGCGAAATCTTTTTGAATACATCATACACGCCCAGCAGCGCCGCCGACAGAAAAGCAAATAAAACCCACACCGTCAATTAAGAGTTATGAATTAAGAATTAAGAATTTTTGTGCAGTGTCGAACTCGTTTGAACTATGTCGAGCGGAGCAAATTAAGAATTTTGCGACAAGCGAGGGCAAACAAAAAAACTTCGCACTTGTTTTGTTTTATTGCTATTGAACGCTACAAATCTTCAAAAAAAATGAAAATGTTTTGGAATCAGAACATTAAATTATTGCGTCAATAAATCATTAAATTATTACAAAGGTTCGCCCCGCAGAACGAACCTTTCTCTTTTCCTTTGTGCAATCTGGCGATTATTCTTCCGTTGCCGCCTCCAGTTTTTTCATCATGGCAAACATGAACACTGCGGCTACAAGGCAAACGCCCACAAACACGCTCCAAACAGCCCACAATGGCAGATTGCCCCACAAGTTGCCGCCAATGCTCACAAGGTAGTTGCCTATGGCTGTGGCCACAAACCAACCGCCCATCATCATGCCTTTGTACTTTGGTGGTGCCACTTTCGAAACAAACGAAATGCCCATTGGACTGAGCAGCAATTCGCCAAAGGTGAGTATTAAGTAGGTCGAAATCAGCACATTAGCATTGGCGTAGGTGGCGTCGCCCGTGGCGTGAGCCAACTCCTGCGCTGCAGGTGTGAGCAATCCAATGGAGCAAACCGCCATCAGAATGTAGGCACACGCTGCCACCACCATGCCGTACGCAATTTTGCGCGGTGCCGATGGCTCTTTGCCTTTCTTGGCCAATGCACCAAAAATAGCCATGCTCACAGGCGTGAGAGCTACCACATAGAATGGGTTAAATTGTTGGAAAATTGGTGCTTCGATGTCGATAAATTCTTCGCGAG
Source organism: Paludibacteraceae bacterium (assembly GCA_963621145.1). Classification (GTDB taxonomy): domain Bacteria; phylum Bacteroidota; class Bacteroidia; order Bacteroidales; family Paludibacteraceae; genus W0P28-013. The sequence continues at coordinate 18,599 of CAVFDI010000021.1, read as the reverse complement.
TGATGAATTTGTAAGCCAACACACCGCACGCCGCCAAGGTGGCGCCGCCTGCAATGGCTTTGCCTTTGTTGGTGTCGCTCTGGAACACGCCGAAAAGTCCATAAACCACCACTACTATCATCACCAAATTGATGATGTCGAACTCCATGGTCTGAATGCCTTCGACGCGCGGACAAACAAATTCGTTGGCGAAAAATGTCAGCGTCAAACCATTTTGATGGAACGCCATCCAGAAGAAGATGACCACGGCAAAAACCAAGCAGAGCGCCACAATGCGTTTTTTTGTCTGCTCGGGTGTGAGTTCGGGCGCGGCTTTGCCATCGGCGGCAACTGTCTGTTTGGCCGAATTCTCTACATGTTTGAACCACGGACGGCAAGCGTAGTAGATGATGATGCTCAAAACCAGACTGGCGCAAGCCACCATGAATGCAAAATGATAACTATCGTTCACGCTCACGCCAAATTGCTCCTGCGCCCAAGCCATAATTTTCACTGCGGCTGTCGGGGCAAACATGGCACCGATGTTTATTGCCATGTAGAAAAGCGAAAATGCAGCGTCGCGCCGATCGGCATATTCGGGCGCATCGTACAGGTTGCCCACCATCACTTGCAGGTTGCCTTTGAACAAGCCCGTGCCAAACGAAATGAGCAGCAGTGCGGCTATCATCACTCCCATGGCTAAACCGTTGCTACCCAGCGGAATAGCCAAGCAAAGATAGCCCAAAAACATCACCACAATGCCTATGGTAACGCATTTGCCGTAGCCAATTTTGTCGGCCACAATGCCACCAACAAGCGGCAAAAAATAGACGCACGCCAAAAATCCAGCGTAGATTTGTCCTGCTGCGTCGGCTGGCAAGCCGAAATTGGCGCGCAAAAATAGCGCAAACACCGCCAGCATGGTGTAGTAGCCGAAACGCTCGCCCGTGTTGGCCAGCGCCAAAGCATAAAGTCCTTTTGGTTGATTTTTGAACATAATTTTTCTTGTTTTTCTGATTTTTATTCTTGAAAATTACTGATTTTCGCCCGCTTTCGTGGTTTTGCGAAACGAAAAATATTTCTGCGAAAAATAGCTGAATGCCGTTGTAATAACCGTGGTGAGCATGTTCGATGGTGTGGGGTAGAACTCGAACACCTCGACAAACAGTTTCAGGCAGCCGTAGTTGAGCAAAATGCAACCTGCCACCACCAATAGGTAGCGCGCCAACTGTGTGCGCCGCAGCAGTGTCGAGCCTTCGAAACTGATGTGGCGATTGAGCCAAAATCCTGTGAGAAAAGTGATTGGAAACTTGAATACAAACGCTGCAATGTGAGGTGTGAACGCCACAAAACCCAACTCAACCACCTGCGCATGAAAGGCAAAATGATAAAGCACAAAGTAAAGCACCCAATCGAACAGCGTGTTCAGTCCGCCCGCAAAACCATAACGAAAAAAGTCCTTCGGCACCAATCGTGCGAAAGGTCGGTAACAAAAATCGACTATTTTGAGCAGCAGCGATTGCGCTATTTTCTCCAGTTTCGTCATTGTGCAAGGCGATGAAGTGCCTTTTTCGCGCCATTTTTCCCAATAATTTCCGAAAAATTTTGGCGAATCAATTTTTTTTTCTACTTTTGCGCTGCAAAGTTACACTTTTTTAATTGATAATTGACAATTGACAATTGATAATTAGTGTGGCATTCAAGAGTAACCGAATAAGAGAATAGAAACACAGAAACAGCGCGAAGCGCGAGAAACGGACGCACGCGGTGCGTCGCTACTTTCAAACTTTACTTTTTTTTTGAGTGAAAATATAGATTTCGGCATTGCAGCCTGTTATCTTAATTCTTAATTCTAATTTCTTAATTTGTCGTGTTGCCGCACCAGCCAATCGTTGTGCGCCAATTTTGAAATTTGAAATATCGCCGAATGGACGATCCCCTTTTATATGGCATTCGTAAGAGCAAAAAAACGCTTAGGACAGCACTTCCTGAAGGATTTGTCTGTTGCACAGCACATAGCCGACAGCCTGCCGGCTGGTTGCTCGTTGCCATTGCTTGAGATCGGTCCTGGCACAGGCGCACTCAGCCAATTCCTGCTAAAACTCCCAAATCGCCTCACAGCCATCGAAATCGATACCGAATCGGTGGAATATCTGGCACACTACTACCCAAATTTGCATGTTGTCGAAGGCGATTTTCTGAAAATGGATCTTGCCACGCTCTTCGAAGGGCAACAGTTTGCCGTGGTTGGCAATTTTCCGTACAACATCTCGACGCAAATTTTCTTCCGTCTGCTCGACTATCGCGACCGCATTCCGTGCCTCGTTGGCATGGTGCAGAAAGAGGTGGCCGAACGCATTGCCGCGCCGCATGGTAGCAAAACCTACGGCATCACCAGCGTGCTGTTGCAGGCATTCTACGATATTGAATATCTCTTCACCGTATCGGAGCATGTGTTCGACCCACCACCAAAGGTGAAATCGGCCGTCATTCGCCTCACGCGCAACGCCACCAAGCAACTCGATTGCGACGAGCATTTGTTTGCGCAAGTGGTGAAAACGGCCTTCAATCAGCGACGAAAAACGCTCCGCAATTCGCTGAAACCCCTGCTGCAAGGGGCTGCGTGCGCGGAGCCAGTATTCGACCTACGCCCCGAACAACTGAGCGTCGACGATTTTGTGGCACTCACCAATTTGGTGGTAACAAAAATGAAAGTCTAACCTCGATGCGGATTTTGTGACAAAATTTGCATCGGCAAAAAACGAAGAAACTATGTCTGAAATCCGCCTATTCTACCGCGACAACAATCGCCTGAAAATATCGAAAGACATTGCATCGCTCAAACAAATCTCGCTGAGCAACATTCTGTGGATCGACCTGAACGATGTGCCAGAAGATGCCGAAAGTGAGCTGGAACAATTCCTCAAAATCTACATTCAAGAAGAGGAAGAGATGGAAGAAATCGAGATCAGCTCGCGCTACATCGAGACCGAAGACACGCTGGTGGCGAACTCCAAATTCCTGCTCGACAACTACGACGAGGAGCCAGTGTCGTTCATCGTCAAAAACAATATTCTGGTGTCGGTGCGCAGCCAAGAGTTGCGCTCGTTCAACGAAACCGTGAAAAAAATGTTTGCCAACCCGCGCAACTATCCCAACGGCTTCTACATTTTGGTGGCGCTGTTGGAGACTCGCGTGGAGTACGATGCCGACATGATAGAGGATATGACCCGCGAAATAACCAAACTGAGTAATCAACTGAAAACCGACGAAGATGTGAGCGACGATATTCTGATTGCCATCAAGGAATTTCAGGAAAAAACCATGCTCATTCGCGAAAACATAGTCGACCGTCAGCGCGTATGCTCCAACATGCTGAAAAGCGAAATGTTCCCCACCGAAGCCAAAAACAAACTCTCCATCATCATCAAGGACATCAATTCGCTGTTCGAACACACACGTTTCTCATTCGATCGTCTGGAATATCTGCAAGACACATTCCTTGGCTTGGTCAACATTCAGCAAAACAAAATCATCAAAATCTTCACCATTGTCAGCGTCATCTTTTTGCCGCCAACGTTGGTTGCAAGCATGTATGGCATGAACTTCGACTTTATGCCAGAACTGCATTGGCGCTACGGCTACCTTTGGGCGCTTGGTTTGATGGTGGCATTTGTGGCGGCTATTTTGGTCTATTTCCACAGGAAAAGATGGCTGTAGAAAATGATTTACTGACGCAATGATTTAATGACTTAATCAGGGCGCGATTGTGAGTTTTTTTGTGCAAAAAATGATTGCGAAAATTTTCGCAACGAAAAATTTCGGAATATGAAAAATCCTTTCAAATTTGGCACTATCGTCGAAAATGAGTACTTTACCGATCGCATCGACGAATTGAAAACTATTTGCCAAACCATGGATAGTGAGAATCATCTTATTCTTATCAGTCCACGGCGTTTCGGCAAATCGAGTCTTGTGCTTAAGGCAGTGAAACAGATTGGTCGTCCCTACATTAGTCTGAATTTGCAGAAAGTGGTGAGTGTATCCGATTTTGCCGCTGCCATCTTGAAAGAGACGTTCAAACTTCATCCGTGGGAGCGAATAAAACATCTGATGCAGCATTTTCGTGTAGTGCCAACCATTTCGGCAAACCCCATCACGCAGGGCATCGATGTGGCATTTCAGCCTATGGCCGACGAAACAGTCGCACTCGAAGATGCTTTGCAATTGCTCGAAAAAATTAGTAATCCGCGCCAGCGGCTTATCGTCATTTTCGATGAGTTTCAAGAGGTAATGAACCTCGGCAAGGGCATTGACAAGCGGTTGCGCGCTATCATGCAAGAACAAAACGGCATAAACTACATTTTTCTTGGTAGCCAAGAGTCGATGATGACCGAAATTTTTGAGCGCAAAAAGTCGCCATTCTACCATTTTGGTAAACTGATGGTGCTGAAAAAATTGCCTTACGACGATTTTCGGAAATATCTCTGTCGACGTCTGCAGCCAGTGGCACATGCGCAAACCAACGACATTGCAACGCAAATTCTCGAAACTACGCAGTGTCACCCTTATTACACGCAACAATTGGCAGCGCAAGTGTGGGATTTGTTGGCATATCAGCACGACGAAAATAATGTTGTTGCAACAGCCATCGAGCAGGTTGTTACCACCCACGACCTCGACTATGAGCGGCTTTGGATTACATTCAACAAGACTGATCGACGCATTTTTCAGATGCTTTGCCGCGACCAAAATCCAATGACAAACCATCAATTGCCGACAAGCACGGCTTATAGTTCGCTGAAAAAATTGACGCAGCAGGGTTACCTTATTCGCACTGCAGCATACGAAATTGAAGATCCGTTTTTCCGCCGTTGGATAGAGAATAATCAACTGTAAAATGCTATTGCGAAAATTTTCGCAACGAAAAATTTCGGAATAGCGTAAACCGCGATAAAATCAGGTAAAACAAAAACTTTTCAACTCATTTTCAATGTCCAAAATCGTAGTCTATCAACTCTTCACGCGCCTGTTTGGCAATGGCGGCAAAAACATTCCGAATGGCACGATTGAGCAGAACGGTTGTGCCAAATTTGGCAGTTTCACGCCCAAAGTTCTTTCCGAAATAAAGCGTCTTGGTGCAACGCACGTTTGGTTTACGGGCATTTTGGAACATGCCACGCAGACCGACTATTCGCAGTTTGGCATTCGTACCGACCACAGCGGCGTGGTGAAAGGTAGCGCTGGCTCGCCATACGCAGTGAAAGATTATTACGATGTCGATCCCGACTTGGCCGACAGCGTGCCAAACCGCATGCACGAGTTCGAGCAGTTGGTGCAGCGCACGCACAAAGCGGGTCTGAAAATGCTGATGGATTTTGTGCCGAACCATGTGGCGCGCCAATATCATAGCGATGTGAAGCCCGAAACCGATTTTGGATTGCACGACCGCAAAGATTGGCATTTCTGTCAGCAAAATAATTTTTACTACTGCCCAAACACGCCTTTTGCTCCGCAATTCGATGCCAAAGGCTACACCGAAATTCCTGCGCGTGCCACGGGAAACGACTGCTTTTCGCCATCGCCAACGCAAAACGACTGGTACGAAACGGTGAAACTGAACTACGGCGTCGACTACACGGGTGGCGGCGCAACGCATTTCGATCCTATGCCCGACACTTGGCTGAAAATGCGCGACATTCTGCTCTATTGGGCCGCCAAAGGTGTCGATGGTTTTCGCTGCGACATGGCCGAAATGGTGCCTGCCGAATTTTGGCATTGGGCTATCGGCGAGGTAAAAAAGCACTTCCCCTCGATCATTTTTGTGGCTGAGGTCTACAATCCTGCGCTCTATCGTCGCTACATTTTCGAGGGCGGATTCGACTATCTGTACGACAAAGTTGGGCTCTACGATTCGTTGCGGCGCGTGATGTGCCACCAAAGTTCGGCGCACGACATAACGCACCAATGGCAGCAGGTGAACGACATTCAAAGCCACATGCTCAATTTTCTCGAAAACCACGATGAACAGCGCATTGCGTCCGACTTTTTTGCTGGCTCTGCGCTCGCTGGAAAACCTGCCATGCTTGTGGCGGCGTGCATGAACACCAATCCTGTGATGATCTATGCTGGTCAGGAACTTGGCGAGCGCGGCATGGATGCCGAAGGCTTCAGCGGCTGCGACGGGCGAACCACCATTTTCGATTATTGGTCGGTTGCGACGCTAAAAGATTGGTATGCTGGCAAAATGAGCGATTCGGCACGAGATTTGCGCACTTTTTATCAGCGATTGCTGACACTCTGCAACTCGGAGCGCGCGCTGAGCGAAGGTGCATTTTTCGATTTGATGTACGCCAACGCTCATTTGCACGAACAGTACGCATTTGTGCGCGCGGCAGGGCGAGAGGTGATTTTGGCAGTGGCAAATTTCTCCGAAAATGATGCCGAAGTGCAAATAAATCTGCCGCAACATCTTTTCGATTTCTTGAATTTGCAAAAAATAGAAAATGCAGCCGCCATCGATCTTTTGAGCGGCGAAAAGTTGAGAATTGATTTTACATCGGAAAAACCTGCTGTGGCGCAAGTGGCGGCAAGAAACGGAAAAATCGTAAAACTTGGCAGTGAATACTGATTCCAAATTTCAAATTTCAAATTTCAAATTGACGCATGACAGAAAGGTAGTGCGTAATTTTCAAATGAATAATAGAAACAGCGCATAGCGCGAGAAACTTAGAAACAATTAGAAATTATTCAACCAGAAATTAGAAACTTACGGACTTTGACTATATCGTTAAACTTATCAACTCGTCAGCGAATGAAGAAATTTTTCATCACCATATTAATCGGATTGACTATGACGGCAAATTGTTTTGCAGAACAGCGTGTGGGATTGGTTTTGAGTGGCGGCGGCGCGCTCGGTTTTGCGCACATTGGTGCCATTCAAGCATTGGAAGAGGCAGGTTTCAAACCCACCATTGTGTCGGGAACGAGCATGGGATCGCTCATTGGCGTGCTTTACGCAGCGGGCTACAAACCCGACGAGATAATGCAGATAGTGAAAGACGAACAACTCTATCGCAATGCCACGCTGCTGCGCATTCATTTCTCGAAAAATCCAGGCATCTACAATCTCGACGCCATCAATCAGTTGATCAAAACTCTGATTCCCGACAATTCGTTTGATAGTCTGCCCAAAGGCTTCTGCGCCTGCGTGATGAATCTTACCGAAGCCACTTCGGAGTATGTCTGCACTGGCAATCAGTTGGCTGAATATGTGATAGCATCGGCGTCCATTCCTACGGTGTTCGAGGCGCAAACCATCAACGGTGTGCAGTATACCGACGGCGGCATGCTCAACAATTTTCCGGCGCAGCCCATTCGCGACAAATGCGATTTCTTGATTGGAATTGATGTGCTGCCACTTACGCACAAACAGGCCACTCGCACGCACGAGGCCATGCTTTTTGGTTTGCGCGATGTGCAACATGTCAACTCGCTGCCTGGGCATGCGCTGTGCGACCTGCTGATAGAGGTGCACGCCATCGATACTTATGGGGAATTCGATTTCCGCGAGTACGAAGCCATCTATAATATTGGCTACGAAACGGCCAAAAAGCAGATTGTGGAATGGCAGAAGAGCCATTGAGGCATTTAGCCTAGTTTTCTACCTTCAAATTTACTGAAAAGTTGGCGCCATTCGTCGGAGATTGGCGCTGATTGGTTTTGTGCAAAATCGAAACCGACCATCACGGAACGATACTCGCTTCTTACCATGCCGCAGTCGTCGACGAGGCGTTGCACTAACTCGAAACTCTTTGTGCCGATGCGGCTTACGGCCGTCTGCACACTGATTTTCTCATTCAGAAAGATTGGATGCAAGAAATTAATTTCGGCATGTGCCAAGACCCAAGTTATCGATTTTGGTGGCAGATATTCGCCTCGCACTGCATCGAAATAGTTGGTTTTGCCCAAATCGTAGAACGAAAAATAGGCGTTGTTGTTCACATGACCCAGCGCATCGGCATCGTTGAAACGCATCTGCACCGCCAAAGTATGATGAAATTTGATATCTTCAAGCGAAAATTTTTCCATTCGATTCTTCATTCGATGATTCAATGATTCGGTAATTCAATGATTGACCACAAACTGTACCTCTTTGAATGCAAATTTTAGTAATTCGCCATCGCTGCGGCGCAGGCAGAGGCGACCGTTTGGCTCTACGCATTCGATGCTGGCTTGGAATTTTTCGCCCGTTGGCAGACTGAAAGTGTGTTGCCCACTTCGACGATAGAGTGCTTTGGCATAGCGTTTTTGCCATGGCTCTGGCTGTGCTGGGTCGAACTGCTCGTAGTAGAGCAGCATGCGACTGATAATTTGCTGCAAAACCTCTTCGCGGCAGAATTCGCGCCCTGCAATCTGTTGCATCGAGATGGGATTTGGCGCGTCGCTCACAAACTTGGTCTGGTTCACATTCAGTCCTACGCCCACAATGGCTTTTGCCATGCGGTTGCCCTCGAGCAGTGTCTCTATTAGAATGCCGCTCAGTTTGCAATTGCCTGCATAAATGTCGTTTGGCCACTTTATGGTGATTTCGGTCTGCGTAAGTTCCGACAGCACATCGACTATGGCCAGCGAAATTATTTCGGAAAGCATAAACTGCTGAGCTACAGGCACTTTTGTCGGCTCAAGAAGCAGACTGAAAAGTAGATTTTCGCCTCGCGCCGACTCCCAGCGGTTGGTGGCTTGCCCTTTGCCCGCTGTTTGAAAATCGGCATCGACTAACAAGCCATGTTGCGCTGTGGCGATGTTGTTGCGCAGCCAGCGATTGGTGGAATCTATTTCTGAGAAATGTTGACGCATGAAATTATTTTTAGAACCTACCTTTCGTTTTTCACCAACGCAACGCACACCGCGCCAATAAACAGACAAATACCAGCCACGAGTAGCATATTTGCTTGATTACCAACTAGTTGCAGCAGCTTTCCGCCGCACAGCGCAGCCACTATTTGCGGCAGGCAAATGGTGCAGTTGAACAGTCCGAGGTAAGTGCCCATGTGTGTCCCTTTGATGTTGTTGGTCAAGATGGTGAACGGCAGTGCCAACATGGCTGCCCACGCGCATCCTATCAGAAGATAGGGGACAAAAAGCAGATATTCGTTGCTGACAAACGGCACCAGAGCAAAGCCAAATCCTCCCAAAATCAGGCTCACGACATAGGCTGCGCGATAACTGCGGAATTTTGGAATGATCAGCGACCACGCAATGCCGCCTACGGCTTGCACGGCAAACAGCACGCCAACCCAGTTGCCCGCGGCTTGATAGCCTTCGGAGGCGGCGTCGGAAGTGTGCCAAACGGTCTCGGCAATGGCGCCATTGGTGTAGGTCCACATGTAGACGAACGCCGCCCAGCAGAAAAATTGCACCAAACCGATAGTCCAAAACACGCGCGGAGCATCGGCCAGAAGGCGGAAAATGTTGGTGTTGTCTTTTTCTTGATTTTCTTGCGAATCGTTATCGGTGTGATATTTGGCATATTCGGCAGGCGGCATTTCGCGCACGGTAAGCACCGTGTATAGCACGCACAGCACCAAAATGGCCGCGCCAATGTAGAACGAATAGATCACCGAATCGGGAATGACGCCTTTGGGGGCTTCGTTGCTTATGCCAATCCATGTGAAGAAGATGGGGAACAGGAATCCAACCACATTGCCCACGTTGCACAGAAAACTCTGAATGGAGTAGGCTAGACCTTTTTGCTGCTCGTTCACAAGATCGCCCACCATCATTTTGAATGGTTGCATGGCGATGTTGATGGAGCAATCGAGAAACATCAGCGAGAAAAGTCCGAACCACATGGCGGCATTTAGTCCTAGAAATGCGGCTTGCGAAAAGGTGAAGTTGCCAGCGTTTGGCAACAAAATCATCACTGCCACTGCCACTATTGCGCCAACTAGCAGGTATGGAATGCGTCTGCCGAGATGGCACCAAGTCTTGTCGCTCAGCACGCCAACTATTGGCTGCACTATCATGCCCATGAGCGGCGGCAAAATCCAAAAATAACTCAAACTGTGCGGATCGGCGCCCAGCGTGGCAAAAATGCGGCTGATGTTGGCACTCTGCAAGGCATAGGCTATCTGCACGCCCAAAAATCCAAAACTGATGTTCCACAGTTTCGCAAAACTAAGATTCGGTTGATTCATTAAAATTTCAGATTAGTAGCAGGTAGAAAAAAATCGGTAGTTGAAGGCGGACAATAAAAAATCAAAAACCATTTGATCTACAAATCCCTATAACCTCTCACCTTTCATCTCTCACCCCAAAAAAATCATGGCAAAGTTACTTATTTTTTTGTTGATGGCGAAAATTTGTGGTAATTTTGCGACTCAATTACCAAATGAGTTGCGGTGAAAAAAGCTGGCGAACAATCTTCAAATCTTCGAATCAATAACTAGAAATCGGAAACCAGAAATCTAGAAATCAGAATTTATTCTCAATTCATCAACTGACTTTATAAACTTTCAAACTTTACGAACTATACAAACTACTTTTATGGACGAAGACATAAAAAACGCCATTGCTGTGATGCGGCGCGGAGGCATCATTCTCTATCCGACCGACACGGTTTGGGGCATTGGCTGCGACGCCACCAACGCCGAGGCTGTGGCAAAAATTTTTGCGCTCAAACGTCGTGCCGACAGCAAAGCCATGCTCACGCTCATCGATAGCGCCGCCAAATTGTCGGGCTACGTCGACACCATTCCCGATGTGGCATACGACCTGATTGAACTCTCCACGCGCCCGCTCACCATTATCTATTCGAACGCAAAAAATCTGGCGCCAAACCTGCTTGCCGACGATGGCAGCGTGGGCATTCGCGTTACGAACGAGGCTTTTTCGCATCGCCTGTGCGAGCGGTTTCATCTGCCTATTGTCTCCACCTCGGCCAACATCAGCGGCGAACCTGCAGCGCACACTTTTGCCGAAATATCCGACGAAATAAAAAGTGGTGTCGACTACATCTGCACCACGCGCCGCGACGACACTACGCCCGCTCGCCCATCGTCCATCATCAAACTCGGTTCGCACGCCGAACTGAAAATAATCAGAGAATAGAAAGAATTTCAGATTGATGCGCTGTTCGTCTGTCGTGCGTTGAATTTGTCAACTCATCAACTTTTCAATGCGCTTTTGGCACACAATTTGGTCTAATTCTACCGCAAATATCAATGGAAAATGCCTGTTTATGCAGTTTCGCGATGATTTTATCGTCAGTAAAACCGCAAGGTAAAATTTGTACTATTCCCGAAAACTGACATTTTGTCAGAAAAATCAATTTTTGAAAATTAAGAACTTATCCCTAAATATGGAGAAAGACAAAGAAATAAAATCGATCAAAGAGTTGCTCGAAAATCTCGAAGAACAGCGCAGAGAGGCGGCTGAAGAATGCGAAAGAGTGAAGAAACTGAATGCTCAACTCAAGGAGATGATGGCGCAAAACTCGCCAAATTTTCACAGCGAAGTGATAGAACTCGACCCCAACGACGACCCCAACGAGGTGCAGTGCAACTCGGGCGACCTGCTGCCAGTGCTTCCGCTGCGCAACTCGTGCCTTTTCCCGATGCAAGTGCTGCCCATCACTATAGAACGCAACTCGTCGCTGAAAGTGGTGCGCAAAGCCTTCGAAAACAAGAGCGAACTGCTGGCACTGATGCAGCACGATGTACAAATTGAATCGCCAAAATTCGACGATCTTTTCAAAATTGGCACCGTGGCTCGCGTGTTGCGTATTGTCGATTTTGGAAACAAAACCGTGGTGATTTTGCAAGGTCGCCGACGCGCAAAACTTGCCGCACTCGCGCAAACTCGGCCATTCCTCGCAGGTAACGTCATTGTTTTAGCCAAAGGCCAAGCACCCGACGATGCCGAGTTTAAAAATGTGCTGAAAAACATAAAAGCGCAAACCAAAGAGATAATCAAACGCTCGTCGGCTATTCCCAACGAAATGGTGCTGACGCTCGACAATTTCAAAGATCCTGAAGCGCTCATCAATTTTGCGGCTAACAATCTGCAACTCAAAGGTTTAGCGCAGCAACATCTGCTCGAAATAGACGATCTTGCACAGCGTGCTGCCGAACTCGACGAGATGTTGCAGGACGAACTGCAGCGCCTTGCCGTGGCGGCCGACATCGAATCGAAAGTGCGCAAAAAGATGGACCGCAAACAGCGCGAATTCATCTTGCAAGAGCAGATGAAAACCATTCAGAATGAGCTGAATTCTGAATTAGACGATGACGACGATCTGGACCCGATAATTGAGTATCGCAAGCGTGCAAAACAGAAAAAATGGGATAAAAAAACCGAAGAAATTTTCCTAAAAGAGCTGCGCAAACTGTCGAAAATTCCGACTCAAGCGCCCGATTTTTCGGTTCAACAAAACTACATCGAAACGCTGCTCGATCTGCCGTGGAACGAGTATTCCGAAGATAATTTCGACCTGAAAAAGGCGCAAAAAATTCTCGATCACGACCATTTCGGACTCGAGAAAGTGAAAGAACGCATCATCGAACATTTGGCAGTTTTGAAGTTGCGTAACAACCTGAAATCGCCTATCATCTGCCTGTTTGGCCCTCCGGGCGTGGGCAAAACCTCGCTCGGCAAGTCAATAGCCGAAAGCCTTGGACGAAAATACATTCGCGTGTCGCTTGGCGGTGTGCACGACGAGGCTGAAATTCGCGGTCACCGTCGCACCTACGTGGGCGCAATGCCTGGGCGCATCATTCAAGCGTTGCAAAAAGCTGGCACTTCGAACCCCGTTTTTGTGCTCGACGAGATTGACAAACTTGACTCCGACATTCATGGCGATCCCGCCTCGGCACTGCTCGAAGTGCTGGATCCAGAGCAGAATTCGGCATTCCACGACAATTTCCTCGACATCGACTACGATCTGTCGAAAGTGATGTTCATTGCCACTGCAAACACGCTCAGCACCGTGCCGCGTCCGTTGCTCGACCGCATGGAGCTGATTGAGGTAAATGGCTATATTGCCGAAGAAAAAGTGGAGATCGCTTCCAAATTCCTAGTGCCGAAACAGCTGAAAGAACACGGCATAAAAAGTGCGCAAGTGAAACTGTCGAAACCCGTTTTGCGCTACATCATCGACAACTACACCTGTGAATCGGGCGTGCGCAGCCTCGAACGCGTGATTGCAAAAATCATGCGCAAAATAGCTTGCAAAATCGCCACCGAAACGCCCTATAATCCTGCCATCAGCATTGCCGACCTCGAAGAATTGCTTGGCATTCCACGCTTTCTGCACGACAAATATCAGGGAAACGATGTTTGCGGCGTGGTGACGGGTCTTGCATGGACATCGGTTGGCGGCGAAATACTGTTTATCGAAGTTGGTCTGAGTCCGTCGAAAGTCTCGCGCTTGGCACTCACGGGCAATCTTGGTCAGGTAATGAAAGAGTCGGCGGCACTCGCGCTCGAATTTCTGAAATCGCACACCAAAGAACTCGGCCTCGATTCGAAACAAATAGACAAACATGCGGTTCACATGCATGTGCCAGAGGGCGCCACGCCAAAAGACGGTCCGTCGGCTGGCATTACCATTCTCACGGCTATGACATCGGCATTCATGCACCGAAAAGTGAAGAAAAACCTTGCCATGACGGGCGAGATAACGCTGCGTGGCAAACTGCTTCCCGTGGGCGGAATAAAAGAGAAAATTCTTGCCGCCAAACGCGCTGGCATTACCGACATTGTCATTTGTTCCGAGAATAGGCGCGATGTGGAGGAGATAAACGAAATCTACCGCAAGGGGCTCACTTTCCACTACACCGACAACATGGTGGAAGCTGTGAAAATGGCACTTGTGGAGAAATAAATTGTTAATTTAAGTTTTGGAAATGGGAACGAAATCTTTTCGCTCCCATTTTTTTGTGGCAGATAAAGTCGGAAAACTGCACAATTTTAAAGTTGAACTTTAAATCTGTGCAAAAAAATCGACGCAAATGGTGTTTTGCGCAGGATCTGTAATCCGTAGAAAACAGCAGGACGCACGCACCGCGTCCCTACGATTCAACGATTCAACAGCAATTCTATGTCTCTGAAATTGAACAGACCGCCGTGTTTGGCTTGGTTGGTGGTGTCGCCATCGTAAATGACGCACGACGAAGCAATTTTATCGCCAAAATTTTTCTCCAGCGAGTTTATGTTTTTGAAAAAATCTGGATTCGAAGTCCTGCTCGATTTTACTTCGTAAAGGTGCAACGAGGTGTTTTTTGGTGCCACAATGTCAATTTCCGTTCCTCGGCTTTCGCGGTAAAAAAACAGATTATTCTCCTGACCATTATTAAATTGGTGTTTTAGCATCTCCAAAACCACCAAATTTTCGAATATTCCACCGCGCAGAGGGTGAAAATCGAGTTGCTCGGGCGACTGAATGCCAAGTAAAAAGCAGAGTAAACCTGTGTCGTAGAAATAGAGTTTCGGTGTTTTTGCTAATCGCTTGTTGATGTTGGCGTAGTACGGCTGCAGGCGAAAAACAATGTACGATGCCTCCAAAATGCTCAGCCACTCTTTGAGCGTTACCGACGATACACCAGCCTCGTTCGACAGCGAGAGCAAATTACATTCCGAGCCAATGCGCCCTGCGCAAAGCCTGATGAATGTCTGAAACGCGCTTAAGTCTTTGATTTTCAACAGTTGTCTCACGTCGCGCTCGACGTATGTGGTGTAGTAATTGCTGTAAATTCTGTGGGCTGGAATGTGTTTGTCGAACAGTGCAGGATAAAAGCCGTTGAATAGAATTTCGCTTGTTGGACGTTGCTTGTAGTCTTTCAGTTCATCGAGTGAAAGCGGTAGCAGCGTCAGCACAGCGGTGCGTCCGCAGAGCGATTGCGAAATAGAGTTGAGCAGTGTAATGTTGCAACTGCCAGTTAAAATGAATTTCCAATCCGAATCTTCATCGACATACACCATCAGGTACGATAGTAGCGACGGCAAAGTCTGTATTTCGTCGATAATCACATGTTTGCTCGAATGTGCAAAAAAGTTTTTGGGGTCGCGCTCAATTTCTTGTCGCAGACTGATGTCCTCCAAGTTGAAATAAGTGTAATCTGGAAATAGATTGCGACAAAGCGTTGTCTTGCCCACTTGGCGCGGTCCAGTGATGGTTATTACCTGATAATATTTTTGGCATTCAAGAATTTCGTTCGAAAGTTGACGATAGATGTAATCTTTCATAGTGTACAATTTTAAAGTTGAACTTTAAATCTGTGCAAAGGTAGACTTTTATTTTTGTTCAGCCAAATAATTTTCGTATAATTTTAAAGTTGAACTTTAAATCTGTGCAAAAAAATCGACGCAAATGGTGTTTTGCGCAGGATCTGTAATCCGTAGAAAACAGCAGGACGCACGCACCGCGTCCCTACGATTCAACGATTCAACAGCAATTCTATGTCTCTGAAATTGAACAGACCGCCGTGTTTGGCTTGGTTGGTGGTGTCGCCATCGTAAATGACGCACGACGAAGCAATTTTATCGCCAAAATTTTTCTCCAGCGAGTTTATGTTTTTGAAAAAATCTGGATTCGAAGTCCTGCTCGATTTTACTTCGTAAAGGTGCAACGAGGTGTTTTTTGGTGCCACAATGTCAATTTCCGTTCCTCGGCTTTCGCGGTAAAAAAACAGATTATTCTCCTGACCATTATTAAATTGGTGTTTTAGCATCTCCAAAACCACCAAATTTTCGAATATTCCACCGCGCAGAGGGTGAAAATCGAGTTGCTCGGGCGACTGAATGCCAAGTAAAAAGCAGAGTAAACCTGTGTCGTAGAAATAGAGTTTCGGTGTTTTTGCTAATCGCTTGTTGATGTTGGCGTAGTACGGCTGCAGGCGAAAAACAATGTACGATGCCTCCAAAATGCTCAGCCACTCTTTGAGCGTTACCGACGATACACCAGCCTCGTTCGACAGCGAGAGCAAATTACATTCCGAGCCAATGCGCCCTGCGCAAAGCCTGATGAATGTCTGAAACGCGCTTAAGTCTTTGATTTTCAACAGTTGTCTCACGTCGCGCTCGACGTATGTGGTGTAGTAATTGCTGTAAATTCTGTGGGCTGGAATCGATACGCTTGTGCTTAAAAATCTGGAACCTGCTACCGAATATGTGGTTTGGGCTTATTACCTCGACACGCTTGGCAACAACACTGGCGTAGTGCATACTTGCTCGCTAAAAACTAGCGAAATGGCAAACAATTCAGCAAAATTCGATATCGTTTCGTATGGTGATACGCTTTTCCTGCTCACGGTGAGCGATACTACACAAGGCTGGGTTTCGATGACAGAAATAAAATCAACCATCGATAGCATTGGCGGAGCTGCGGTCTATTTGCAACGTGTTTTGGACAATGCCAAGGCAGCTGATTTGCTCGATTACGTAACATTCTATGGCAACTACGATTTCACGTTGGACGAACTTGGGTTAGGCTCGGCTGGCACATACCAATTGATGGTTGCTCCCGTGTCGGCATCGGGCAAGATAAATGGCGACGTGGCAACCTACGATTTCTACTATGCCGGCAGTGGCGATGCCGAAAACTGACATTAACGCATCGTGCAGAGATGTACGAAAAAGGAAGTTTTTTTTCATAATTGAATTTTGTTTGGCGGCTTGGGGAGTGATCTTCGAGCCGTTTTTTTGTACCTAATTCAAAAAAAAATGACTTTTTGCTTGTGCGTAGAGCCTTTCGAACTGCCATTTTTTGAGTGCCCAAAATTGTTAATTTTCACACGGTTTTTCCGACATTTCCTCCATTTTACGAAAAAAACGCTTTTCGTGTGGTTGCGAATACCCATCGAAATGAGCAAAAACGAGGGTCTTTTTGAGAGGAAAATATGTTTTACAATACAATTTTGTAGTAGTTTGAAACTTGTAACTATTTGATAATGAGCGAGAAGTGATTTTTTTGAAAAAAGATTTGGAAAAAGTTTGGTGGGTTGTTGAAAAGGTACTACCTTTGCAACCGCTTTCGGGAACGAAAACCCAGAAGCGAAGTTCTTTGAAGAAATGTGGACAAATAAATTGTAGTACAAGAGCATTGCTTTGAGAGATCAGAGCAAACCTAAAGTCAATTTTTTAGAAGATAAATCTAGGGAATTAAGGATTCGTCCTTGAGTAAGCGTAGGGTTGGTCTTGGTTGGATAATTGTTCTTTAATTCAAGAAAAATAATTTTTACAACGAAGAGTTTGATCCTGGCTCAGGATGAACGCTAGCGACAGGCTTAACACATGCAAGTCGAGGGGCAGCGAGGGAGTAGCAATACTTCTGTCGGCGACCGGCGCACGGGTGCGTAACGCGTATGCAACTTGCCTTCCAGTGCAGAATAGCCCAGCGAAAGTTGGATTAATGCTGCATAAAACAGGGGTCCCGCATGGGAATATTTGTTAAAGGGGCGACCCGCTGGGAGATAGGCATGCGTTCCATTAGGTAGTTGGCGGGGCAACGGCCCACCAAGCCTACGATGGATAGGGGTCCTGAGAGGGAGGTCCCCCACATTGGAACTGAGACACGGTCCAAACTCCTACGGGAGGCAGCAGTGAGGAATATTGGTCAATGGGCGGAAGCCTGAACCAGCCAAGTCGCGTGGAGGAAGAAGGTTCTATGGATTGTAAACTCCTTTTGTATGGGAACAAAGTCTGGGACGTGTCCTGGTTTGCGTGTACCATACGAATAAGCATCGGCTAACTCCGTGCCAGCAGCCGCGGTAATACGGAGGATGCGAGCGTTATCCGGATTTATTGGGTTTAAAGGGTGCGTAGGCGGGATGCCAAGTCAGCGGTTAAATAGTTGGGCTCAACCCGATCATGCCGTTGAAACTGGTATTCTTGAGTGCGAACGAGGCAGGCGGAATGTGTTGTGTAGCGGTGAAATGCTTAGATATGACACAGAACACCGATTGCGAAGGCAGCTTGCCAGCACGCAACTGACGCTGAGGCACGAAAGCGTGGGGATCGAACAGGATTAGATACCCTGGTAGTCCACGCAGTAAACGATGATTGCTAGCTGTCTGCGACACACTGTAGGCGGCTGAGCGAAAGCGTTAAGCAATCCACCTGGGGAGTACGCCGGCAACGGTGAAACTCAAAGGAATTGACGGGGGCCCGCACAAGCGGAGGAACATGTGGTTTAATTCGATGATACGCGAGGAACCTTACCCGGGCTCGAACGGCAGGCGAACGATGCAGAGATGCAAAGGTCCTTCGGGACGTCTGTCGAGGTGCTGCATGGTTGTCGTCAGCTCGTGTCGTGAGATGTTGGCTCAAGTGCCATAACGAGCGCAACCCTTGTCGCCAGTTACCATCAAGTGAAGTTGGGGACTCTGGCGAGACTGCCACCGCAAGGTGTGAGGAAGGCGGGGATGACGTCAAATCAGCACGGCCCTTACGTCCGGGGCGACACACGTGTTACAATGGGGGGTACAGGGCGATGCGACCGGGCGACCGGAAGCGGACCGCGTAAAGCCCCCCCCAGTTCGGATCGGAGTCTGCAACCCGACTCCGTGAAGCTGGATTCGCTAGTAATCGCGCATCAGCCATGGCGCGGTGAATACGTTCCC
>CAVFDI010000020.1:0-26478 GCA_963621145.1 Paludibacteraceae bacterium | reverse complement strand
ACTCCTAATTCCTAACTCCTAATTCCTAACTCCTAACTAAATCAGTGCCGCCACAAAGTAGTAGACCATCAATCCAGAGGCGATGAGTTTTACCAGTGTGCCGCCAAGGAAGCCGAGAAACGCTGCCGAGCCCGATTTCAAAGCGGTTACGAACTCTTTTCCAACGATTATTTCGGCAACCAGCGCACCGAGAAATGGTCCAAGCACAATGCCCCATGGCCCGACTAGAAAGCCCAAAAGCAGTCCGATGGTGCTACCCCACACGCCCGCCTTGCTGCCGCCCGACCATTTGGTGGTGAGCATTGGCAGAAAAGTGTCGAGCAGTTGCACCACAACTACCACGCCAGCCCAAATCAGCATGAAAGCGAGCGAAAAGGGTCGATAACTTGTAAATTCGAGCAAAAGCAGCCCAACATAACTAAGCGGCACGCCCGGAATGACAGGTACAACAGCGCCTACAAGCCCTGCCAAAAGGCAAACAGCGCCAACTACAATCAGAAAAATATCCATCGGAAAAGCTGTTTGTACAAAAAATCAGACAAAGGTAGCAATTTTTTGCCGAATAAATTGTAATTTTGCACCGAAAAGAAGCAAGTAGCAAGTAGCAAGAGAGTGTGAAAGTAGGGACGCACCGCGTGCGTCCGAACGATTCAACGATTCAACGATTCAACAGAAAAAATCAACATATCAACTTATCAACCCAATCTAAAATCGTCTTAGTTTTAGTCAAAGTTAAAGTCAAAAAATTATGGTAGAAAAGATTCAAACCCTACGCGACAGCAGTGCGGCTCGTTGGACTGCGCTGTTGCTTTTGGCGCTTGCCATGTTTTGCGCCTACATTTTCATGGACATTTTGTCGCCCATCAAAGACTTGATGCAGAGCCAGCGCGGCTGGGACTCGACCGCATTTGGCACCATGCAAGGCGCGGAAACATTCCTCAATGTATTCGTATTTTTCTTGATTTTTGCGGGCATCATTCTCGACAAGATGGGCGTGCGTTTCACAGCCCTGCTCTCGGGTGCAGTAATGCTGATTGGCGCGCTGATAAAGTATTTTGCCATTTCCGAAGCTTTCATCGGCAGTAGCGCCGAGGCATGGTTCACCACACACCTTAATTATGTGCCGCTGTTCGACGAATTGGGCGTTTCGCCATTCTACGAGGGCATGCCTGCATCGGCAAAACTGGCCGCCATCGGTTTCATGATTTTTGGTTGCGGTGCCGAAATGGGCGGCATCACCGTGTCGCGCGGCATCGTGAAATGGTTCAAAGGTCGCGAAACCGCCTTGGCCATGGGTTCCGAAATGGCTTTGGCGCGCTTGGGCGTGGCCACTTGCATGATTTTCTCGCCTTTCTTCGCACGCTTGGGCGGAACAGTCGATGTGTCGCGCTCGGTGGCGTTTGGCGTAGTGCTACTCTGCATTGCGCTCATCATGTTTGTGGTCTATTTCTTCATGGACAAAAAACTCGATACACAAACTGGCGAGGCCGAAGAGAAAGACGATCCTTTCAAAGTGAGCGACATCGGCAAGATTCTCTCGAGCGGCGGATTTTGGCTCGTAGCACTGCTTTGCGTACTCTACTACTCTGCCATTTTCCCATTCCAAAAATATGCAGTGAACATGCTTCAGTGCAACCTGTCGCTCTCCGTTCCCGAAGCCGATTCGTTCTGGGCTAGCAGCCAAGTAGCCATCGTTCAATATGTGGTAATGCTGGTAGTTGCTGTGGGCGCATTCGCAAGCAATTTTGTAAAAAACAAGACGGTGAAATACTCGCTGATGGCGGTGGCTGTAGCGGCACTCGTGGGCTATTGCTACATGGGCTATATGCGCGGCACTGCCGAAACAATTTTTGCCGTATTCCCACTGTTGGCCGTAGCCATCACGCCTGTGCTTGGCAACTATGTCGACCACAAAGGCAAAGCCGCCTCGATGCTGGTCATCGGTTCGCTGTTGCTCATTTTGTGCCACCTCACATTTGCATTTGTGCTGCCTTGTTTCAAAGGAAATGCCGTTGGTGGCGTGGTTGTGGCTTACATCACCATTTTGGTGCTTGGCGCATCGTTCTCGCTCGTTCCAGCCGCCCTTTGGCCTAGCGTTCCGAAATTGGTCGACGAAAAAATTATCGGCTCGGCCTACGCGCTCATCTTCTGGATTCAAAATATCGGTTTGTGGCTCTTCCCGCTGCTCATCGGCAAAGTGCTCGACGCCACCAACGAAGGCGTAACCAATCCTTACGAATACGACTACACTTGGCCGCTCGTAATGTTGGCTTGTCTTGGCATTGCTGCGCTGCTGCTCGGTTTTGTGCTGAAGGCATGGGACAAGAAGAAAGGTCTCGGACTAGAATTGCCAAACGTGCAAAAATAACGAACCGTGGGTACACTCTATCTGATACCGACCGTTTTGAGCGACAGTGCGCCGCTCGAAAATGTGTTGCCAAGCGGTAACACCGCTGTAGTGGTGCGACTGAAACATTTCATTGTAGAAAATGTGCGCACGGCGCGGCGTTTTCTGAAGCGTGTCGACCGCGAGATAGACATCGATTCGCTCACATTCTACGAACTGAACCAGCACACCGATGCCATGCAGATTGGCTCGTTTGTTCAGCCGCTGCAGCAGGGTTTCGACATGGGCGTGATAAGCGAAGCAGGCTGTCCCGCCGTGGCCGATCCCGGTGCCGATGTGGTGGCAGTGGCGCAAAAAATGGGCGCACGCGTGGTGCCGATGGTCGGTCCGTCGAGCATTCTGATGTCGATAATGGCCAGCGGTTTCAACGGACAGAGTTTCGCCTTTCACGGCTACCTGCCCATCGAGAAAAACGAGCGCACACAAGCACTTCGCAGGCTCGAACAGCGCATTTATGCCGAAAATCAGACGCAAATTTTCATCGAAACACCCTATCGCAATCAGCAAATGATGGAAGAATTGTGCCGCACACTGCGCCCACAAACCAAACTCTGCATTGCGCGCGACATCACGGGCGATGGCGAAAGCATTCGCACACGCACCCTCGCCGAATGGAAAAAATCGCTGCCCGAAATTGGTAAAGTGCCGTGTATATTCCTCATTTTCAAGTAGCAAGTAGCAAGTAGCAAGTAGCAAGATAATTAGGAATTAGGAGTGAGGAGAATTTAGAATTAAGACATTTAGAGTCAAAAAAAAACTTGGAAAACTAGAAATTTAGAAATCACTTTCAAACTTTACAAACTAAATTACATGAACTTACTTCAAGGAAAAGTTGCCCTCATCACAGGAGCGGCGCGTGGCATAGGCAAAGCCATAGCACAGAAATTTGCTGCCGAAGGTGCCGACATTGCCTTCACCGATTTGGAATTGAACGACCAAGCCGAGCAAACTCGCAAAGAAATAGAAGCACTGGGCGTAAAATGTCGCGCCTACGCCTCGAATGCTGCCGATTTTGCTGCCACACAAGCCATAGTCGAGCAAATTCATGCCGATTTTGGTCACATCGACGTGCTGGTGAACAACGCTGGCATAACCAAAGACGGCTTGCTGCTGCGCATGAGCGAGCAACAATGGGACGCCGTGCTGACGGTCAATCTGAAATCGGCATTCAACTTTATCCACGCCATTGCACCAATAATGATGCGCCAACGCAACGGCTCCATCATCAACATGAGTTCGGTGGTGGGCGTGAATGGTAACGCTGGTCAGTGCAACTACGCCGCCTCGAAAGCGGGTCTGATTGCACTCGCCAAATCGGTAGCCAAAGAGATTGGACCACGCGGCATACGCGCCAACTGCATTGCGCCAGGCTTTATCGACACCGAAATGACACGCCAACTGTCCGACGAAGTGCGCGAACAATGGGTCAAAACCATTCCCCTGCGCCGCGCTGGCACCACCGACGATGTAGCAAATGTTGCAACCTTCCTCGCCAGCGACCTTTCGAGTTACGTGAGCGGACAAGTAATCCACTGCTGCGGCGGCATGAGTATGTAGTAAAGAGTGGAAAGTTATAAAGTAGGGCTAGTGCGAAATCGAAGTTTTGCCTCCAAATAGTCTTTGGTCTTTGGTCTTTATTCTTTATTCTTTACTCTTTACTCTTTATTCATTATTCTACAAAAAGTTAAAAATCGACAAAAACACCACCCTTTGTTTGTAACAAAAAAAATTAAATTGTAACTTTGGCGCGTAAAAAAGATTCGGAAACACACAATTTACACAATAATTTTTTAATTTTAGAACCATGAAAAAACTATTTTCTTTCCTCGTGGCGTTGCTATGCGTTGGCGGGGCGTTTGCCGCATCGTACGGCATTCTAGTGAATGGCAAAACCTACTACGAAGGTACGCTAAATGGCAACCCACAAGATCAGTCTTACACCGAGTACATGGCACTTGGTGTGCCACTAAAAGCGGGCGACTACCTGCAACTCTACGACAAAGAGAATAGTGCAGGTTGGGCTGTCGATTTAGACGGCGCAAGTGTATCGGGCATCGCACGCTCCAGTAGCCAATACACCTGTTCCACCGCTGGTTGCTACGACTTCTACATCAAATTGAAGTACCAAGAAGACAAGCTCTATGTGGGTGCTGCTACAGGCGATTGCTCGAGCAACAAAGGCGAAGAGATCGGTAGCGGTAGCGATTCTGGCGATAGTGGCGATAGTGGCGACAGTGGCGACTCTGGTGATAGCGGAGACTCTGGCGACAGCGGTGATTCGGGAGACAGCAGTGATTCGGGTGACAGCGGTGATTCGGGCGATAGCGGCGACACAAGCGGCTACAAACCAGGCACTTACAGCAGTTCTGTTCCAAGTCAATGCACAGATGTGATGTTCCAAGCCTTCTATTGGGATTCGAACACCAATGGCAAACACGGCAACACCAAATGGGCCACGCTACAAGCACAAGCCACTGAATTAGCCGCCTATTTCGACCTTATTTGGCTGCCACCATCGGCAAAATCGAGCGGTGGCGTAGGCTATCTGCCATCGCAATATAGCAACCAAAATTCAGCATGGGGCACGCGCGCCGAGCTGGAAAAACTAATCAGCACACTGCACGAAGGCGGTGCAAAAGTGATTGCCGACATTGTAGTGAACCACGCCAACAACAAATCGACATGGTGCGACTACTATCCACTCGATTTCAGTCCTTACGGCACATTCACTCCCGATGCCTCGTGGATTTGCAAAAACGATGAAGTTAATTCGGGTTCTTCGGGCGCTTGCAAAGGCACTGCCACAGGCGCAAACGACGACGGCTACGGCAGCGAAGCCAACTACACCGCCGCGCGCGACTGGGACCACTGCAGCAGCAAAGTGCGCGACATGTGCAAAGCCTACCTGAAATGGATGAAAAACGAGATGAAATACGACGGCTGGCGCTACGACTATTGCAAAGGTTTCCACGGCTCGCATGTGAACGACTACAACTCGGCCGCACAAAACTATTTCTCGGTAACCGAATATTGGGACGGCAACCAAGCCACTTTGCAAAGTTACCTGAACGATGCAGGTTGGAACACGCTCACATTCGACTTCGCCACAAAATACGACGCATTCAACAAATCACTGTCGAGTGGCAGTTTTGCAGGTTGCAAAGGTCCTGGTCTGCTTGGAGCAGGTAAATCGAAATATGCAGTAACATTCGTCGACAACCACGACACCTACCAACGCGACGAGAACGAGTTCGGTGGCAAAGGCAACTCCATGACCTCGGCACTGAAAGACCGTCTGCTGCAATGCAACGCCTTCATGCTCTCGATGCCAGGCGTGCCGTGCGTGTTCTATCCACACTGGAAAGAATACAAGAGCGCGATTGCACCAATGGTTCTCGCCCGCAAAGCCGTGCAAGTTCACTCCGAAAGCAAAGTGAGCGACGAAGGCGATGCCAGCGGCTATCGTGCCACAGTAACGGGCAAAAACGGCACGCTCATTCTCGAACTCGGCAACCGTGTGTCGGCGTCGCAATCGGGCTATACCAAAGCCGCTTCGGGAACAGGCTATGCCATGTGGATTAAGACCAACTCGGCAGTTGCACCAAAATTGATAGTAAACCCAGGTTCAAGCACCTTCAAAACGGCAACACTCAGCATCAGCATGTCGATTATTGGCGGCACCGAAAGCGCCACCATCTATTACACACTCGATGGCAGCGACCCAACCATTTCGGCAACTCGCAAAACCTATTCGTCTGCATTCACCATCAGCGGCACAACCACTGTGAAAGCCTACGCACAAACCGCATCAGCCAAAACAGATGTACAAACACTGGTCTACACCTACAAAGCACCACAAACCACGCCCATCACCGTGTCGTTCTACAAGCCATCGTCGTGGACGAAAGTTTACCTCTACGCATGGACAGTTAGTGGCACAAAAACAACACAACTAATGGGCGAATGGCCAGGCACAGAACTCACCAAAGTGAATGCCGATGGCTTCTACTACCACACATTCGATGCTTCGATAAAAGGGGTCAACTTCATTTTCAATGCTGGCAAGGATAAAGACCAAACCTCCGACCTCTGGACCGACGAAGACGTTTGCTACATGTGGAGCGGTGGCGCAGAAAAGAGACTTGACGATTGCAAAGTTACTGCCATTGGCACGGTAAAAGCCGATAATTCGCTCATCAGCCTCTACCCCAACCCAGTGAATAGCACACTGCACATCACTTGCAGCGAGGATATTGCGAAAATCGACATCTACACCGTAACGGGCACGTTGGTCGAGACCATAAGCACGCACGCAGCCAGCAGCAGCATCGACATGAGCGGTCTGCAGCAAGGCCTCTACCTGCTGCGCGCCACGCTCGACAACGGTCGCACCGCAGTACAAAAATTCGTAAAGCAGTAAGTTCACACAACTTACCCCAAATTAAACAAAACTCTCCTCGCAAAATTTGTGGGGAGAGTTTTTTGTACGAAAATTTAGTCACGTCGAATATTTCCCCAAACATTGCAAAAATTTTAGGAAAAATAACCGGGCTCTCCCCGCAAATCGGCGCAATTTTATGCAAATCATAAACTCGACTTTACAAATTGCATAGATTTTGGTCGATTTTTATGCAGATTATAAAATCATTTTGTAACTTTGCAGCGTGAAATAAAAACGAAGGAAAGTTATGATTGACAGATTGATTTATGGCAAAATGACGCATTTGCTAACAAAATTTCCCGTGGTAACACTCACAGGAGCGCGCCAGTGCGGCAAAAGCACCATGCTGCGCAAATGCTTCCCAGATTATCGCTATGTGTCGCTCGAAGACATCGACATGCGCGCAATGGCCAACGACGATCCGCGCGGTTTTCTGCACACATTCAGCGCCAAAACCATCATCGACGAAGCACAACACGCGCCAAATCTCTTCTCATACATTCAGACGCAAATCGACTCCAACGAGGCGTGCGGACAGTACATTCTTTCAGGTTCACACAATTTTCTGCTGATGGAAAAAATTTCGCAGTCGCTTGCAGGGCGCACGGCAATCTTGAAAATGATGCCATTTTCTGTTGCAGAATTAAAAGCGGCCAACGCATTGCCGCAGTCGCTCAATCAGTGGCTTTTCACAGGCGGCTATCCGCGCATCTACGACAAAAAAATAGCGCCAACCGACTATTTTCCAAATTACATCCAAACCTACATAGAACGCGATGTGCGGCTGCTACGCAACATTAGCAACCTCGCACGGTTTGTACGTTTCCTGAAACTTTGCGCCGCACGCATTGGGCAACTGGTCAACATCAATACCTTGGCAAACGAATGCGACATTTCGCTGCCAACCGCCAACGCGTGGCTTTCGGTACTCGAAACCAGCTACATTGTCTATCGGTTGCAGCCATATCACAAAAATTTCAACAAACGACTTGTGAAATCTTCAAAACTCTACTTCTACGACACAGGTTTGGCAGCTTCGCTGCTCGGAATAGAAAGCGAAGAACAGTTGGCGCTGCACTATTTGCACGGCGCACTTTTTGAAAACATGGTGATTTCTGAATTTGCGAAACGATTTCTGACACAGGGCAAAGAGCCACCACTCTACTTTTGGCGCGATAGCAACCAAAACGAGGTAGATTTGTTAATCGAGAGCGGCACAGCGCTATCGGCCATCGAAATAAAATCGAGCGAAACCATACGACCAAACTTTTTCAAAGGTCTATCAAAATTTGCCGAAATCAGCAATTCGCCACAAGAAAACCTTTGCGTAGTCTATGGCGGCGATGTAGATTTAGAGACAAAAAACGGCAAGATAGTCTCGTGGCGAAATCTGTAAAAAGAGACTTGCAAGAGTGGATTTTATGCAAATCATAAACTCGACTTTACAAATTGCATAGATTTTGGTCGATTTTTATGCAGATTATAAAATCGAATGGCAAATCAAAAATTTAAGAAAACTAACTGAAGAGCGGCTTTCGAACCATTCGTAAGCCGCTCTCTATAAACTCTAAACTCTCAACTATAACCTCTCCCCACTAAACTTCCGCCACATCTCTTCGCACAGCGCTACCTTCTCGGACATTGGCAGCGTAGCATCAATCCAGCGAATTTGGTGTCCACGGCGCTCCATGCCACGAAACCAAGTCATCTGCCGCTTGGCAAACTGGTGAATGGCGATTTCGAGTTGGCGCACCATCTCGTCGTAGGTCAATTTTCCTGTGAGATAATTGGTCACAAATTTGTATTCAAGTCCGTAATAGGTCAAATCTTCAGCCGCTATTCCGCTATCAATCAGACGTTTAACCTCGTCAACCATACCTTCGTCGAGGCGTTTGCGCAATCGCTCGCTGATGCGTTGACGGCGCAGTTCGCGATCGAGCTGCAAACCGATGGTGAGCGAGCGCATTGGGCAGTTTTCGGTCGGCATTTCGGGGTGTTGGCGCACAAAATCGGCTATTTCTATAGCACGAATGGCGCGCTGCGGCGTGTCGACATCGGTGGTGTTGTGAAGAGTTTTGTAGCCGCTCAAAATCTGCGTGAGCTCCGCCAGCGATTTATCGGCCAAAGTCGTGCGCAATTCGGCATTTTCAGGCACTGCCACCAGACTATAACCGCCAATGGCAGCCTCCACATAAAGTCCCGAGCCACCGCAGAGAATGGGTGTTTTCTGCCGCGACACGATGTCGGAATAGGCCGCTGCAAAATCGCGCTGAAACTCGTACAGATTGTATTTGTAGCCCGCGTCCGCAATATCCACCAAATGGTGCGGCACAGTGCGTCCATCGATGGTATAATCGGCCAAATCTTTGCCCGTGCCAATGTCCATGCCGCGGTACACTTGGCGCGAGTCGGCACTGATCACCTCGCCATCGATGCGCAAAGCCAAAGCCGCAGCCAGAGCCGTCTTGCCAGTGGCCGTCGGACCAACAATCGTCAGTATTTCGCGCTGATTTTCTACCATCATCACTCCCCAATTTTGAAAAGAAAAACAGCCAACGGCACAAGGTCATCAGCTGTTGGGTATTTCAGATTTCAAATTTCAGATTATATTTGAAGATTACGTTCTCTACTGCGGGCTGCGAAATTATCAAGTATCAATTTTTTAGCCGTTGTTCCAGCTCTTTCACGCTCATGCGGAAACTCTTGTCGGTGTCCATCAGGTCGTTCACCACACCGCAAGCGTGCAGCACGGTGGCATGGTCGCGACCGCCAATCAGTTTGCCGATGGCCGAAAGCGAGCTTTTGGTGTACTGTTTTGCAAGATACATGGCCACTTGGCGCGCGGTAGCGATTTCGCGTTTGCGCGTTTTCGACATGAATGCCTCGAGCGGCAGCGCAAAATAATCGCACACCATATCTCTGATTTTCTCCACCGAAATGGTATTTTGCGAGGTCGAAACCACTTTGCCAACCACTTTTTCAGCTAAATCTAGGTTGATGTCCTCGTCGGTGAGCGTGGCGTGAGCCAGCAACGACACCAGCACGCCTTCCAAATTGCGCACGCTGTCGGTTACATTTTCGGCAATGTAGTCAATCACATCTTCTGGCACATCGAGACCATCTTTGTAGATTTTGCTCTTCAGAATGGCTTTGCGCAGTTCAAAGTCGGGCATCTCAATTTCGGCACTCAAGCCCCATTTGAAGCGGGTGAGCAGACGTTCTTCCATGCCTTCGAGCGAGCCTGGAGCGCGATCGCAAGTCATTATTATCTGCTTGCCGTTTTGGTGCAGATGGTTGAAAATGTTGAAGAATGTTTTTTGCGTGCCTGGCTTATCCATAAATTCGTGGATATCGTCCAAAATCAGCACGTCGATGTTGCTATAGAAGTTCAGAAAATCGTTCTGTTCGTTGCGGCGAACGGCGTCGGTGTACTGAATTTGAAACAGATTGGCCGACACATAAAGCACGCGTTTTTCGGGATAGAGCTGCTTGGCCATCAAACCAATGGCGTTGACCAAGTGCGTTTTGCCCACGCCCGATTTTCCGTAGAGAAACAGCGGATTGAAAATGGTTTTGCCTGGCTCGTTAGCAATGCTCACGCCAGCGGCACGCGCCAGTTTGTTGCTCGAGCCTTCGATATAGGTGTTGAAACTGTAGGCAGCGTTCAGTTGCGGATCAATCTCCTCTTGAGCCACACGCTGAAATGGGCTATTGATGACCGAATGCTGCACCTGCGGCTTTTCTACCACGCTTTCGGCAGCGGGCAGCGTAGTGGTTGCGGTGGCAGTCTCCTTCACACGGTAGAGCAATTTTGTGCCTTCGCCCGCTTCGCGATAGAGCGTAACGCGCAGCAATTCGGCAAATTTCTCCTCGATATACTCGTAGAAAAACATGCTCGGCACTTGCAGCACAAGTTCGTTGTTCTCGTATTTAAGTGGTACAATTGGCTCAAACCATGTAGTGTACGAAGCCTCGGGAATGTTGTCTTTTACCACTTTCAAACATCTGCTCCACAGTTCTTGGGGTGTCATCATTTTCTTTGTCTCTTTGTAAAATTTCTGGATACTCTTTTTTTCAAAAAAAATTGCTCGCCGGTTGTTTATATCTTTTTCGATAAACTTATCAACAATTTTTCCGCTGCAAAGTTCGCACTCTTTTTTGGAAGAAAAAAACGGGGTCGTTTTTCGGGAAAATTTTAACAATTTAACCGCCTAGTTTTCAGCGTTTTAATACGACCTTTGAAAGTCAAACAGTTAAATTTAATCGCCTGAAAATCAATTCGTTACAAACAAATTTTATTATTTCAAATCTTGGGAGAAAAAGCCTGCGAACTGCTTGAAATTGGGGCAGTTCGCAGTTCATTTTTTAGACCACGAAAAAAAGTGATTTTATTTCGTTATTTAGATTCAGTCTAAATAAAGATCCGCTAAAATCGTTGTTACTTTTGCTTCTTTTCGCGTGCGCCGAAGAGCGAAAAATGCACATATCGCTTCGGATTTGCTTTCAAGTCAACAACCAAATCGTTCACGCTGTTCACAGTTGTGTTGATGTTGTTGTAGAGTGCATTGTCGTTCATCAACTTGCCGATGGTGCCTTCGTTCGAGTTCAATTTGTCGGAGAAAATTTGCAAATTGTTCACCGTGTGATCGATGCGTGCAAAAAGTTCGGCAAACTCTATCTGTTTCAGGTCGCCCGACACTTTGCGCAGGTCGCCCGTAATGGTGTTCACATCGCTCACGATTTGCGGCACTTGGTTGTTCATCACATACTTCAGCTTGGCCGACGACACGCGCAAATCGGCCGTGATGCTTTCGATGCTCTTCAGGCTGTTTTTCAACTCTTGCGATTTGGCGATGTTATTCACCGATTCTAGCACCGAATCGACGCGGGCAATGGTGCCATCGAGTTTTGGCACAAGTTCTTGCACCGATGCCATCAATCCGCCTTCGATACGAGTTTCGATGGTGTCGCCAGAGGCGTAGAAGGTTGTGGGATCGTCGCCACAAACGATGTCGAGTATTTTACCTCCAAGCAGACCATCGTCGCGCAGCACAAACTGAGTGCCAGCAGGCATTTTCACGGCTTCGTCGACCAAAACGGTTACGGTGAATGGCTGTTCGAGCGACAGGTCGTAGGTGATTTCGCTCACCTGCCCTACTTTGTAGCCGCGCACCATCACATTGTTCGACACCACAAGCCCATCGAGCCTATCGAATTTTGCGTAGTAGCGATTGCCAGGCTCAAACACATTGATGCCTTTTAAGTAGTTGATTCCCACCACAATACATACAATGGTGATGATAAAAGCGAGTGCTATTTTCACTTCGCGCGTGAATATCTTTTTCATAGTCGAAAAGTGTGTAAAGTTCAAAAGTAAAAAGTGTGTAAAGTCGAAAGTCTATAAAGTGGAAAGTTTGTAAAGTTCGTAAAGTTGTAGAAGTGCAATAAGAATAGTGCACAATCTTCAAATTTTCAAACGAAATAATATCTCTACTGCCCCTCCAGTCGTATTCAATTTGAATCTAGTTTTTTCGCGAATTTATAATTTTTGCCTCCTGCATTGTAATTTTTTTGCCTTGATAGAAAGCCACCATAAACGCTTGTGGAAATTTTCCACTGATTTCGGCTTTGGTTTTCTGCATCAATCCGAGGTTTGTGTTCGAGCCGTAGGTGTATTTGAAAACGCCATCTTCTTCGTAATAATCGCACTTCAAGCCCTTGAAACGTGCGTCGTTAGGGTCGGTAATTTTTGTGCTTGTGCTGAAAATTTGCAGTTTGTAGACCGCTTTCACGCCTTGCACATATTCCACGCTAAGCGACTGATCTTCAGACTTTTTGCTATTGTCCGAAGGCTTGGTAGTCTGTTTTTTGCTTTCAGTTTTCGACTGATTTTTCACTGGAGCCTCGTCGGCAGGGCGTTCCACTATCGATGCAGTATTTTTGCGATCGAATTCGTGCTTATAATGCTCGAAAGCGCGATAGATGGCGGTCGACAACTCTTGCTGACCTTTGGTCGAGAGCAGATATTTTTCCTCGTCGCGATTGGAGATGAAGCCCAACTCCACCAGCACGCTCGGCATTTTGGTTTGGTGCAAAACCCAAAAATTCTCCTGCCGCACACCACGATTGTAGCGTTTCAGTGCGGAGAATTCGTCCTGCGCATAGGCCGCCATCTCTATGCTTTGGTCGCTAAATTTGGACTGCATAAACTCGAACATGATGTACGATTCGGGCGATTCGGGATCGAAACCTTGGTAACGCTCCTTGTATCCGTCCTCGAGCAAAATTACTGAGTTCTCGCGCTTGGCCACCTCGAAGTTGGCGTCCGATTTCGAAAGACCAATGGTGTAGGTTTCGGCACCGTAGGGCGCGCTCGATTTCGACGAATTGACATGAATGGAAATGAAAAGATCGCCATTGGCTTGGTTGGCAATGTTGCAGCGATCTTGCAACGCCACAAACACATCTTCATCGCGCGTGTAAATCACCTTCACTTCGGGCATTTTCGAGCCGACCAGTTTGCCAAGTTGCAGAGCCACATTTAGGTTGATGTCTTTTTCGCGCCCACGAGCGCCCAGTGCGCCAGGATCGCGCCCGCCATGACCAGCGTCGATCACCAAAGTGAAAGGCTTTGCCACAGCCAACAGAGCCGCTGCACAAAATATAATCAGTGAAAAAAATCTTCTCATTTTCCGATCTAATGCTATCCAATTAACCTTTATTATGCAACGATTTTGCCATCGTCTACATATTAAGGGTGTATAACAATCTGCAAAGGTACACATTTTTTTTGAGAAAATCGAGATAAAATCGGCGCAAAATTTGCAGATTTTTAGGCAAAAATATACGATATATTTCGTAACTTTGCATTTTATGCGCAAGACGCGCATCAACAAACTTAAAGTATTGAGGTTCAGGAGATTAACAGCAGCAATAGTTCTTTTGGCCGTTGGCATTTCGCCCATTTTTGCAGACGAAATGACGCCAACGGACTCGTTGCGTGCGCCCGAAACGACCTCTTTACCCGACACAGCTGCGGCAGCAATAGCTCCCGACAGCATAAAAATGCCGCAAAAACGCACCAAAAACGACGATATCGATGCGCCAATTCACTACAAATGTAACGATTCCATCATTTTCTACGGCACAGGTGTGGGATTTTTGTACGGCAGCGGCAATGTGCGCTACGCTCAGCAGCGCCCCATAGAACTTGAGGCCGAAGTGATACGCATGAACATGGACAGCAGCACAGTCTTTGCCATGGGACGCACCGACAGCGTGGGCAACGAAGTGGGATTGCCCGTGTTCAAAGATGGCGACCAGCCCTATTCGTCGAAAGAGATGTCGTACAACTTCCGCACGCGGCGCGGTTTCATTCGTGGTGGCGTTACGCAGCAAGGCGAAGGCTACATTGTGGCCGACAAAGCCAAGCGGCTCGAAAACGAAGATATGTTTATGCAAGGCGGCAAATACACCACTTGCGACGACCACGATCACCCACATTTCTATCTGCAGCTGACCAAAGCCAAAGTGCGCCCAGGAAGCCACATTGCAGCAGGTCCAGCCTACCTCGTTCTGGCTGATGTGCCGCTGCCGCTAGCCGTTCCGTTCGGATTTTTCCCATTCACATCGAGTTATTCGTCGGGCATCATCATGCCATCGTATGGCGACGAGATGGAGCGCGGACTTTTCTTGAAAAATGGCGGCTACTACTTTGCCATCAGCGACCACATTGACCTTGAACTGACGGGCGAAATCTACACCAAAGGCACATGGGGCGTGCAATTGGGCAGCACTTACGCGCTGCGTTACAAATTCAGCGGTAACTTCCGCGCCACCTATCGCGAAGATGTTTATGGCGAAAAAGACATGCCCGACTACAAGAAATATCGCAATTTCAAATTGAGTTGGACGCACCGCCAAGATGCCAAAGCGAGCCAATACACCACCTTTTCGGCAAATGTCGATTTTTCGACAAGCGGCTACAACCACAGCAATGTGAACAACTACTACAATCCTGCCGAGCAATCGAAAAACATCACCAGTTCGAGTGTGAGCTACACACAACGTTTCCCAGAAAGTCCGTGGAGCATTTCGGTAAATGCCCTTGTGTCGCAACGTTCGCAGGACTCCACCATTTCGCTCACGCTGCCAAACCTGACGGTGAACATGAGCCGCGTGTACCCGTTCAAACGCAAAAATCCCGTTGGAAAAGAGCGTTTCTACGAAAAGATCTACCTGAGTTACAACATGACTTTTGCCAACAGCATCAGCTGCAAAGAGAGCGAATTCACACAAAAGAAATTTAAGGATTGGCGCAACGCCATAATGCACAAACTGCCTATTGCAGCCTCGTTCACACTGTTCAAATATCTGACTGTAACGCCAAGTTTCACTTTCCAAGATCGCATGTATTTCAACAAAGTGAACCGCTCGTGGGACAAACAGGCGCAGCAAGAGGTACTCGACACCGTTTCGGGATTTTACAACGTTTATGATTTCACGGCGGGCATCACGTTGCAGACAAAATTGTATGGTTACTACACGCCCATTCGCAAACTTTTTGGCGACAAAGTTGACCGCATTCGCCACGTGTTGACGCCAACGGTTTCGTTCAACTATCACCCCGATTGGGAGGACAAGATGTGGAAATTCTACGACACCTACGACAAGGTGATAGTGGACAAAGACAACGCCGACAAAGTGCGCCACGAAATGGTAACCTATTCGCCCTACTCCAACGGCATGTATGGTGTGCCGTCGCGCGGCATGCAGGGATCGCTCAACTGGTCGCTGCAAAACAACGTGGAGATGAAGGTGATAGACCGCAAGAAAACTGAGGAAGAAGGCACCACACAATACAAAAAGGTGAGCCTAATCGACAACTTCACAATTTCGGGCGGATACAACTTTGCGGCCGACTCGCTGCGACTGCAAAACTTCAACACTAGCCTGCGTTTGAAACTCACAAAATCGTTTTCGCTGAACCTTTCTGGCTCGTGGGATCCTTATAAATATGGTCTGAACGACTACGGCAATCCAGTGAAAATCAACGAATTGCGCAATTTCCCACGATTCCTCGGCACTAGCACATCGTTCCAATACACCATCGACAACAACACCTTCAAAAAGAAGGACAAAAAGAGCGATTCCGACGAAGAGAACGATCCAATGGCCAACGATGTAGATTTCAACATGGACGAACCATCGAACATCGACAAAGAGGCGCAAAAAGACAAGTCGGAAAATGTTACAGCCGACAGCGAAGGCTACACAAAGCCCGAATTTTCGTGGAGTTTCACCATCAACTACTCGGTAGCATGGCGCACTGGCAGCAAATTCGACTACGAAAAAATGGTCTACAAGCGCGAATGGACGCACAATCTCAGTTTCTCGGGACATGTGAACCCAACACCAAAATGGAAGATAAACTACAGCGGTTCGTTCGACCTGAAAGAGCTG
Source organism: Paludibacteraceae bacterium (assembly GCA_963621145.1). GTDB lineage: Bacteria > Bacteroidota > Bacteroidia > Bacteroidales > Paludibacteraceae > W0P28-013. The sequence goes on along the minus strand of CAVFDI010000020.1, from coordinate 10,168 downwards.
AAAGTGACACAAATGACCTTCTCCATAGTGCGCGATCTGCACTGTTGGCGACTTTCGGCCAGCGTTTCGCCATTCGGACTCTACAAATCGTACCTTGTAACCATTGGCGTGAATGCCTCGATGCTGCAAGACCTGAAATACGAAAAACGCAGCGACAATAGCCGCAATGCCACTTGGTTCTAATTTGCAGCGCGCCGCAAATTAGAAATAAATAATGAAAAATAAAAAATGAAAAAAAGGGTGCTAAATTTGAGGTCTATATCTCGACAAACTCACCACCAAAATCTGAAATTTGAAATTTGAAACCTGAAATAATTATGAAAATCGCAAACAATTTACTTGTGTCGGTCGACTACAAACTGTATGTGAAAAACGACGACGGCAGCATGGAACTGATGGAAGAGACCGAGGTGGGCGAACCGCTGAAATTCTTCTTCGGAATGGGCATGATGCTGCAAAAATTTGAAGACAATCTGGAAGGACTTGCTCAAGGCGACACCTTCGACTTTATGATTCCTTGTGCCGATGCCTACGGCGAATACGACGATGCGAGCGTGCTCGATTTGCCGCGCAACATTTTCGAGATCGATGGCAAAATCGACGAAAAAGGCGTCTATCCTGGTGCCATTGTGCCGCTGATGGATAGCGAAGGTCACCGCATCAACGCCGAAGTGGTGGAAGTGCGCCCCGATGCTGTGAAAGTGGACCTGAATCACCCACTCTCGGGCGAAGATCTCTATTTCAAAGGCACAGTGCTCGATGTTCACGAGCCAACCGAGGCCGACCTGCGCGCCATGTCGCACGGCTGCGGTTGCGGCTGCGGCAGTTGTGGTGGCTGCGGCGAAGGCAACGAAGGCGGCTGCGGTGGCTGCAATGGGTGCGAATGAGGGAAAAGTTTATAAAGTTTGAAAAGTTTGGTTGATGAGTTGATGAGAAGTTGAAATAGTTTATCGAGATAAAAGTTCAACAAACAAAATATCCGCAGCAAAAATCAATTAAACAATTAAATAATTGGAAATTGGGTAATTATTTTGGCAACATATTTCGTTTCACATCGTTTGGCGAATCGCACGGAGCGGCCATTGGTGGTGTAATCGACGGCTGTCCTGCAGGATTGAAAATTGATTTCGATTTTGTGCAGAACGAGTTAAATCGTCGCCGCCCAGGACAATCGACAATCACCACGCAGCGCCACGAGCCCGACAAGGTGCAATGGCTTTCGGGACTGACGAACGGCACGACTACTGGCGCGCCAATCGCTTTTGTCATTGCCAACTGCGACCAGCGCCCAGCCGACTACAATGCGCTGCACAATCTGTTCCGTCCGAGCCACGCCGACTACACCTACGAGGCGAAATACGGCATTCGCAATGCAAACGGCGGCGGGCGCGCATCGGCTCGCGAGACTGCGGTGCGCGTGGTTGTTGGTGCCGTAGCAAAACTTGCGTTGCAACAAATCGGCATCGGCATAAAAGCCTACACCACGCAGATTGGCGCCACGTCGACACCAAAAAATTATGCCGAACTCGATCTGTCGAAAATTGACAAAAATGCAGTGCGCTGTCCCGATGACGAGGCTGCGAAAAAAATGATTGCCGAAATCGAAAAATGCCAAGCCGCAGGCGATTCGGTGGGCGGCATTGTGGCATGTGTTGCCAAGGGCGTTCCCGCGGGACTGGGCGAGCCTGTCTACGGAAAATTGCAAGCCAACCTAGCCAGCGCCATGCTCTCGATAAATGCCGCCAAAGGCTTCGACTATGGCGATGGATTTGCGGCAGCCGCCACTCACGGCAGCGAAGCCAACGATGCTTTTGTGGTAAAAAACGGCAAAATAGCTACCGCCACAAACCACTCGGGCGGCATTCAAGGCGGAATTTCGAATGGCGAGGACATCTATTTTCGTGTAGCATTCAAGCCCACGCCAACCATAGCAATGGAGCAAAAAACCGTCGATGCACAACTGAACGAAGTAACTCTCGCAGCTAGTGGTCGCCACGATGCTTGCGTGGTTCCGCGCGCCGTTCCTGTAGTCGAAGCCATGACTGCCATCGTGCTGTTCGATGCATATCTTGCAAATCGTTGCGCAAGATTGTGAATAAAGAGTAAGGAGTAAAGAATAAAGACGGATCAATTATCTAATTATCTAATTATCAATTATTTAATTAGATTTCGGGAGATTGTGAGGCGAAAAATTGTCAATTCAAAAATTTCATCGCCCAATCAAGAAAAACGATATTTTTCTGCGAAAATTGCATTTTTTTGCAAAAAAATTTGGTCAACTGAAACAAAACCTCTACTTTTGTCGACAAATCAACACAAATTTCACTCCAAAAACATCTGCCTATCGTAACAAACCTACTTCTTATTTAATCGAAAAAGTATGGAAAATCTGCAATCTTTGTCCGACGAACTGTTGGTGAAGAGTTACGAGCAAGGCTGCAACAAGGCGTTCGAAGTGCTGCTGATGAGGCACAAAGATCACCTGTACAACTACATCTACGGCATTACGCACGACAGCGACCTAACCGACGATGTTTTCCAAGACACCTTTATCAAAGCCATCACCACCATTCGGCAGCACCGCTACACCGAAGTTGGTCGATTTTTCCCGTGGCTGACGCGCATTGCGCACAACATTGTGTACGACAACTATCGCCGCGAGAAGAACGAAAACACCATCTCGACCGACGAAAACGAGACCATCGATCTGCTGAACAACGCCAAGCTCTACGACGACACATTCGACAGTTTGACCTACGAATCGGCGCTCATCAACATGATGAAACTGATTGATTTACTGCCCGAAAATCAGCAACGAATTGTGCGCATGAGATTCGTCAACGATCTGAGTTTCAAGGAGATAGCAAAGATTGAAGAGATTAGCATAAACACCGCACTCGGGCGCATGCGCTATGCCGTTTTGAACCTGCGCAAACTAGCCCACGAACGCCATTTGGTGGCGTGTTTCGAGAAAACTTTTTAAGCGCCCAATTATCAATTGGTTAAAAATCGACGGTAACTTTGAAATTCACCATGAAACCAGTTAGGTAGTTTGGCACGGCGAATTGCTCGTTGTAGATGTCGGTTACCCAGTAGTACGAGTTCACATTTTTGATATTGAACAGGTTGAAAAGTTCGAGATTGAGCCAAAAAGCCTTCACCACTTTTTGTCGGCTCATGAATTTTTCGCGTCCCTGCACAAAACCGCGCATTGCGCCAATGTCGACACGATTGTAGGCTTTGGTGCGCAAAGTGGCTTCGTAGCGTTCGCTGTGCGGTGGGCCAAATGGCAAACCATCGCTCCAAACCAATTTCAGATAGACCTTATATTCGGGGTGTTTCGGGAAATAATCCTGAAAAAAGAGCGACAGATTGTAGCGTTGCTCGTTGGGGCGCGCAATCCAGCCAGGGCTGATGGTGCCGAGTTTTCGACCTGTGTTGCTGTAGACATCGTACGAATCGTTCAACAGATTTTCTTTGGAATACATCCACGAGAACGAAATCCACGAGTCGGTACCAGGCACAAATTCGCCAAAGAGCTTGATGTCGATGCCCGCTGTCTGCGCCACTGCGTCGTTGTTGGCGAGGTAGCGAATGCGCACATTGTCGACATAATACGGATTCACGCGGTCGCTGGGTTTGTAGTAGGCTTCGGCAGTGAGTTTGAACGGACGATTCCACAATCGGAAATAATAATCGGCACCGAAAACCACATGAAGCGAGCGTTGCGCCTTAATGTTGCGGTTCAACATAATGGTGTTGTTGCCATCGGCATCTTCCTGTTCCAGACGAATCTCTTTATAAAAGGGTGCTTGATGATAGAGTCCCACCGCCAGACGAAAATCGAAATCGGTGTTGAAGTTTGGCACATAAGTGGCCGAAAGTCGCGGACTGATGAGGACTTCGTTGTTGAAACTCCAGAAATTGAACCGCACGCCACCGTTGAAATTCCAAATGCCACTGCGGGCAATCAGGCGGTAACTCTCCTCCACATAGCCCGTAACGCGCGCCGTGTAGAGATTATTTTTCGAAGTCAGATTGTAGATTAGGTCCACTTTCGACGGATCGTGTGGCAGCGAATAGCCCGACGAATCGCGAAATTCCCACTCGCGAATGCGGTCGAAGATGATCTCGGCTTGCCCAGTAACGCCCCACTGCAGCGTGTTGTTGCCGCGTTTCCACTCGCCAATGTGCGACAGATTTGCTACCGTGGCCGAAAGTCGATTGCGTGCATGTTCGTGGTAAGTGCCCACGCCCTGATTGTTGGTGTTGCCCGTGTTGTTGATGTCGAGATCCGAAAGCCAATACTGCCCCGTGATATCGTAGGTTTCGCGCTCGTTGGTGTTGAACGCCGAAGTCATCAAACTCAGTTTGAACTCTTTTGTTGGGCGATAATTCACCGTGAATGCGCCAAAATAGGTGCGGAAAACATCTTTCTCTTGTCCTTCGAAATAGACTTTGAAATTGCGATTGAGTGTGAGTGTGCCAAAGGCAGTTTCGCGTTCTTGCGGCAGAAAACGATAATAATTCTGCGAGAAATTGCCAAGAAACGAGCCGTCCCATTTGTCGCCAAAGCGGAAAGTCATGTAGGTCTGATAGTCGACAAACGACTGCGAATATTCGCCTTTGGTATCGAGCGAGCCGAGCAGATACGACGATGTTTTGTAGCGAATGCCATGGACCTGCGTAAAGTTTTTCGATTTCGAGCCAAGATAGGCCGACGCGCCGAGCAGACTCACCGACAGCGAGCCTTCGAGCCGTTCGGGTGTTTTGTAGGTTACATCGAGCACCGATGCACTTTTGTCGCCATAGCGCGCGCCAAATCCGCCAGCCGAAAACTGAACGCCTTGCACAAGATCGGGATTGATGAAACTCAAGCCTTCTTGCTGACCAGCGCGCACAAGCAGCGGCCGATAGACCTCGATATTGTTCACATAAACGCTGTTCTCGTCGTAGTTGCCGCCGCGCACCGAATACTGCGAACTGAGTTCGTTGGTCGAGTTTACGCCCGCAAACGATGTCAGAAGCGACTCGATGTTACCACCCGAAGCGTCGGGCGTCAGGCGAAATTGATCGGTATTCAGCACCTGCATGTTGGTTGGCTGACGCTTGTAGGCGCGCACCTCCACATCGCCCAGTTCGGTGGAAAATGGTTTCAGAATTTTGGTGACATTCAGCGCCTCGTCGGTAAGCGCAAAACGCTCCTCGACCGTTTCGTAGCCCACGCACGAATAGACAATGGTGAACGAATCGGTAACCTCGGCACGCAATTCGTAGAACCCCTGTTCGTTGGTAGCAGTGCCTTGCGAAGTGCCTTTCACCTGCACATTGGCAAATTCGATGGCATGTTTGGTCTCGTCGAGCACATAGCCACGCACATACACACGCTTAGCCTCCGCCACCAAGCAGAGAACCAAACACATCAGTATGAACAAAAGGCGTTTCAAAAGGCGTGATATTGCGTATAACGGAAATTTGGGTGATTTATTGCTAGATTAGTGCAAAGAATAAAGACAGGTTAATTACCTAATTACTTAATTTCCAATTACTTAATTAAATTTTTACGATAAATATCAAATTGATAATTCAAAAATTTGTCATTAAAAATTTGGCATTTAGCAGTTCGATTGACTCGAGCCAATAATCTTCTGATCTTCGAATAAACAATAGAAACAAATTCCCCACAAACTCTGACTAACACATTAAACTTTTCAACTTTTCAACTTCTCAACTTTTCAACTTAGAATAGTGAGTCTTGCGTACTTCAGCAGCAGCGGTTTTTGTCCGTTTTGGTCGAATTGCACGATGGCTTTTGTGCTGTCGCCATCGCCATCTAGGCGTACTATTTCGCCATCGCCAAAGCGTTCGTGATGCACACGCATGCCCACACGGAACGGAAATTTTGTGTTGCCCGCCACCATGCTTGGCGTTACACGACGCATATTTTGCGGTGGCGTGGTGGTTTGCGGCTGAAATGCAGTTTTTTGCGGTGTGGTCGCAGATGTGCGTGGTACGAATCCGTCACGAAAATTGCTAAATCGCGGCAAAACTACATCATCTATTTGCGGCGTAGGCTTAAATTCTTGCGGCATCTGCAGATATTCAGCATCGATATCGTCCAGGAAGCGACTGCGGTGCTGCATTTGCGTTTGACCATTGCGAAAACGCGACTTGGCGTAACTTATGGTGCAATCTTTTTTTGCTCGCGTAATGGCCACATAGAGCAGCCGACGCTCCTCCTCTATTTCGCGTTCGCTCTCGCAGCACATCGACGAAGGGAACAGATTTTCCTCCAACCCAACGATGTATACATGCTTGAATTCCAGACCTTTGGCCGAATGAACAGTCATCAGCGTAATGCGATTGTGGTCTTCTTCTTTTTCGTTATCCTGATCGGTGAGCAGTGCCACTTCGCTCAAAAAATCCTCGAGTCGCAATTCGGTTTCGCCTGCATTCACCTTCTCTTCGCAAAACTGATTGATGGCGTTCAGCACCTCCTGCACATTCTCTTTGCGTTCGATGGCTTCGGGCGTATTTTCGGCCATCAAATCGCGCACAATGCCCGACTCTATCACCATCTGTTCTGCCAAAGCGTAGGCATCTTTTTCGTCGCGCATCTGCTGAAATTTCACAATAAATTCGGCAAAATCCATCAACTTGCGCATGGCACCTTTATTCACTTCGAGCGAAAATTTTGCAGGATTTTTTGCTACATCCAATGCGCTCACTTGGTTGCGATGTGCGCATTCGAGCAGTTTGCTCTGCGTAGTCTCGCCAATGCCGCGCGCTGGGTAGTTCACCACGCGCCGAAACGACTCTTCGTCGTTTGCATTCACCACCAAACGCAGGTACGCCAGCACATCTTTTACCTCTTTATGCTGATAGAACGACAAGCCGCCATAGATTTTGTACGGCATCGAGCGTTTGCGCAGCGCCTCCTCGAGCACACGCGACTGCGCATTGGTGCGGTAGAGAATGGCGTAATCGCTGTATTCATCGTTGTTTTCGGCAATTTTCGCGCCAAGCGATGCCGCCACAGCAAAAGCTTCGTCGTAATCGCTAAATGCGCTCAAGACTTTGATTTTTTCGCCCACTTCGCCTTCGGAATAGACTTTTTTGCGAATGCGTTTTTCGTTTTTCTCGATGAGCGAATTGGCAGCGTTCACAATGGTCTGCGTCGAACGGTAGTTGCGTTCAAGTTTGAACAATCGGCAGCCCGTGAACTGTTTTTCGAAAAGCAGCATATTGTCGATGTTTGCGCCACGAAACGAATAGATGCTCTGCGCATCGTCGCCCACCACGCAAATGTGCTTGTGCTGCCCCGCCAACTGACTGATGATGCTGTGCTGCGCTATGTTTGTGTCCTGATATTCGTCCACAAGAATGTAGGCAAATTGCTCCTGATAGCGCGCCAGCACATCGGGGTGATGCTCGAAAAGCATGTTGGTGTAGAGCAACAAATCGTCGAAATCGAACGAATTCGATGCGGCACAGCGGTTGCGATAGGTGCAAAAAATGTCGTAGAACAGGGGCATTCGCGAGTTGCGATCGCTGGCGCGTAGCTCGCTGCTCATTTGATAGAGTTCGGGCGTTATCAGCTGATTTTTCAGGTTCGAAATGCGGCTCTGAACAGCCCCACAACGATAAACTTTGTCGTCGAGCGCCATCTCTTTGATGATGCTGCGAATCAGATTTTTAGAATCGGTTTGGTCGTAGATGGTGAAATTGCGATTGAACCCCATCACTTCGGCTTCGCTGCGCAATATGCGAGCAAAAATGGAGTGAAAAGTGCCCATCCAAAGGTAGCGAGCCCGCTTTTCGCCCACCACAGCGGCAATGCGCTCTTTCATTTCGCGGGCGGCTTTGTTGGTGAAGGTCAGCGCCAAAATCTGCGACGGATGCCAACCCTGTTGCAAAAGATAGGCAATTTTGTAGGTCAGCACGCGCGTTTTGCCCGAGCCAGCGCCAGCCACAATCAGTTCAGGGCCATCGCTGTAGACGGCGGCCTCGTACTGACTTTCGTTCAGCAGTTGGCGCAGTTCTTCGGAGTCATTTTTAGCAGAATTTGGCATAATTTTTGTAGCTTTTTTTAAGATACAAAGGTACAAAAAATCATTCATTCCAGCCCACTTTCGAACAACATTTTTATCAACCAAAATTTTACAACTATGAAAACATTAAAAGGGACTCAGACCGAGAAAAATCTGATGCAATCGTTTGCTGGCGAAAGTCAGGCTCGCATGCGCTACACCTATTTTGCTAGTGCAGCCAAGAAAGAGGGTTTTGAGCAGATTGCAGCCATCTTTACCGAGACGGCCGACCAAGAGAAAGAGCACGCCAAACGCATGTTCAAACTGCTCGAAGGCGGCACTGTGGAGGTGAAAGCAAGTTTTCCAGCGGGCATTATTGGTCGCACCATCGACAATCTGCAAGCCGCTGCCGCTGGCGAACACGAAGAGTGGGCCGAAGCCTACCCGCACTTTGCCGATGTGGCCGAGAGCGAAGGTTTTCCTGAGATTGCAGCCATGTATCGCGCCATTGCGGTAGCCGAAAAGGGACACGAAGAGCGTTTTCGCGCCTTTGTTGCCAACATCGAAGTGGCAAAAGTGTTCGCCAAAGACGACGAAGTAGTTTGGCAATGCCGCAACTGTGGCTACATTCACGTGGGCAAAGAGTCACCCGAAACCTGCCCAGCCTGCCAACATCCGCAAGCCTATTTCGAAATCAAAAAAGAGAATTACTGATTTCGTTCCAAGTAAGTTCTAAAAATTCTACACTTTAAACTCAAATCAAAATTCTTAAACCTTATCGCTCCTTGCGAATTTTTGCTTCGGGTCGGCACCTATCCAAAAAAATCTGCTCGATTATAAATCAAAAAATTCTTGCAAAGATAATTTTTAGAACCAACCTTCAGAAAAAAATTGTACTTTTGCACTTTCGAAAAAAAGTGAGAGATGAGAGTTTATAGGTGAAAGGATTTTGCCAACTTAATCTCATTATTTCGCGAACTAACAAACCAAAAATAGTTATGGTAAATTACAAAGACTTAGGATTGGTGAACACGCGCGACATGTTCGCCAAAGCGGTGAAAGGTGGTTATGCCATTCCCGCATTCAACTTCAACAACATGGAACAGTTGCAAGCCATAGTTATGGCAGCAGCCGAGACCAAATCGCCCGTCATTCTGCAAGTGTCGAAAGGTGCGCGCAACTACGCTAACCAGACGCTGCTGCGCTACATGGCCGAAGGTGCTGTGGCCTATGCCAAAGAACTCGGCTGGGAGAAACCAGAAATTGTGCTTCACCTCGACCACGGCGATTCGTTCGAACTCTGCAAATCGTGCATCGACATGGGTTTCTCGTCGGTGATGATTGATGGTTCGTCGCTGCCTTACGAAGAGAACATTGCGCTGACTAAAAAAGTTGTTGAGTACGCTCACCAATACGATGTAACCGTCGAAGCCGAGCTTGGCGTTTTGGCTGGTGTTGAAGATGAGGTTGCTGCCGAAGAATCGCACTACACCAAACCCGAAGAGGTTATCGACTTTGCTACACGCACGGGTTGCGACTCGTTGGCCATCTCGATCGGCACATCGCATGGTGCTTACAAATTCAAACCCGAGCAGTGCACACGCGATCCAAAAACGGGCCGTTTGGTTCCACCACCATTGGCATTCGATGTGCTGCACGAGGTTGAGAAGAAACTTCCTGGATTCCCAATCGTTCTGCATGGTTCGTCGTCGGTTCCACAAGAGTATGTCGACATTATCAATGCCAACGGCGGCAAACTGCCCGATGCAGTTGGTATTCCAGAGGAGCAACTCCGCGAGGCTTCGAAGAGCGCAGTCTGCAAAATCAACATCGACAGCGACTCGCGTTTGGCTATGACCGCTGCTATTCGTCAGCATTTTGCCGAGCATCCCGATCACTTCGATCCGCGCCAATACTTGAAACCAGCACGCGAGGAGATGAAGAAGATGTACATTCACAAAATTGTGAACGTGCTTGGTAGCGACGGCAAAGCCTGCTAATTCGCTTGTTCAGAAAAAGTAAGATGGTCTTCGATTTCGGTCGGAGGCCATCTTTTATTACGTAACGAGGTGAAACGCACACTTTTGCTAATGTTTCACAGTTTTCCAGAGGAGTTTGAGGAGCTTGTCGAGGGCGCG
>CAVFDI010000019.1:0-26620 GCA_963621145.1 Paludibacteraceae bacterium | reverse complement strand
AAATGCCAGGATTAATTGGAAAAAAAATCGGAATGACATCCGTTTTCAGTGCCGAGGGAAAAAATATTCCATGCACTGTTATCGAAGTTGGTCCATGTGTGGTTACGCAGGTGAAAACCGTTGAACGCGACGGCTACGAAGCCCTGCAACTTGGCTATGGCGATGTGAAAGAAAAACACGCCACCAAAGCCGAGGTTGGTCACTGCAAAGTGGCTGGTACAACCCCAAAAGGACACTTGGTTGAGTTCAAGAATTTCGGCGAAGCCTACAAATTGGGCGACGTCATCACCGTCGACAAAGTCTTCGAAGAAGGCGACTGGATTGATGCCGTTGGAACGTCGAAAGGTAAAGGTTTCCAAGGCGTAGTAAAACGCCACGGATTCGGAGGTGTGGGACAATCGACACACGGCCAAGACGACCGTCTGCGTGCTCCAGGTTCGCTGGGTGCATCGTCGTATCCCTCGAAAGTATTCAAAGGCATGCGCATGGCAGGCCGCATGGGTGGCGACCGTGTAACGGTTCAAAACCTTCAAGTTATCAAAGTAATGCCAGAACACAATCTGTTGGTCATCAAAGGATCGGTGCCGGGCGTTAAAGGTTCAATCATTTTAATCGAAAAATAATGGAACTGAGCGTATATAACATCAAAGGAGAAGACACCGGAAAAAAAGTCGAACTGAAAGACGAAATTTTCGGCATTGAGCCTAACGACCACGCCATCTACCTCGACGTAAAGCAGTATTTGGCTAACCGCCGTCAAGGCACTCACAAATCGAAACAACGCAGCGAACTGTCGGGCTCTACCCGCAAACTCGGTCGCCAAAAAGGCGGCGGCGGCGCTCGTCGTGGCGACATCAACTCGCCAGTATTGGTGGGCGGTGCTCGCGTGTTTGGTCCCGTTCCGCGCGACTATAGTTTCAAACTGAACAAAAAACTGAAACAACTCGCACGCCGTTCGGCACTGTCGTACAAAGCCGCTCAAGGTCAAATCATCGTTGTTGATGCCATCAATTTCGAGGCACCAAAAACCAAAGATTTTGTGGCTATGACAAAAAATCTGAAGATTAACGACAAAAAATCGCTTGTAATTTTGCCAGAAGCAAATAAATTTGTATATTTGTCGGCTCGTAACCTTCAGAATGCGAAAGTTATAACTGTCTCAGAATTAAATACTTACGAAATTCTGGACAATGCTGTTGTGGTGCTTCCAGAGGCAACCATTGCAGGAATTGAGCAACATTTTAATGCATAAGGAGGAAAATTCGTATGTCAGTAATCATCAAACCAATCGTTACAGAGAAGATGACCAAAGTCGGCGAGAAATTCAATCGCGTCGGTTTTCGTGTTGTTCCCGAGGCTAACAAATTGGAAATCAAAGCCGAGGTAGAATCCCTGTATAACGTTACCGTGGTGGACGTAAACACCTCCAACGTGCACGGCAAAGCGAAAAGCCGCTACACCAAAAGTGGCGTAGTGAATGGTCACACGGCCATCTACAAAAAGGCCATCGTAACGCTGAAAGAAGGAGATTCAATCGATTTTTATAGCAACATTTAATAAACAGAAATGGCTGTACGTAAATTAAAGCCCACTACACCGGGGCAAAGACACAAAGTTATTGGTGCGTTCGACACAATTACCGCCAGCGCACCAGAGAAGTCTCTTGTTTTTGGTCATGGCAAAACTGGCGGTCGTAACAACACCGGTAAAATGACCATGCGCTACATTGGTGGCGGCCACAAGAGAAAGTATAGAGTAATTGATTTCTGCCGTAGCAAAGACGGCGTGCCGGCAACGGTAAAAAGCATCGAATACGATCCGAATCGTTCGGCTCGCATTGCGCTGCTCTACTATGCCGACGGTGAAAAAGCGTACATTCTTGCACCGAATGGACTGCAAGTAGGTCAGAAATTGCTCTCTGGCGCCGAAGCCGCTCCCGAAGTTGGCAACGCGCTCCCCATGGAAAATATTCCTCTGGGTACTATTGTACACAACATCGAGTTGCGTCCAGGACAGGGTGCAGCACTTGTTCGTTCCGCTGGAACATTTGCGCAAATCACATCGCGCGAAGGCAAGTACGTCATCATCAAACTGCCCTCGGGTGAAATTCGCAAAGTGCTTGCCGCATGCAAAGCAACCGTTGGCAGCGTAGGCAATGCCGATCACGCCCTCGAGAAATCGGGTAAAGCAGGTCGCAGCCGCTGGCTCGGCCGTCGCCCACGCAACCGTGGCGTAGCTATGAACCCTGTCGATCACCCAATGGGTGGTGGCGAAGGACGCGCTTCGGGCGGACATCCACGCTCGCGCAAAGGCTTGCTGGCTAAAGGCAAGAAGACACGCGCACCCAAGAAGCTCTCGAATCAGTACATTATTGAAAGGAAACACAAATAAAAAGGAGAGTAATTTATGAGTCGTTCATTGAAAAAAGGACCATATATCAACCTGAAACTCGAGAAAAAAGTGCTTGATATGAATGAAAGCGGCAAAAAATCCGTGATCAAAACATGGGCACGCGCCTCGATGATTTCGCCTGATTTCGTAGGTCACACAATTGCAGTTCACAACGGCAACAAATTCATCCCTGTTTATATTACGGAAAATATGGTCGGCCACAAACTTGGCGAATTCGCCCCGACCCGCATCTTCCGCGGACACGCAGGAAATAGAAAGTAAACCGTTGCACATTAGTTTTGTAAAATAAAAAAGTAAAAACAAATATGGGCAAAAGAAAAAGAATATCTGCCGAAAAAAGGAAAGAAGCCCGGCGCATGGTTTACTTCGCTAAACTGAACGACGTGCCGACCTCGCCGCGCAAAATGCGCCTCGTTGCCGACATGATTCGTGGTGTAGAAGTGAACAAAGCCCTTGGCATGCTGCGCTTCTCGACCAAAGATGCTTCCGTGAAAATGGAACAAGCACTGAAATCGGCCATCGCCAACTGGGAACAAAAAACCGAACAGAAGGCCGAAAATGGCAACCTGTATGTAAGCGCCGTTTATGTTGACTCGGCTCGCATGCTCAAACGCCTGCGCACCGCTCCTCAAGGACGCGGCTACCGCGTACGCAAACGCTCGAACCACATCACAGTGTTTGTTGATACGAAAATTAATAACGATAATAAAGATTAAGCCAGATGGGACAGAAAATTAATCCAATCAGCAACCGCCTCGGAATCATCCGCGGTTGGGATTCGAACTGGTATGGTGGCAAAAACTATGGTGACACCTTGCTCGAGGACAGCAAAATCAGAAAATACCTGAACGCCCGTCTTGCAAAAGCCAGTCTTTCGAGAATCGTAATCGAACGCACACTGAAACTTGTTACAATCACCGTTTGCACCGCTCGCCCCGGTATGATTATCGGCAAAGGCGGTCAGGAGGTTGACAAGCTGAAAGAAGAATTGAAGAAAATCACCGACAAAGAGGTGCAACTTAACATCTTCGAGGTTAAACGCCCCGACTTGGACGCTGTTATCGTGGCCAACAACATCGCTCGCCAGATCGAAGGCAAAATTGCCTATCGTAAAGCCGCCAAAACAGCCATTGCCTCTGCCATGCGCATGGGTGCCGAAGGCATCAAAGTGCTGGTATCAGGTCGTCTGAATGGAGCAGAAATCGCTCGCTCCGAGATGTACAAAGAAGGCCGCACACCGCTGCACACCTTCCGCGCCGACATCGACTACTGCCAAACTTCGGCCCTCACCAAAGTAGGACAAATCGGTGTTAAAGTGTGGATCTGCCGTGGCGAAGTGTATGGCAAGAGAGACCTCGCTCCCAACTTTGCAACCAAAGAAACCAACAACAATCGCGGCGGCAACAACGCTGGCGAACGTAATGGCGGTGGTAAAGGCTTCAGAAAGAGAAAAAAATAATTGTCGAACGCTTTTGAAAAAAACAAGCCATGTTACAACCTAAAAAGACTAAATACAGAAGGCAGCAAGATGGACACCCACAAGGGGTGGCCTCTCGCGGCAACCAATTGGCTTTCGGCTCGTTTGGCATCAAGTCGCTGGGCACAATCTGGATCACAGGTCAACAGATCGAAGCCGCTCGTGTAGCAGTAACACGTTACATGCAGCGTCAAGGTCAAATCTGGATTCGCATTTTCCCCGACAAACCATTCACCCGCAAGCCTGCCGACGTGCGTATGGGTAAAGGTAAAGGTAACCCAGAAGGTTTCGTTGCACCAGTAACCCCAGGACGCATGCTTATCGAAGTTGACGGCGTACCTTTCGAAGTAGCAAAAGAGGCTCTCCGCCTCGCTGCTCAAAAGCTGCCGATCAAAACTAAGTTCGTCGTAAGACGCGATTATGACCCATCTCAAAATGTGTAAGGATTATGAAAACAAGAGAAATAAAAGAACTCACAACCAATGAACTTCAAGAGCAACTAGGCGCAAAACGCGAAGAACTCGCTCGCCTTACCTTGAACCATGCCATTTCTCCTATCGACAATCCTGCCCAAATAAGAGAAATACGTAAAACGATTGCCCGCATGGCAACCGAACTCCGTCAACGCGAACTTCAACAACAATAACGAACGTTCAAAAAATGGAAACAAGAAATTTAAGAAAGGAAAGAATAGGCGTGGTTTCGAGCAACAAAATGGATAAATCCATCGTAGTTGCTGTGAAATGGAAAGAAAAACACCCTATTTATGGCAAATTCGTCAATAAGACGAAAAAGTACCATGCTCACGACGAGAAGAACGAGTGCAACGTTGGCGACACCGTACGCATTATGGAAACTCGTCCATTGAGCAAGACTAAGAAATGGAGATTAGTAGAAATCATAGAAAAAGCGAAGTAGTATGATACAACAAGAAACCAGACTCAAAGTGGCCGACAACAGCGGCGCTAAAGAGGTACTTTGCATTCGTGTGCTTGGCGGCACAGGCAAACGCTACGCCACACTTGGCGACACCATTGTAGTAGCCGTAAAAAGCGCTCTGCCCACAGGCGACGCTAAAAAAGGCACCGTGTCGAAAGCCGTTGTGGTTCGCACTGCCAAAGAGGTGCGCCGCGCCGACGGTTCCTACATCCGTTTCGACGACAACGCCTGCGTGCTGTTGAACAACGCTGGCGAAATGCGCGGTAGCCGTATTTTCGGTCCTGTAGCACGCGAACTGCGCGCCACAAACATGAAAATTATTTCGCTAGCGCCTGAAGTACTCTAAAATTAACAAAAACACAGTAAGTAAAATGAGCAAACTGCACATAAAAAAGGGTGATACCGTTTATGTAAACGCTGGCGAAGACAAAGGCAAAACAGGCCGTGTGCTTAAAGTCATTGTCGACAAACAGCGCGCCATCGTAGAGGGTATCAACATGGTGTCGAAAAGCACCAAGCCCAACGCAAAGAACCCACAAGGCGGCATCGTGAAGAAAGAGGCGGCTCTGCACATCTCGAATCTGAACGTTGTAGACCCAAAGACTGGCAAACCGACTCGCATCGGACGCCGCAAAGACGCAGAAGGCAAATTGGTACGTTACGCTAAAAAATCAGGGGAGGAACTCAAATGATTGCAACCGATAGCTTGAAACAAGATTACAAGGAACGCATCGTTCCTGCATTGGTAAAACAATTCGGATACACATCCGTAATGCAGTGCCCTCGCCTCGAGAAGATAGTGCTGAACCAAGGTCTTGGCATAGCCGTAGCCGATAAAAAAATTATCGACACAGCCGTCGAAGAGATGACTGCCATCACTGGTCAGAAAGCCGTACAAACCCTCTCGAAGAAAGATATCTCGAACTTCAAGGTGCGCAAAAAAATGCCTATCGGCGTTCGCGTAACCCTGAGAGATAAGAAAATGTACGAATTCCTCGAACGTCTCATTCGCGTGGCTCTGCCTCGTATTCGCGACTTCAAAGGAATCGACTCGAAACTCGACGGTCGTGGCAACTACACGCTGGGCATTACCGAGCAGATCATCTTCCCCGAAATCAACATCGACGGCATTCAAAAACTGCTGGGTATGAACATCACATTTGTAACCACAGCCAAAACCGACGAAGAGGGACTCGCTCTGCTCAAAGAGTTTGGATTACCATTCAAGAAAAACTAAAAAAGGATAAGACAATGGCAAAAGAGTCAATGAAAGCCCGCGAGGTGAAACGCGCTAAATTGGTAGCAAAATACGCTGCAAAGCGCAAAGCCCTCATCGAGGCTGGCGATTATGAATCGCTGCAACTTTTACCAAAAAATGCTTCGTACGTGCGCCTGCACAACCGTTGCAAAATTTCGGGTCGCCCACGCGGATATATGCGTCAATTCGGCATTTCGCGTATCGACTTCCGTGAATTGGCTTCGGCTGGACTCATTCCAGGTGTGAAAAAAGCAAGTTGGTAAAACGAAAGCAAAAGAAAAGATTTATAAATATTGTCCCGGCAGACGGGATCAATTTAACCCAAAAACATTATGACAGATCCAATCGCAGATTATCTGACCAGAGTGCGGAATGCCATCAAGGCTAATCACCGTGTGGTGGACATACCCGCCTCGAACTTGAAAAAGGAGATTACAAAAGTCCTTTTCGAAAAGGGTTACATCTTGAACTACAAATTTGTAGAAGATGGACCTCAAGGCACAATCAAAATCGCCTTGAAATACGATCCAGCCAACAAAGTAAGCGCTGTTCGTCAACTCATCAGAGTGTCGACCCCAGGCTTGCGCAAATATGTAGGCTATCGCGAAATGCCACGCGTACTCAATGGCCTCGGTATCGCCATTCTTTCGACTTCGAAAGGTGTGATGACCGACAAAGAGGCTCGCGAGCAGAAAATTGGTGGCGAAGTTTTATGTTACATCTATTAATGGAGGAAGAGCAATGTCACGTATAGGAAAATTACCGATAGCAATTCCTGCAGGAGTAACCGTAACGGTGAAAGACAACGAAGTAACCGTGAAAGGCCCAAAAGGTGAACTGAAACAAGTCGTTAACCCGAACATCACTGTAACGGTCGAAGGCAATGTTTGCCACGTTGCACGCCCCGACGACGAACGCGAAAGCCGCGCACAACACGGTCTGTATCGCGCACTTATTCACAACATGGTTGTGGGTGTGTCGGAAGGCTACAAAAAAACTTTGGAACTCGTTGGTGTGGGCTACCGCGCTAGCAACAACGGTCAAATACTTGAACTCGCACTCGGCTACACGCACATCATCTACCTTGGTTTGCCTGCCGAAGTGAAAGTACAAACCATCTCGGAGCGTAACCAAAACCCGCTCATCATTCTCGAAAGTTGCGATCGTCAACTGCTGGGACAGATTTGCGCTAAGATTCGCTCGTTCCGCAAACCTGAACCTTACAAAGGTAAAGGCGTTAAGTTCCAAGGCGAGATTATTCGTAGAAAGGCTGGTAAGACCGCTGGTAAGTAAAACATTGAAAATCATACGACCATGTTTGATAAATTAGAAAGAAGACTGAAGATTAAGGAGCATATCCGCCGCACAATAAAAGGCACCGCCGAGCGTCCTCGCCTCACGGTGTTCCGCAGCAATAAGCAAATCTATGTTCAGATTATCGACGACAATGCAGGACGCACCCTTGTGGCTGCCGATTCGCAAAAAGTCGAAGGTAAAATGACCAAAAAAGAGCAGGCTGCAAAAGTGGGTGAACTCATCGCCAAAAAAGCCCTCGAGGCTGGCATCACTACCGTGGTATTCGACCGCAATGGCTATCTCTATCACGGCCGTGTAAAAGAATTGGCAGAAGCTGCCCGTAATGGTGGACTTAAATTTTAATAACGAACAACTATGTCTGAAAATAATAACAGAGTAAAATCGACCAACGATGTTGAATTGCAAGATCGCTTGGTACATGTTAGTCGCGTAACGAAAGTTACCAAAGGCGGTCGCGCAATGACATTTGCTGCCATCGTAGTTGTAGGCAACGGCAACGGCATTGTGGGCTGGGGTCTTGGCAAAGCAGGCGAGGTTTCGGCTGCAATGGCCAAAGGCGTTGAAGCCGCAAAAAAGAACCTTATCCGCGTTCCTGTGCTGAAAGGTACAATTCCTCACGAACAGGTAGCTCGCTTTGGTGGTGCCGAAGTAATTCTGCTCCCAGCTTCGCAAGGTACTGGTCTTAAGGCTGGTGGCGCTATGCGTGCCGTGCTCGAGAGCGTTGGCATTACCGACGTTTTGGCAAAATCGAAAGGTTCGTCGAACCCTCACAACTTGGTGAAAGCTACATTTGCTGCTCTCAGCGAAATGCGCGATGCCTACACCGTAGCCCAAAACCGCGGTATTTCAATGAACAAAGTGTTTAACGGATAAAACAAGTGAGGTGAATTATGGCAAAAATTAAAATTCAACAGGTGAAAAGTCGCATCCGCTGCCCACACACACAAAAGGCAACACTCGATGCACTCGGATTGCACAAGATGAATGCCGTAGTTGAACACGAAGACACAGCTGCTATTCGCGGTATGGTCGAGAAAGTGAAACACTTGGTAAAAGTCATCGGTTAACAATTAGTCAAAACTTAAAAAAACAACGAAGAAATGGACTTAAGCAATATCAAACCCGCAGCAGGTTCCGTAAGAGAAGGTAAACGTTTGGGACGTGGCACCGGATCGGGCAAAGGCGGCACCTCTACGCGTGGCCACAAAGGCGCCAAGTCGCGTTCGGGCTACAAACGCAAAATCGGTTTCGAAGGCGGTCAAATGCCTTTGCAACGCCGTCTGCCTAAATACGGTTTCAACAACATCAATCGTGTAGAGTACAAAGCCATCAACCTTGATGCTCTGCAGATGTTGGCCGAAAGTGCAAAACTGACCAAAATCGACAAAGCCGCACTCGTTGAGGCTGGCATCGTAAAACCAAAACACTTGGTTAAAATTTTGGCAAAAGGCACAATCACGGCAAAAGTCGAAGTGGAAGCAGATGCGTTCTCGAAAGCGGCCGAAGAGGCTATCGTGGCTGCTGGCGGAAGCATCGTAAAACTCTAAATCATCATGAAATTTATTGAAACCATCAAAAATATCTGGAAGATCGAAGAACTCCGACACAAACTTGGGGTAACCATTTTGTTTATCCTTATCTATCGTTTCGGCTCGTTCATTGTGCTGCCAGGTATCGACCCTAGCGCCCTCGAAGCATTGCGGGCGCAGACGGAGGGTGGTTTGATGTCGTTGCTCGACATGTTCTCGGGCGGTGCGTTCTCCAACGCGTCTATCTTCGCCCTCGGTATCATGCCTTACATCTCGGCATCAATCGTTGTGCAACTGCTCACCATCGCAGTGCCGTATTTCCAAAAAATGCAGCGCGATGGCGAAAGTGGACGGCGCAAAATGAACCAAATCACGCGTTACCTCACGGTACTTGTGCTTATCCTGCAAGGTTGGGCTTATCTGAAAAACCTGAATTACCAACTGCGCGGTGCAGGTGCCATCATGGAGACGGGCTTCTGGTTCACCCTATCGTCTATGGTTATCATGTGCGCAGGCTCCATGTTTGTGATGTGGCTCGGCGAGCGCATGACCGACAAAGGCATTGGCAACGGCATCTCGATGCTTATCATGATAGGTATCATTGCCCGCTTCCCAAGTGCTGTAATCCAAGAATTCATCTCGCGCCTTAGCACTGCTCAAGGTGGCTTGGTTATGTTCTTGGCCGAGTTGATTGTGTTGCTGCTCGTCATTGCTGCTAGCATTCTGCTGGTTCAAGGCACACGCAAAATCCCCGTACAATATGCCAAACGTGTTGTTGGTAACAAACAGTACGGCGGTGTACGCCAATATATCCCGTTGAAAGTGAACGCCGCAGGCGTTATGCCCATCATCTTTGCACAAGCCATCATGATGCTTCCTATCATGTTCGCAGGCTTCAATGCCGATGGTGTTAATAACTTTATGCGAGTTTTCATGGATAATACAGGATTTTGGTATAATTTTGTATACGCTTTGATGATCATCGCATTCACCTATTTTTACACGGCTATCACCATCAATCCAACGCAGATGGCAGAGGATATGAAGCGAAACAACGGCTTCATTCCAGGTGTGAAACCGGGCAAAAAGACGGCTGAATATATCGACGAAATCATGTCGCGCATCACACTTCCTGGTTCCTTCTTCTTGGCATTGGTGGCCATTATGCCATCGTTTGCTAGCATGCTTGGAATCACGCAAGGCTTTGCTCAATTCTACGGCGGCACATCGCTGCTGATTTTGGTGGGCGTAGTGCTCGACACGCTGCAACAGATTGAAAGCCACTTGCTGATGCGCCATTACGATGGTCTGCTCAAATCGGGTGGTCGTATCAAAGGTCGTTCGGGTTCGATAGCGGCATATTGATCTTTCGTAAAACGATGATTTACCTTAAGACAGCCGAAGAGATAGAACTGCTCCGCGAAAGCAGCTTGCTGGTAAGCAAAACGCTCGCCGAGATGGCAAAAATTATTGCCCCAGGTGTAACCACTGCTTATCTCGATCGCATAGCCGAGGAGTTCATTCGCGACAACGGCGCAATACCAGCCTGCAAAGGCTACGAAGGTTTCCCAGCCTCCATTTGCGCCTCGGTCAACGAACAAGTAGTGCATGGCATTCCGTCGGAGAAGACGGTGCTGAAAGATGGCGACATCATCACAATTGACCTATGCACGCTGAAAAACGGATTTGTGGGCGATTCGGCCTACACATTCGAGGTTGGCGAGGTGAAACCAGAGGTGCGGCAATTGCTCAAAACCACCAAAGAGGCTCTGTTCTTGGGCATCGAAAAGGCGGTGGAGGGCAACCGCGTGGGCGACATTGCTAATGCAGTGCAACAACATTGCGAAGCTGCAGGTTATGGCGTAGTTCGTGAAATGGTGGGACACGGTGTTGGACGCGAAATGCACGAAGCCCCTGAAGTTCCGAACTACGGACGCCGTGGCACAGGTCCGCTGCTGCGCACGGGCATGACCATCTGCATTGAGCCGATGATAACGCTGGGCAAACGCGCACTGCGCATGGAACGCGATGGGTGGACAACCTTCACCGCCGACCACAAACCAGCAGCACATTTTGAGCATGCAGTGGCCATTGGACGAGGTAAGGCTGACATTTTGTCTGATTTCGGCATCATCGAAGAGGTATTGAAAAACAAAAAATAAAGATTGTATGGCAAAACAAGCGGCAATTGAGTTGGACGGCACGATAGTTGAAGCACTGTCGAATGCCATGTTTCGTGTGGAGTTGGAAAACGGCCACGAAATAACGGCCCACATCTCGGGCAAAATGCGTATGCACTACATTCGCATTCTTCCCGGCGACAGAGTGAAAGTGGAGATGTCGCCCTACGATTTGACCAAAGGTCGCATATCGTTCAGATACAAATAACTAAAAAATTAACAATAAAATGAAAGTAAGAGCATCTATCAAGAAGCGCAACGACGATTGCAAAATCGTTCGCAGAAAAGGACGCTTGTATGTTATTAACAAAAAAAATCCCAAGATGAAACAACGTCAGGGATAAAGTAAAAACAAACAATTATGGCAATAAGAATTGTAGGAGTAGATTTGCCCCAGAACAAACGTGGGGAAGTTGGATTGACTTATATCTACGGAATAGGTCGCAGTAGTGCACGCAAGATTTTGGCCGAGGCTGGAGTCGATTTGTCGAAAAAGGTTCAAGATTGGACCGACGAAGAAGCCGCCAAAATTCGTGAAATTATCAGCGCAAACTTCAAGGTCGAAGGTGAACTTCGTTCTGAAGTGCAATTGAACATCAAACGACTGATGGATATCGGTTGCTACAGAGGTGTGCGTCACCGCATTGGCTTGCCTCTGCGCGGACAACGTACCAAAAACAATGCCCGCACGCGCAAAGGTAAGAAAAAGACTGTTGCTAACAAGAAGAAAGCAACTAAGTAATGTTTAACTGCTAAAAATTAGAAGTTATGGCAAAAAAAGTAGTAGCAACCAAGAAAAGGGTGGTTAGAGTAGATGGCGTTGGCCAACTGCACGTACACTCGTCGTTCAATAACATTATAGTAACAATTACCAACGCTGAAGGTCAGGTTATCTCGTGGTCGTCGGCTGGTAAAATGGGTTTCCGCGGTTCGAAAAAGAATACGCCTTATGCAGCCCAGATGGCCGCTCAAGACTGCGCAAAAGTAGCCTTCGACCTTGGTCTGAGAAAAGTGAAAGCCTATGTGAAAGGTCCGGGCAACGGTCGTGAATCGGCCATTCGTACCGTGCATGGTGCTGGCATCGAAGTTACCGAAATCGTCGACGTTACGCCGCTGCCACACAACGGTTGCCGTCCCGCAAAACGCAGAAGAGTATAAACCGCTAAAAATCAAAGAAAATGGCAAGATATATTGGACCAAAATCAAAAATCGCTCGCAAATTTGGCGAGCCGATATTCGGACCCGACAAAGCACAAGCGCGTCGTAACTACGCTCCTGGACAACATGGCAACTCGCGTAAGCACAAAACTTCGGAGTATGGCACTCAATTGAAAGAGAAACAAAAAGCCAAATACACCTACGGCGTGCTAGAGCGTCAGTTCCGCATTCTGTTCGAGCGTGCCGAACGTTCGAAAGGCGTTACGGGTGAAGTGCTTCTGCAACTGCTCGAGAGCCGCTTGGACAATGTTGTTTATCGTTTGGGCATAGCCAAAACACGCGCCGCTGCTCGTCAGCTCGTTTCGCACCGTCACATCACGGTCGATGGCGCTGTTGTGAATATCCCTTCGTACAATGTAAAACAAGGACAGGTGATTGCCGTGCGCGAACGCGACAAATCGCTGGTTGTGATTGTTGACGCACTAAACGGCTTCAACCACGCTAAATATCCTTGGCTCGAGTGGGACAACAACGCAATGGCTGGCAAATTCCTGCACACGCCTGAGCGTGCCGACATTCCTGAGAACATCAAGGAACAGTTAATCGTAGAGTTGTACTCTAAATAATAATCGATACGAATATGGCCATATTAACATTTCAAAAACCCGAAAAGGTCATCATGGTGGAGTCGACAAATTCGTTCGGCAAGTTCGAATTTCGCCCACTGGAGCCTCGTTTCGGTATCACCATTGGCAATGCCCTGCGCCGCATTCTGCTGTCGTCGCTCGAAGGCTACGCCATCACCTCGGTGAAAATCGATGGTGTGGACCACGAGTTTGCTACCATTCCTGGTGTGTACGACGATGTTACAAGCATCATCTTGAACTTGAAACACATTCGTTTCAAAGCACTGCACGAGGATGCCGAATGCAAACGCATCGTACTCGATGTTGCTAACAAAGAGGTACTTACCGCTGGCGATCTCACTCCGCAACTGGCCGACTTCGAGGTGCTGAACCCCGAATTGGTCATCTGCCGCATGGATTCATCGGCCAAAATGCACATGGAACTGACCATGGACAAAGGTCGTGGTTACCTGCCAGCCGACGAGAACAAATCGATTCCAGAAGAGATTGGCACTATCGCCATCGACGCCATCTACACGCCTATTGTGAACGTGAAATACAGCGTTGACAACTACCGTGTGGAGCAGAAAACCGACTACGAGAAATTGACCATCGAAATCACTACCGATGGTTCGATTCTCCCGAAAATCGCTCTGCAAGAGGCAGCTCGCATTCTGATTCAACACTTCATTCTGTTCAGCGACGACAAGATTGAACTCGACTTGACCGAGAAACCTACGGACGAGGAGTTTGACGAGGAGTCGTTGCGTCTGCGCCAATTGTTCAAGAGCCGTTTGGCCGACATGGATCTTTCGGTGCGCGCCCTGAACTGCTTGAAAGCGGCTGAAATAGACACGCTGGGTGAACTTTGCGAAACAACGCGCGCTGAATTGCTCAAATTCCGCAACTTCGGTCGCAAATCGATGAACGAGTTGGAAACCAAACTTGCAAGCATGAACCTGTCGTTTGGCATGGACCTCTCGAAGTATAAACTTGATAAAGACTAACACGCTATGAAACATAACAAGAAAGTAAATCACTTGGGCCGCACGGCTGAACACCGCCAAGCCCTGCTGTCGAACATGGCTTGCTCGCTCATTATGCACAAGCGCATTAAGACGACAACGGCTAAGGCAAAAGCACTGAAAGTGTTCATCGAGCCGCTCATCACCAAATCGAAAAACGACACCACGGCTTCGCGCCGCATTGTGTTCGGTCGCCTGCGCCAAAAAGAGGCTGTTACGGAACTGTTCCGCGAGATTTCGCAGAAGGTTGCTAATCGTCCAGGTGGCTACACACGCATTCTGCGCACTGGTTTCCGTCAGGGCGATGCTGCCGAAATGTGCATCATCGAATTGGTCGATTACAACGAGAACATGCTGAAAGAGACGGCTGCTAAGAAGGCTACGCGCACACGCCGCAGCAAAAAAGCCGCTCCAAAAGCCGAAGAAGCACCTATAGAGGCTGCTCCAGAAGCTCAAGCCGAAGAGAAAGCTGAATAAAATACAGCATTCGATAAAAGAAAATGGTTTCCATGAAAATGGGAACCATTTTTTTGTTGTGCATTTAATAGTTTAGAGGTGAGAGTTGAGAGGTTAGAGGTTTATCGCCATCCAGAATCGAATTGCGTTTTTTTTGGGAAATAATGGGCTGATATTTTGTCAGTTAGAAAATTATGTCTAACTTTGCAAAAATTGGTGGCGAAAGTTTATAAGTTTAAAGCCCCAAATATTCGAATAAACAAATTTTATCTTGTCATGAAAAAACTAGTCTTTTCAATCGTTGCGCTTTGTGTTGGCGCATTTGCTATGGCGCAGCGCAGTTTTTACATCTACTACAGCGATGGCACGTACGAAAAGAAATCGGTGGCGAAGATCGATAGCATATCGTTCACCGGTCCTTCGAAAGAACCTTATTTCTCGGTTTCGGACGAAACGAATGTGCTTTTTTCGTCGGGTAATTTGCACTATACGCAATCTACCGACACGTGGATTTTTGCCGCAAATCAGTATGACACGTTAGGCGTGGCTGCTGTTGTGGGGAATTCTGCCTTTGCAGGTAAAATTGAATTGTTTGGCTGGAGTGCCAACAACACCACTGCACCATGGGGCATTAGCACCTCTACCAACGACGGTGATTACAGCGGTAATTTTGTAGATTGGGGGGAAAATATTGGCGATGGCACGACTTGGCGCACGCTCACGTCGGCGGAGTGGGATTATCTGTTTTTTACTCGTGAAAATGCCGCTAATTTGGTTGGCTTTGGTTCTGTGAATGGCGTGAATGGTTTGTTTATTTTGCCAGATAATTGGAAATGTCCAGAACGCATTGAGTTTAATTCTGTCTCGCAAAAAGGGCTTGAGCTGGTGCAAAATGAGAATCTCACCGAGGGCAAAGTCGGTAGTTCTTATCACAATTCAAATCGAGATAATTTTTCGCACAATAGTTTTTTGCTGGCTGAGTGGCAGTTGATGGAGCAGGCTGGCGCTGTTTTCTTGCCTGCTACGGGTTATCGGGGCGGTTCTGCCGTGTATGGTGTGCAGTATCGTGCGAACTATTGGTCGAGCACACCGCACGATGATAGTTTGGTAAAAAGTGTTGATTTCAGTTCCGAGAGACTCTCTTTGCAAAGCGGTGATCGTCATTATGGAGGTTCGGTGCGCTTGGTGAAAGAGATTAAATAGAGTTGACAGGCTTATCGAACAAGGTTAGATTTTTCATCTTGCGTTTCGTTGATTTTGTCGAGAATTTTTGCAGAGTGTGAAAATTTTCTTAACTTTGCAGTCTGAAAAATGACAAAAAAGCCCTCCTCCCTAGAAATAGGGGGGGGCTAACTAATTATAAATCAGATAGTTGCTTTTGTTTATTTCTCCTAGGAGAGTATCGAGAAAGATGCCGATTAGAAACGAAAATTCGCAAAGAGCGATCAAAACCGCAAAAGCATTTTGGAACTTACCAAAGAAAAACAATAAAAGCGTAGAATTTTTAGAACCTACCTTAACTGAAAACACGAAGATGAAACGACTTATTTTTCTTTCTCTGGCATTGGTTGCGACGCTTTGTGCCAGTGCCGAGTCGGTCGATGGATTCGATTATGTCGATCTTGGCTTGCCGAGTGGCTTGCTGTGGGCTACTTGCAACATTGGAGCAGATAGCCCTGAGGAAAATGGCGACTATTTTGCGTGGGGCGCAGTACAGTCGGGCAGCGCAACGACCGATGTGCCTTTTCGTGTGAACGATGACACTTGGACAAAATATAACGCCACCGATGGCTTTACAACGCTGGAATTTGTGAACGACGCAGCACGCATAAAATGGGGTGGAAGTTGGCGCATGCCAACAAAAGCCGAAATGCAGGAGTTGCTCGAAAACTGCGATGCTGCCGATAAAACGGTAAACGAAGTAACCGTTTGTGAACTGACAAGTCAGAAAAATGGCAAAACCATTTTGATGCCTTTGGCGGGCTGTTACGACGATGGCACGCAATCTTTGCGCGGCTATGCTGGCGAATTTTGGACCAGCACGCTTAACACAAGCGACAGCAATTCGAAGGGCGCTTGGGGCGGAGTGGTTATGAGTGCTAAGGGACGCAAGTATGCAACTTTACTGGGCTATCCTGTGCAGGGCGTGATGCCAAACACGCGCACTACATGGATGAGCATTCGGCCTGTGCACGACAAACTGGGACAAACTACTGATATTTCGGTCGCCGAAAACGCTCTTGCCCTCTATGTTGAAAATGGGAGCATCTATGGCGCGGACGAAATGCAGATTTTCGATATGCTTGGACGCGATGTGACGCGTCTGAATGGCAACTTGAACGGCATTTATCTGGTGAAAGTGGGGAATGAAATTCAAAAAGTGATTGTGCGCTGAAGATTTCCCTAAAAATCTTACTTAAAAAACTAAAGACTAAGGATATGAAAAAGCAATTTTTACTTTCAATTGCGCTCTGTGCGAGCGTGTTGTGTGCCAATGCCGAATCGATCGACGGGCACGAGTATGTGGATCTAAACTTGCCGAGCGGTATTCTGTGGGCTACTTGCAATATGGGCGCAAGCACAAGCACCGAAGTTGGCACTTTGTATGCGTGGGGCGAGACAAGTCCCAAAACGGAATTCACTTGGGCAAACTACAAATATGGTAATGCTAGCGACTCCATCACCAAATATTGCGCAACTGCCCAAAATGGCAAAAATGGTTTTACCGATGGTCGTACAACGCTCGAGGATGTGGACGATGCCGCATTCGTGAATTGGGGTAGCAACTGGCAAATGCCTACTGCTGACGATTGGTGCGAACTGATAAATAACTGTACATGGGAGATTGTAAAAGAAAATACAGTTGCAAAATACATGAAACTAACTAGGTATGGCACCAAAACTCCCAATTTGCTGATTCCTTTAGACAGTCATAATTACGGCGCTTATTGGTCGAGTACTCTGTGTAATAACAATAGTTATCATTCCAATCAAGCGTGTGAAATTCTGTTGTATAGTATGGGAATACAGCGGCATGCAGGCTATTGTTGGATGAATGCGGAGCGTTATTTGGGGCGGCACATTCGTCCGGTGCGCACCAAAACTACCAGCACACTCACCTGCACCAATGTAGTCGATGCCGCTACTGGAGCAGCCTTCACTGGCGGAACCTACAAGCAAGGCACAAGTTTGAGCTTGCGCGCCGCTGCGCCCGAAACTGGTTTTACGTTCGATCGTTGGGAAACCATGGGCTTTTCGCTCACCGAAAAGCAAGCCACAAACTCCAATTTGAACATGACCATGCCATCGCGCAATGCTACCGTAACGGCCACCTACAAAAAACTGGAATTCACCATCAGCGTAGAAGATTCGGAGAATGGCAAAATTACGCCTAGCAAAACCGTTGGCAACTACAACGACGAAATATCGCTCACCGTAGAACCTGCCGAAGGTTACGAACTGGCATTGCTCACGCTGCGCACCGAGGCTGGCGATTCGCTTATTGTTACCAACGACAAATTCACCATGCCGCTCGCCAATGTGAATATTAAAGCGAAATTTGCCAAACCTTCGGGCTTTTGCGAAAACCATGGTTGGGTCGATTTGGGCTTGCCTAGTAAGCTGAAATGGGCCACGATGAATATTGGCTCCATTGCACCAAACAGCACGGGCAACTATTATGCTTGGGGCGAGGTAGAAACGAAAGAAACCTATACTGAAACAAATTATAAGTGGGCTGATATTCTGAAATATACTGTTACTACTGAATTTGGAACGCCCGATAGCTTACTTGTGCTTGAACCTGACGACGATGCCGCCGTACAAAATTGGCATGGCGCATGGCGTATGGGCACTATGGACGAATGGAACGAACTATTCCTCTATTGCGATACTATTTGGCAAATAAATTACCAAGGCACGGGCATAAATGGCTTTATATTTAAGAGTAAAGTCAATGACAATCACATATTCTTGCCAGCCTCGGGCGATCAAATGAATGAATTATGGTACGTGAATGATGAGGGTGCATATTGGACCTCTACACTCGATGCAACTACCGCTAAATTTCCTACCACATACCATTTCCGCGATATTTGGAGCGAAGCGTTTGTGTTCTGGTTTTACGATTCCAATAATCTTGTTAATCACGGATGGATGTTTTATAATCCTACAAATCGCGATGCAGGACAATCGGTTCGTGCAGTGGCCGATGTCTATTTGTTAGATATTGCCGATATGCAGAATGGCAAAGTAGCGGCAACGGGTGTCGAGAGTGGAGCGTCGTATGTCGCCACAGGCAGCAAAGTTACGCTTGTTGTAACGCCCGATGCAGGCTGCGCGCTCGTTGCTGGCTCGCTGAAAGTGCTTGCCGACGATGGCACAGAGCAGCCGCTCGATGCCAACAATCAATTCACCATGCCAAAAGGCGATGTTACGGTGTCGGCATCGTTTTCGAAGATTGATTATAGCGTGGCGATTGTTGCAACGGAACATGGCAGCATCACGTCAAACCGCACCACTGCGCAGATAGGCGATACCATTTCGCTCGCTATTGTGCCAGAAACTGGCTATCGCGCGATTGTTTCGGCAAAATATGGCAGCGATGTGGTTGTCGACATTGCAGCCGACAGCACATTTGTGATGCCAGCGGGCAATGTTACGGTGTCGGCTTCGTTTGTGAAAGAAGATTACGCCATAACCATTGCCGCAACGACCAATGGCGGCGTTTCTGCCAATTGCAAGACTGCGCAAATGGGCGAGACTGTTACGATCGAAGTCATTCCGTGCGATGGCGCAAAACTATCGTCGCTTGTGGTAAAATATGGCGAAAATGTGATAGATATTGTCGAAAATCACACATTTGTGATGCCAGCAAGTGCCGTCGAGGTGGTGGCTGTGTTCACAAAAATCGATTATAAAATCACGATAAATGCCACCGAACATGGCACTGTGCAGGCTGTGTCTACGGCTCAGTATCGCGACGATGTTTCGCTGACCATCACGCCCGAGGCAGGCTATCGCTTGGCTACGCTCGAGGTTGTGACGGACTCTAAATCGGTGAAAGTGAGCGACAATGCTTTCAAAATGCCTGCGGGCGATGTCTCGATTTCGGCTACTTTCGAGAAAGTGAATTTTGCTATCACCATTGCTGAATGCGAAAATGGTAGCGTCTCGTGCAGTCGCGATTCGGCGCAAGTGGGCGACATCATCACGCTCGATGTGGCTGTCGATGCGGGCTGCCATGTAACTTCGTTTGTCGCAAAAACCGCTGAAACAAGCATTGTTGTTGGCGAAAATCACACATTTGTGATGCCAGCGGGCGCAGTGGAAGTTGTGGCTGTGATCGAAAAGATCGATTACAAAGTGACCATTGCCGCGTGCGAGCATGGCAGCGTGGAGGCCAACTGCGCTACCGCTCATTTGGGCGACGAGGTGTTGCTCTCTGCCACGCCCGACAAGGGTTTCATGCTGTCGGAATATAGTGCGATGGCAGGCGAACAATCCATTGTGGTGAACACGGGCAAGTTCATTATTCCGAATTTCCTGATGCCCGCCTCCGATGTGGTTGTCTCCGCCATTTTCGTGGGTGGACACACGGCTTTGGACGAGGTTTTTCTTGGCTCGCTCTACGCTGAAAACGGACGCATCTATGGCGCAGACGAAATGCTGATTTTCGACATTCTCGGTCGCGATGTGACGCACCTAAATGGTCAGTTGAACGGCGTCTACATTGTAAAAATTGGCAATAAAGCGCAAAAAGTGATTGTAAGATAGAGGTCAGAGTTGATAAGTTGATAGAGAAACCAACCAGAAATTAGAAATTTAGAAATCAGAAATAATTCTTGTCATGAAAAAACTAATTTTTTCCGCAGTTGCCCTCTGCATGGGCGTTTGTGCCATGGCGCAGAGCAATTTTTATGTCTACAAAAGCGATGGCACCGAAGTGGAGTTCGCTGTTGACGAGGTCGATAGCATCTCGTTCGTGAAACCGCCTATTCGTGCTATCTCTGCCGTATTTTCGGTTGCTTCCGACAAGACCGTAAAGTTTTCGTCGGGCAATTTGCAATATACGCGCTCCACTCAAAAATGGTCATTCGCTGAAAATCAGTACGATTTTATTGGCATCGATAATGTGGTTGACGCGTCGTTCGATGCAAAATCGATTGAATGGACTGGTAAAGATCTTGCCGACAAAATTGACCTATTTGGTTGGAGTGCCGACAAAGGCGCACAAAAGTGGGGCGTCGATACTGTGCGAATAGAGGCTGCTTATGCTGGCGATTTTGCAGATTGGGGACAGAACATTGGCGATGGTTCTACTTGGCGCACGCTTACAATTGATGAGTGGGAATATCTGTTTTATTCTCGCAATGATTACAAAAGCAAATATGGAACAGCCTGCATCAAATTGAGTGAAACTGATTCTGTCAATGGCATGGTTCTTTTGCCTGATAACTGGACTCTCCCCGATGGTGTTGTTTTTAAGAGCGGGTTTTCGGACAAAGGAACTGACATTACAGCGTATGCCGCTCATCAGACGTTTAGCCTTGCGCAATGGCAACTGATGGAGCAGGCTGGTGCAGTATTTCTGCCTGCGGCAGGACATCGTGCGAATTTGACGGTTGATTTCGTAGCATTAGAAGGATGTTATTGGTCGGCTACCGAAGTATGGGAAAATGAAGCTGCGAAATTTTTTGATTTTCAATCTAGTTATTTGGAAATGAAGAATGATAATCGTTTCTCGGCCTATTCTGTTCGCTTGGTACAAGATGTGAAATAGTTGGCTAGCGTTGATATAGAAAAGCGGCTTTCAAACAGAATTTGAGAGCCGCTTTCTTTGCGCCTAATTTCTGAAAATTGCAAGCCTATTCCAAAATTTACGCCATTTTGTGGATTTACTCTCCAATTTTTCGCGTAAAATTTGGAATGAAAGTCCAAAATTTACGTCTATGAAAAATTGCTAACACCATTTTGTCTTTACTCTTTTATCTTTATTCTTTTGTCTTCACTTTTTACTCAAAAAAAATTGTTACCTTTGCAATGTCATGAAACGGTTCGTTCATACCGCATTTTATCCGTTGTTGATTGGCTTGTTGGTGGCTCTGTGCGGCTGCTGGCAGGTCGAAACGGCTGATGTTGTGGTTGTTTCTGCCGAATCGTATAGCGACGATTGCTTCGAGCAAGGCGGATCCGAGGCGACGTGCGATGCCGGGATTTTTTCGGTTACAGCGCAAATCGCTTCGCGAACCAATAAGGTGCTCGATGGTCGCAGTCGCCGCTTCAACACCAATTATCACTCCATCAATCTGAAAGCGGGCAGCCTGCCACAGTGCAGAGTTGCAGCAGTGCCGTGCGCGCTGTTTGGCTCGTCGCAAGTCGTCAATTTGCGCAGCAGCCAAAGCCTTATCCGCTTGGGCAAACTCATTATTTAGGGTGAAGATTTTTTGAGCGAAAAATCGCTCCAGAATCTCTTTTTTTTGCTATGCGTATTTTCTCTTTTTTCGATGAATTTATGTATGGCTGAATATTCATCTTAAATAATTGATTTCTAATGGTTTATCTTATTTTTGTAATTTCGTTGGTTGGCATTGTTTGGGGTGCCGACCGTTTGGTCGATGGCTCGGTAGCGGTGGCGCGTCGCTATGGCATTTCCGACTTTGTGATAGGCGCGGTGATTGTGGGCATTGGCACCTCTATGCCCGAGTTGGCTGTGAGTTCGTATGGCGCGTGGCAAGGAAATGTAGATGTCGCCATCGGTAATGTGATTGGCTCCAATTCGTTCAATGTGCTGGCCATTTTGGGCTTGACTGCGGCGCTTTGGCCTGTGGCGGTGACGCGCGAAAATATGCGTTTCGAAATGCCTGCGTGCGTGTTCGTGTCGGTGCTGGTTTTGGTGCTGGCGTTCAATTTCTTCGATGGCACGGCGGTCTCTATCGGTCGCATCGATGGCATTGTGCTGCTTGTTTGCTTTGTGGCGTTCATGTGGATTTCGTTTTGGCGCGATAAACGCTCGGCCGAACATGCCGAAAAAATGGCTGATGTGGAGCAGGCAAAAAAGGAGAGCAAACTCTGGCTGGCGGTGCTTTACATAGTGCTTGGCCTGACTGCCTTGGTTGTTGGTAGCCACTATTTTGTCGATTCGGCGGTGGAGATAGCCAAGGCGTGGGGCGTGAACGATGCGTTCATCTCCATCACACTGATAGCGTGCGGCACTTCGTTGCCCGAATTGGCGGCTTCGCTAGCGGCGGCGTTCAAAAAGAATACGCAGTTGGCGCTGGGCAACATCATCGGTTCGAACATTTTCAATATCACATTCATTCTTGGCGTCAGTTCGCAGATTGCTCCGCTCACGGGTGGCGGCATCACCATGGTCGATTATGCGGTGATGATTGCTGCAGCCATCATTCCAATGCTGTTTGGCATTCGCGGTCGCATTACGCGCTGGGCTGGCGTGTTGATGGTGCTGTGCTACGTGGCATACACCGTTTATCTTGTAAGAATGCAGGCGATTTAATTATTTAATTGCCTAATTTCCAATTACTTAATTATTGGCGATTCAATAAACTCATCGCCTAATCTGAAATTTGAAATTTGAAATTTGAAAATTATGGAACTGACTTTGCAACTACTGACATTGCTTGGTGCGCTGGGCATGTTTTTGTACGGCATGAATATGATGAGTTCGGGTCTGCAAAAGGCGGCGGGCGAGCGTTTGCGCCATATTTTGGCAGCCATGACATCGAACCGCGTGAAGAGCGTCGGCACGGGCTTGACCATCACTTCGATAATTCAGTCGTCGAGCGCCACCACGGTGATGGTGGTTGGCTTTGTGAATGCAGGTTTGCTGGCTCTCGATCAGGCCATTGGCGTGATAATGGGCGCGAACATCGGCACTACGGTTACGGCGTGGCTCATCTCGCTTTTGGGCTTCAAAATGGACATTTCGGTGCTAGCAGTGCCGCTCATGGCCGTTGGTTTTGTGATGAGCGTGTCGAAACACGAACGCTACAAAAATATCAGCGAGTTTATAATCGGTTTCTCGCTTCTGTTTCTAGGACTTTCGCTGATGAAAAATTCGGTGCCAGATCTCGAAAAAACGCCCGAAGTGTTGGCTTTCATCAGTCGTTGGACGGGCTACGGATTTTGGTCGGTGCTGCTGTTCTTGGCGTTTGGCACAGTGCTGACGCTGGTTTTGCAGTCGTCGAGCGCTACCATGGCTCTCACGCTCATCATGCTCAGTCTGGGTTGGCTGCCGTTCGATATGGCTGCTGCCATGGTGCTTGGCGAAAATATCGGCACCACCATCACTGCCAACATTGCCGCCGCCATGGCCAATGTGAATGCCAAACGTGCCGCCTTGGCGCACACGCTATTTAACGTGTTTGGCGTGATTTGGGCGTTGGCACTGTTCCGCCCGTTTGTGAACTTTATCGGACTAACTATCACTTGGCTAGGTTATCCCAATCCTGCCGAACTGCCCAGCGGCATGCTCAATCCTACATCGCCCGAAGCAACAGCAGCACTCTACGGACTTTCGATGCTTCACACGCTGTTCAACACCTTCAACACCTGCATTCTGATTTGGTTTGTGCCACAAATTGCAAAAATCGTAACTGTGCTCATCAAGAGCAAGGTGAACCCCGAAGACGAGATTTTCAAGGTGAAATTCATTAGCGCAGGACCAATGGCAACGCCCGAATTATCGGTGGTGCAGGCGTGGAAAGAGGTGGTTCATTTCGGACAGATTTTGCAAAAAGGATTTGGCTATGTGAAACAGGCTATTCATGCCACAAATGCCGATGAATTCGAGAAATATCGTCAAAAATTGGTGAAATACGAGGAGATTTCGGATCGAATTGAGTACGAAATTGCCACTTTTGCCAACGATATTCCGCAAGGAAGCATCAGCGAACGCACGCGCGAGGGCTTGACTGCCGTCTATCGCATAATCGACGAACTGGAGAGTCTTGGCGACTCGGGCGAAGCCATCAGTCGTCTGTTGGCGCGCCGCAACGAACACGGGCAACACTTCAGCGAAAACGAGATGGCGGCTATCGACGAGATGGCTGGACTGGTTGACGATGCCTATTGCGTGATGGTTGCCAATTTGCAGAGCGACGAGGGCAAACCAATCGACTTGCAGGCGGCCGTCGATTGCGAAGTGCGCATAAATGAACGGCGCGATGCACTGCGCGAAGAGTCCATTCGCGACCTCGACCGCAAAGGCTCGTACCAAGAACGCGTCTATTTCATGGATCTGATAGCCGAGTTCGAGCGCATGGGCGATTTTATCATCAACATTTCGCAGGCTGTCGAGAAGATGAGGAAATAATCGCGAAAAATAGGCAAAATCATTGAATTGTGGCGGGTGCACTCGTAGTACCCGTCACTTTTTTTTGTATTAGACGCAATGGCTGAAGAAGTTTGATTTTTGCACTTTTACCTATAAAAAAATATAAAATCGACAGATTTTTGCTCGCTTCGGAGAAAAATTGTAATTTTGCGGCGTTAACAATAATTTTTCACACCTAAATTCTATCAAACAATGAAAAAGGTAATTTATTCGCTTGCAGCCGTGGCTCTCGTAGCAGGTATTGCCACCTCGTGCAACAAACAAGACAACGAAGAGTAAGTGGTAAATGAGCCATTCAAATTCGATGTCGTAGAACTGACCGATGGCTCTGCTATTGTAGCCGTCACTCCCGATTCGCTCGGCAAAACCTACTTCACCCTCTATGGAACAAAAGAGGAGTACGAGGCAATTATCGATTCGCTGGGTGAGGCTGGTTTCATCGAGTACGAGTATGAGTATGTAACCAGCTACATTGCACAACTTGCACAGCGTGGTTACAACTACAGTTTTACCGATTTTGCCACTACTGGCAAGGACACTTTGGCAATTGGTCCTGGTCTAGCACCACAAACCGAGCATGTTGCTGCCGCCTTCTATCTCGATTCGCTGGGCAACAACGATGGCAAAATTTATGTCCACAACTTCACGACCAAAGCCGTTGAACAGAGCAACGTGGAGCTCAAAATCACTTCCGATGAGGACACTCTGTTCCACATCACATCGAGCGACGAAAATCAGCTGTATGTCTATTATGCCGAGCTTTCCGATACCATTGCTGCGCATGGTGCAGAGAACTATCTGCAAGATTATGTCGATAATATGGTGGGATATCGTCCGTCTAACTACCAATTTATCGTTTACTCTGGCAATCAAGATGTATCAATTGAGGTTCTGCCAATATGGCTAGCGGGCAAATACCAATTGATTGTGGCTCCATTCACCGAGGGTGCGCACGTTTGCGGCAAAGCAGTTAGCTATGAGTTCGACTACGCAGGCGAACAACTTGCTCCTGCGTTGGCACCAGCCGAAAAGAGTTTGAACATCGATAAAATTTACCGCATAAGAAAGTAAGACTATAATCGTCTAGTAATGAACGGCTTGGAGAATAATCTTCGAGCCGTTTTTCTTTTGCTTCACCATTAATTAAAAGTTGGAAATTAGACAATTGATTTGCCGTTTGTCGAAAAAAACTGCATTTCTAGCGAAATTTTTGTACAAAAGCATGTTGTTTTCGAAAAAATTTGTACCTTTGCAGTCGAATTTGTATCGAATTATAACCAAAACATTCAAAACGATGAAAAAATTATTCTATTGCCTCGCCGCTGTGGCACTTGTTGCAGGTCTAGCATCGTGCGACAAAAAAGACAAAGAAAAGAACGAAGGTGTAACTCCAACCACGACCGACACGACCGAAGTTGTAACTCCAACACCAACTCCAACCACGACCGACACGACCGAAGTTGAATTTATTGAAGGATACGCAACTTTCTATGGAACTGATTACTCAGAAGCCAATAATTTTGAGTTGGTTCTTTATACCGACATGACTACTGATAGCGAGGGTTATTTCAACTCGAAAGGAAGTGCCGTACAAATCGACCTTTATACCAATGGCGGTGAAACCGAAGATGGCGAAATTAAACTCGTTGCTGGTACTTACACATTGAGCGCTGATGAGGATTATCCAGCTGGTACGTTTAGTACAAACTATAGCACGTGGTGCGAAGTTGACGATGCAGGCGAACAAACTGGCTATGGCATTAAAGAGGGAACTGTGGTTATTGCACTTAGTGGTGATGTTTACGATATCAAAATTAACCTTGTTGACTCGCTTGGCAATACACGCATTGGCACATACAATGGCGCAATTGAAATTGATGACGGACGAA
>CAVFDI010000018.1:10303-27524 GCA_963621145.1 Paludibacteraceae bacterium | reverse complement strand
ATGATCAGACAAAACAATAAACTATGGAAGGAGGCTGGTGTTAAGAATATCACCTTCATCGTAACCAAGGACTGTCAACTGGCATGCAAATATTGCTACTTGGTTGGAAAAAATGAACAGGAGCGCATGCCGTGGAGCGTGGCAAAGGCGGCCATTGACTATGTGCTCGACCGCGAAATGGATCCAAACTTCGCCTACGAGAGCGTGGTGTGGGACTTCATAGGCGGTGAGCCGTTTCTGGAAATAGACCTAATAGACCAAATCTGTGATTACATCAAGTCGGAACTCTTCCGCCGCAATCACCATTGGTTCAATTCGTACCGCTTCAACTTCTCGACCAACGGCATAAACTACCACAGCGAGAAGGTGCAGCGTTTCATCGAAAAAAATCGTTCGCACGTATCCATCGGCATCACCATAGATGGCACGCGCCGCAAACACGACCTGAACCGCATTTGGAAACAGACCGACGAACAAAAGGCCAAAGGCGAAGAGCGCGGCTCGTACGACGATGTGGTGCGCAACATCGCCCTGTGGCAATGTCAGTTCCCTGGCGATGGCACGAAAGTTACCATCTCGTCGGCCGACATTCCGTATATCTGCGAGAGCGTGCTTCACCTCTACGACCTCGGCATTCACCAAGTGAACATCAACTGCGTGTTCGAAGATGTGTGGCACGAGGGCGACGACCTGCGTTTCGAGGAGCAACTGGTGCAACTGGCCGATGCCATCATCGACAAAGGACTATATCAAGATTATGCCTGCTCGTTCTTCAACGAAGACATGGGCAAACCGCTCGACTGCGTGATGCAAAACCAAAACTGGTGTGGAGCAGGACGCATGCTCTCGATTGATGCCGCAGGCAACTTCTATCCCTGCACACGCTTTGCGCAATACTCGCTGCGCGACAAAGAGGCGTGGATCATCGGCAACATTCACGATGGCATCGACAACAACAAACTGCGCCCGTTCCTCACGCTCGACCGCTGCACACAGTCGACGCCCGAGTGTGCCGACTGCGAAGTGGCCGGCGGCTGCGCATGGTGCCAAGGCGAAAACTACGACGCCGCCTGCACGCACACCGTCTATCAGCGCGCCACAGCCATCTGCCTGATGCACAAAGCCCGCGTGCGTGCAAACAACTACTATTGGAATCGCCTCTATCGCAAACTCGAACTAGAGGGCAAACGCGAAGAGTTCGAGGCACAACAAGCCGCTAAACCACAAACCGATAACATCTGCTAACCATGAAAACATACATGCAATATCTTGTCATCTTGCTCGACGACACCAGCGTGGCCTACTGCCATGCCAACAATCCGCTTACCGAGCGCCATCTGATGCCGATAGATACGCTGAAAAAAGCCATTCTCTTCGGCATGAAACAGAATTTGATGATTCAGTATGTCTATCCCGACTACGAATTGCCAGCCGAATATGCCGAGGTTATCGAGAGCATCGACCATGTGAAGATTGGTCGCGATGTGAAGGTCTACAACGGCGTGCCAGTGCACGCAGAGGGCAAAACCGCTGTGCTGCGACTGACCATCGGCGAATTTATCGAAAAACAGTACGACATTGCTGCGCTGCTGCCGCAAGTGGAGCGACTGAACATTAGCCTTACCGACATCGAAACTTTCAAAGACGATCAGATTGAAGCCTACAAAAAGGCACTCGACACGCTCGCAAAAGTAGCTGGTAACCTATTGATTTCCAGCGCAAAGACAGACTCTGAGAAAAGTGTTGGCTGCGTGAACATTATCACCGATCGGCTCTCGTTGAAAGAGATGCACAACTGCGATGCGGGCGTGGGCAACATCACTGTGGCACCGAATGGCAAATTCTACCTCTGTCCAGCCTTCTACTACGACGAAAAGATGGGTGTTTCGAACCGAATGAACCACGCCAAGCCCGAAAGCACGCGCTCCGTTGGCGACCTCGATAGCGGGCTGAACATTCCAAACAAGCAGTTGCTGCAATTGGATCACGCGCCGCTCTGTCGCCACTGCGATGCCTACCATTGCAACCGCTGCATTTGGCTCAACGACCGCCTGACCATGGACGCCAACACGCCAAGCCGTCAGCAATGCATTCTGTCGCACCTCGAGCGCAATGCCACACGCACACTGCAACTGTCGCTTCAGCAAAAAGGCATTCAGGCAGGCAGCGAAATACCCGAAATTTCCTATCTCGACCCGTTCGAAGTGAAGGAGGAGTGGTAGACAATAACTTAATAAAGCAATGATTTAATGACTTAATTGAAAATCAATCCTCAAAAATAATTTTATCATAATGTTTGGAATTGCAAACAAAAAGTTGTATTTTTGCACCGAATTTGAAACATTATGATGTGATGAAAAGAAAATTATTGCCAAAATTTGAGCGTCAACTACGCGAATTGGGAGAAAATATTCGTTTGGCGCGGTTGCGACGCGATTTAAGTACCACTCAGGTGGCAGAACGGGCGAGCATTGGGCGCAATGCTTTGATAAAAATTGAAAAAGGTGACGAGGGCGTTAGTTTGGGCTCGTACCTGCGAGTGCTGATTGTTTTGGGATTGGAGCAAGATTTGTTTAAAATAGCCCAAGATGATAATTTAGGACGAAAATTGCAAGATGCAGGATTACAAATAGGAAAACGCGCAAGCAAGGTACAATATGAGTAAGCAAATCTATATCTATTTTGATGATGCCTTTGGTTGTAAACCAGTTTTCGTTGGCGTTTTAACAGCTAATTTAATTCGCGGACGCGAGGTCTTTTCTATGAATCTGTCTGACGAATGGATAAGTAATGGTCGCTGCCGCAAGTTGGATTCTGATTTGTTGTTGTTTGCTGGAAATCAATATGTTCCAGAAACGAAGAATAATTTTGGATTTTTGTTAGATTCTTCGCCCGATCGATGGGGGCGCATGCTCTTGGAACGCCGCGAATCAACTCGAGCAAAAGCAGAAAAACGACCTCCGAAAACGCTGTTCGAGAGCGATTTTCTATTGGGAGTATACGACGAAAGTCGCATGGGGGCTATTCGCATAAAACTTTCGCCAGACGGTGAATTTTTGGACAATGATGCCTCGATGAACATTCCGCCAGTTACTTCGATAGGCGAATTAGAAAGGGCAAGTTTGGCGTTCGAAAATGAAGACAATCGTTGGCTTCAGATGTTGGTCGCGCTAGGCTCTTCGTTAGGAGGAGCGCGTCCAAAAGCAAATGTCAGGATGAAAGATGAACGATTGTGGATCGCAAAATTTCCCAGTCGACGCGATAGATACGATGTGGGCGCTTGGGAATTTGTAGCAATGACTTTGGCGCAACGATGTGGAATAGTTGTCGCACCATTTTCTGCACGACGTTTTTGTGGACAAAATCATACTTTTCTGACACAGCGTTTCGATCGTGATGCGGCTGGTAGGCGCATTCATTTCACGTCGGCAATGACTATGCTGGGATATCGAGATGGAGAGACTGATGGCTGCAGTTATTTGGAGTTGGCAGAATGGATAAGTAGCAACAGCTTTAGTGCTGCCGATGATTTACGACAAATGTGGCAGCGAATCGTGTTTAATATCGCCATAAGTAACTGCGATGATCATCTACGAAACCATGGATTTTTGTTTGGACGCAACGGCTGGACACTCGCGCCTGCTTACGACCTAAACCCTGTATCCTCTGGGCAAGGATTGAGCTTGAATATCAACGAAAATGATAATTCGTTAGATTTTGAATTGGCAATTGAAGTTGCTCCGTATTTTGGCGTCGAAAATAACGACGCAAAAACTGAAATTGAGAAAATTTGTCGTGTTGTTAGTAAGTGGGAAAGTGTGGCAACGCAATTCCACATTAGCCGCGATGAACAAGAAAAAATGCGAAATGCATTCCATTGTAATTTTGAAAAATAGACAATCGCTTTTTCGCGATTTTGTGGTAATCTAAAAAATATCAGAAAAATGAAAAAACTTGTAGGTCAGGTTACGCCTGACGAAAAAAATGAGATTCAAACGCTGTTCGAGCGCAGAAATGGCTTGAACGAGTTGGCAAAAATTCTTACGGCCGATAATGCCGAACTCTACGAAAAACTCGTGAACGACATGGGCGAAACAGGCATGAAATTCCAAAATTGGTGGGATACCATGGCAAAGAAATACCAATGGGAGTCGTGCAACGGCGGCAATTGGGAAATCAATTTTTCCACTTGCGAAATTTTTTTGAATATTCCAGAATAACGGAGGTTTTATGACACTTTTAATGATTGGAGCACCCGAAATTATTTTCATTGTGCTTGTGGTTTTGCTGCTTTTCGGTGGCAAAAAAATTCCAGAACTGATGCGCGGCTTGGGCAAAGGCGTTCGCACTTTCAAAGAGGGCATGAACGGCATCGAGGACGAGATTAAAAAGCCCGTCGACAATCCAAATCAGCCTCAGCAGCAGGCGCAACAGCCCACCGAGGCTCCCCAAACCGACGACGCACCCGCAGCCGATGGAAAGCAGTGATAATGAGCAGAAAATGACCTTCTGGGAGCACGTCGAAGTGTTCCGCAAGGTACTTTTTCGTTGCTTGGCTGTGTGGGCGGTGTGTGCCGTGGCGGCGTTCTGTTTCAAGGACGCGCTTTTCGGTGTGCTTTTTGCGCCGTCGAAATCCGATTTTGTGCTTTACCGCGCACTCTGCTGGCTAAGCGAAAAAACGGGCTGGGCATCGCTCTGCTTGGGCGAATTCGACACGCAATTTATCAATACCGAGTTGGCATCGCAGTTTATGACGCACCTCGAGGTGGCGATAATTTTCGGTTGTGTGGTGGCGTTTCCGTACCTCATCATTCAACTCTACGGCTTCATCGCTCCTGCGCTCTACAAGCAGGAAAAACGCTATTCGGTACTGCTCATCTTTTTCGGTGTGTTGCTGTTTGCTACGGGCGTGCTGCTCAACTATTTCATCATTTTCCCCTTTGCGTTCCGATTTCTCAGCACCTATCAAGTGCAAGAGGTGGTGGTGAACCAGATTGCGCTAAAATCGTACACCTCGTCGCTGCTGGTGCTGTCGCTGCTTATGGGCATTTTGTTCGAGATTCCTATTGTGGCCTATTTCCTTGCAAAACTTGGATTGATTGATGCGCCCTTGCTGCGGAAATATCGCAAACACGCCTTTGTGGTGTTGTGCATTTTGGCGGCCATCATCACGCCCACAGCCGATGTGTTCACACTGCTGCTTGTAACCGTGCCGCTCTATTTCCTCTACGAATTGAGCATTTTCGTTGTCGCTCACACTCGAGTGAAAGGGGAGAGTTGAAAGTTGAGAGGTGATAGGTTAGAGATTTAGAAAAAATGAAGGGACGTGCTATGGCGCGTCCCTTCAATCTTTAAATAAGCATTTTCGAAAATTATAGCAACTTATCGAGCCGTTGCATGGCCTCGCTGGTGGCTGCGTGGGTGTTGAATAGCGAGAGGCGGAAATAGCCTTCGCCACAATCGCCAAAACCTACGCCCGGCGTGCCAACCACCTGCGCATTGTTCAGCAGATAGTCGAAAAACTCCCACGAACGCATGCCGTTGGGACAGCGCATCCAAATGTAGGGCGAATTCCAACCGCCGCTGTAAGTTATGCCTTTGCGGTCGAGCACTTCGGTTATGGTGTGCGCATTTTGCTTGTAATAGGCAATGTTTTCGTCGGCTTGGCGCAGACCTTCGTCCGACAGCGCAGCCTCCAATCCGCGTTGTTGAGCGTAGGGCGCGCCGTTGTATTTGGTCGATTGGCGCTGCTGCCACATGCGGTTCAGGCTCAAGCCCTCGCGCTCAAGTTCCATCGGCACAAAGGTGTAGCCGCTACGCACGCAGGTGAAACCAGCCGTTTTCGACAGACTGCAAAACTCGATGGCACAAGTGCGTGCTCCTTCAATCTCGAAGATGGAATGCGGTTTGTCGTCGGCAATGAAACGCTCGTAGGCGGCATCGTACAGAATGATTGCGCCGCAGTCGTTGGCATAGTCGACCCACGCTTTCAGTTGATCGCGGTCGAACGTGGCGCCCGTTGGGTTGTTGGGCGAACAGAGATAGATCAATCCTGCAGCAAAATCGGGTGGAGTAGGCAGAAAACCGTTTTCTTCGTTGCATGGAAGATATCGAATATCTTGCCCGTCCATTATCGAAGTGGCTTTGTAGAGCGGGTAGACGGGATCGGGAATAAGCACCACATTGCCCGAAGCAAACAGATCGGTGATGTTTGCCAAGTCGGAACAGATGCCATCGCCAATGGTCAGCTCCTCGAAATCGACCGACACGCCGCGTTTAGCGTAATAGCGTTGCACAGCGGCTTTTGCAAATTTGTAGCCAAGCTCAGGACCATAGCCGCGAAATGTCTCCTCGTGCTTCAGCTCTTCGTTGGCACGAATCATGCCATCGGCTGCCACCACGGCTAGCGGACGGGTAACATCGCCCACACCAAGTTTAATCACTTTGGCTTCGGGGTGCGCCTTCTGATACTCCACGGTGCGCCTCACAACCTCTACAAACAGGTAATTTTCCTGCAGTTTTGCGTAGTTCAAATTAACTTTTACCATTTTCCTAATACTGTTTTTTTTGAATAAAGAATAAGGAGTAAAGAACAAAGACTCTTATCCATAGTCCTCTCACCTTTACCTATAACCTCTAATCTCTCACCTAAACATTTTCGGCTGCAAAATTAGTAAAAATCGGCATGCGGCGAAAGGGCAGAGAATAATTCTACCACGCGAGCCGAATAGATGGGCGAAATTGGAATGTCGTCGATGCTAGCGGCGTTCAGCTCGGCCTGCAGACCGTCGGTTGTGTGCTTTATCAATTTCACTTTTTGCAGATTGATGTAGTACGAGCGATGGCAGCGAACTATCTGGTTTGCCTCGCACGCCTCCT
The DNA here is from genome assembly GCA_963621145.1 of Paludibacteraceae bacterium. Taxonomy (GTDB): domain Bacteria; phylum Bacteroidota; class Bacteroidia; order Bacteroidales; family Paludibacteraceae; genus W0P28-013. The sequence continues at coordinate 20,645 of CAVFDI010000018.1, read as the reverse complement.
CGATGCCTTTCATGGTGTTGCGCAGGCTGTAGCGAGCAATTTTCCCGCGATTGTCGTAGCAAATGTCCACATAATTTCCCGCCGAGGCAATGTAGAGTACGCTGTTGGTGTCGACTGCAAGTTTCACATTGCCTTTGTTGTCGCTGAAACGCACTGCATTTTCGGCCGAATGGTCGACTCCCGCTTTTAGGTCGGCAACTAGCGCAGTGCTGGCCTCAAGTGCCAAGTCGGCATGGTGTTTTTCGAAAAAAATCCACAATCCGCTGTAGGGAATGACCAACATCAGCGAGGCACACATCATTATCTTTGGCAACAATGCAAAATAGCCGCAATGCGCATGCAACGCCAAAAACAGATCGCAAAACAGGCACACGCTAATCAGTTCGCACAGCAGCCAAATGATGTGTTCTACCACGGTCAGATGGTTGTGGTGCGTGGTGAGGTAGAGTAGCACACGGCTCACTAGCGTAACGCCAAACACTATGGCAGTCAGAATCGAAATACGGAAAGTGGCGTGCGAGTCCCACAACTGTTCGTAAGGCCAGCCAAAAGTGGGCATATACACCACGGGGAAAAGTATTGTCCACAGCGTGATGAACAGCACCCACGCACCAATAAATTTCCATTGATAAAATTCGTCAGCGATTTTCATAGTAGAAACAAGTAGCAAAATTTGTCGAATAAAGAGTAGGGAATAAGGGGTAAAGACAGTTTTCTGCAGTTGATTATGTTTTATTTTCTCTCATCTCTCACCTATAACCTCTAAACTCTCATCTTTCGACTGCAAATTTACACTTTTTTCTCGTAAAATTTCATCACTTTCGCCACCAAAATTGTGTGACGAATGAATATTTTTTAAGTTTTCGTCCCTAAAAACGGCTTTTTCATCACCAAAATACGATTTCTGCGTCATTTTTCGCCATTAGTCCCAAATGTTTGGTCAGCATTTTTCGAAACTCTAATTTTGCCTCCGAAAAACTTGAAACTTTTCTTGAACATGGCAAAAATTCTGACTTTCGGCGACTCCATCATGAAGGGAGTGGTAACCGACCCGCAAATGCTTAGCAAAGGCGTGATAAAATACAAGATGAGCGACAATTCGTTTGTGGCGCGCTGCGAACGGCGTTTTGGTTTCCCCATCGACAATTTGGCGCGATTTGGCAGCACCATAATAAATGGTATGAAATGGCTCACAATCAATAGTGGAAAAATTAGCGAAGGCGACTATGTGGTGCTAGAGTTTGGCGGCAACGACTGCAATTTCGATTGGCGCAAGGTGGAGGCCAATCCCACGGGTGAACATCAGCCTTATACTACGCTCGAGGCATTTCGCGAGACCTACACCGAGGTGGTGCGCAAAGTGCGTCAGTTGGGCGGACGGCCAGTGCTGCTGTCGCTCCCGCCAATCGATGGAAAACTCTTTTTCGACCATGTGTGCCAAGGGCTCGACCGCACAAAGATAATGCAATTCATCGGCAGCGATGTGAACTACATTCAAAATTGGCACGAACAGTACAATCTTGAGGTTTTCAAAATTGCGGTGAGCGAGCGCGTGCCTGTAATCGACATCAGCAGCGTGTTTCTCGAACAGCGCGAACTCGGCAGTTTCTATTGCGCCGATGGCATGCACCCCAACGAAAAAGGGCACCAACTCATCGCTGATGCCATTCTCGATTATTGCAAAATTGCTTGATAATTAGCGTTTTATCTCGCTTCGTTTAGAAGTTGATCGACCAACTGCGGCACGCCAACCGACGCTACTGCCTTGATGTGCGTGAACGGATTGTTGATGTGGCGCGTGTCGGGTTCGCCTGGATCGACTAGGTAGATTGGCACGCCAGGGCGCACATAGTAAACTAGCGACGCAGCAGGGTAGACTGCCAGCGAAGTGCCGATGATAACGAAAATGTCGGCTTGCTCCACCTCCTCGACGGCGCGCGGCAGCATTGGTACCGATTCTCCGAAAAAGACTACAAACGGGCGCAGCAGCGAGCCATCGGGGTGGCGCGCATCGAGTGGTTGCTCCCAGCCTTCGAGCGGCACGGTGGCAAGTTCGTTGCGACTGCTGCGCAGTTTCGTAATCTCACCATGCAGATGCACAATGTGCTGACTGCCAGCGCGTTCGTGCAGGTCGTCGATGTTTTGCGTGATGATGCGCACATCGAATTTTTGCTCGAGGCGTTTCAGTGCCAAATGGGCGGCATTGGGCTGTGCGGCGAGCGTTTCGCGGCGGCGTTGGTTGTAGAAATCGATGACCTGCGCACGATTGCGTTCGAGTGCTTCGGGCGTGCAAACATCTTCGATGCGATAGTTAGCCCAAAGTCCGTCGTTGTCGCGAAAAGTGCCAAGTCCGCTCTCCGCCGAAATGCCCGCGCCTGTGAGAATTGCGAGTTTGGTCATAGAGAATTTCAGATTTCAAATTTCAGATTTCAAATTATCGGTATCCACAACTTTCTGTAATTGGTTGCGTAACTGTCTAAATATCAATTGAATAACTTATTTCTCGCTGCTTTCCAATACTTTCAATTTCAGCTCGTCGAGTTGAGATTGGTCGAGCAGGCCTGGCGCACCGAGCATCACATCGCGTCCTTGGTTGTTTTTTGGGAAGGCAATGCAGTCGCGAATGCTGTCGAGACCAGCGAAAAGCGAAACAAAACGATCGAGACCATAGGCCAATCCGCCGTGAGGTGGCGCACCAAATTTGAAGGCGTTCATCAAGAAACCGAACTTGGTTTGTGCCTGTTCGGGCGTGAAGCCGAGTATCTCGAACACTTTCTCTTGCAGTTTGGCATCGTGAATACGAATGCTGCCGCCGCCCACTTCAACACCATTTATTACCATGTCGTAGGCGTTGGCGCGCACGCTGGCTGGGTCGGTGTCGAGCAGCGGAATATCCTCTGGTTTGGGGGCGGTGAATGGGTGGTGCATCGCCATCAAGCGGTTCTCCTCGTCGCTCCACTCGTACATCGGGAAATCGATGACCCAAAGGCAACTGTATTTGTTCGGATCGCGCAGACCGAGTTGGCGTCCCATCTCCAAACGGAGCTCGCTCAACTGCTTGCGTGTCTTCATGGCGTCGTCGCCGCTCAAAATCAGGATTAGATCGCCTGCTTCGGCGTTCATGGCGGCTTTCAGCTGTTGCAGCACCTCTTGCGTGTAGAACTTATCGACGCTCGATTTCACTGTGCCGTCGGCTTCGATGCGAGCGTAAACCAAGCCTTTGGCGCCAATTTGCGGACGCTTAACGAACTCGGTGAGTTGGTCAATCTGTTTGCGCGTGTAGGTGGCTGCACCTTTTGCGCAGATGCCGCCGATGTATTTTGCACCGTCGAACACGCTGAAACCATGGCCTTGCAGCACATTCATCAGTTCCACAAAACGCATATCGAAACGCGTGTCGGGTTTGTCGCTGCCGTAGAATTTCATGGCGTCGGCCCAAGTCATGCGCGGCAATTTTGGCAGATCGATGCCTTTTATGGCTTTGAACAGATGGCGGCTCATGCCTTCGAACATGTTCAAAATGTCTTCTTGCTCTACAAACGACATTTCGCAGTCTATTTGCGTGAATTCGGGCTGACGGTCGGCACGCAGGTCTTCGTCGCGGAAGCATTTCACAATCTGAAAATAGCGGTCGAATCCGCTCACCATCAGCAGTTGTTTGAGCGTTTGCGGACTTTGTGGCAATGCGTAGAAAGTGCCAGGATTCATGCGGCTTGGCACCACGAAGTCGCGTGCGCCTTCGGGCGTGGAGTTCACCAAAACTGGTGTCTCAACCTCCAAAAATCCCTGCTCGTCTAAGTAGCGACGCACTTCGAATGCCATTTTGTGGCGCAGTTCCAAATTTTTGCGTACACACGAGCGACGCAGGTCGAGGTAGCGATATTTCATTCGCAGATCGTCGCCGCCGTCGGTCTCGTCCTCGATGGTGAAGGGTGGAGTGGCCGATTCGTTGAGCACCGTCAGTGCCGAAACTATTATTTCGATGTCGCCCGTAGGCATGTTGGCATTTTTGCTGTAGCGTTCTGCCACTTTGCCCGTGGCTTGAATCACAAATTCGCGCCCGAGGTGGTTGGCTCGTTCGCACAAATCGGCGTCAACCTCCTGATTGAAAGCGAGTTGCGTCAGTCCGTAGCGGTCGCGCAAGTCGATGAAAGTCATGCCGCCCATTTTGCGAATGCGTTGCACCCAGCCGGCAAGGGTTACCGTTTGTCCCACATTGGCGGCGCGCAGTTCGCCGCAAGTTGCTGTTCTGTACATACTTTATTTTGTATTTATTTTATTGATTATCAGATATTTTCGCTAATGATTGATTGCTTTTTAGCAAGCCCAATCTCAAACCTACAAAAGTAGCATTTTATTTTGAAATGGTGGCATTTTTGCTCGATTTTTTACGAACCGCTGCAAATGTTGCCAAATTCAAGGAAAAATTGTAATTTTGCAATCTTGAAATAAGGTATAGGAATTAGGAGTGAGGAGTTAGGAGTGAGGAGTTAGAAGTTAGGAGTTAGAGGTTAAAAGTTAGAAGTGATCGATAAAAACAAGCCAACTGCAGAAAGTGGTGGAATTAGCAATTTGAAATCTGAATTTTTGCAATGAGCGAGCGCAGAGCCAAACAAGTTTGAGCTATGCCAAGCGGAGCAAAAATCAGTGAAATCTGAAATTTGAAACTTAATCGTGTCTCGCATTCTTGCAATAGATTATGGCGAAAAACGGACTGGAATAGCCGTTTCTGATCCGCTGCAGATCATCGCCAATGGACTGACTACGGTCGATACGCCGCAGTTGGAGCAGTTTTTGGCCGATTATCTGTCGCACGAGGAGGTGGAGCGGATTGTGGTTGGTTTCCCGAAGACTTTGCGCAACGAACCTGCTGCCGTTACCGCCAAAATTATGCCTTTTGTGGAACGTTTGAAGGCGCGTTTCCCGAAAATACCAGTTGAGTTGGTCGACGAGCGTTTTACCTCGAAAATTGCTTTTCAGGCGATGATCGATGGTGGATTGACCAAGAAAGAGCGCCGCAACAAAGGTCTGATCGACAAAGTGAGTGCCACGATTTTGCTCGAAGAATTTCTTGAAAGAAAAAAGTTTTGATTTCCCAGTAAAAATAGTTTTGTGAAACGCAATTTGTATATTTTTTTCGGTGTTGTGTGTGTTGCACTTGGTGCGCTTGGCGTGGTGGTACCTGGATTGCCAACTACGCCTTTTTTGCTTCTTGCATCGTGGCTTTTCTACCGCAGCAGCGAACGTTTGCGCCAATGGCTTTTGGCTTCGCGATTGGGAGTTTATATTCGCAATTATGAGCGCGACAAAGGCATGACACTCCGTGCAAAACTTACCGCCATTGTGCTAATGGTTGTTATGTGCTCGCTGTCGATTTTTTTCTTTATCGATTCGCTTGCTGTGCGCATTGTTGTTGGTGTCGCAGGCGCTATTGGTTCAATTGTGGTTGGATTTGTAGTGCCCACAATAAAACGCTAAATTATCAGAAAAATGAACAATAGTCGCACAACAAAGAAAATATCAGTTTTCGCCCTTTTGCAATTTGCTGTGGCAATTGTCTTTTTTTTGTTGCCACAAAGTGCTTTTGCCGATGAAAAAACGAACGAAAATCGCATTTTTCATGGTTTTTCTGGCGGAATGATGTTGCACACGGGCTATCTTTTTGGCGAAAATGTGCAGGCTCCGTGCAATCCGCAGGGCGCGACTTTCGGCATTGGTGGCGCATTGCGAGTGCATTTGTGGGATCATCTGCGTGTTGGTAGCGAGGGCTACATGTCGAGCATGCCATCGTCGGCAACCGATTGCCACGATGTGCTGCAAAAAGGCAGTTACTTGCGCTACGGCTGGGGTGGCGTGCTGGCCGATGCCTATTGGCGAACGCCCAAAGCGTGGCCTTACATTGGCGCAACTGTGGGCGGTGGCTCGGTGAAAAGTCTTTACATTGTGGAGGGCGACCAAAGCGATTGGCAGCAAGAGGCAAAGACGGTGTTCAATAAGCGCGCATTTGGCTTTGTATCGCCGTTTGTGGGCTGCGACTATCTGCTCACCGAGCGCGTGCACCTCACATTCAAAGTGGATTGGCTGTTGGCATTCAATGGCGACGGCTTGGTGATGCCAACGGGCTTCAGAGCCTATTTCGGGTTCATGTTTTGTCACTAGATTCCAAATTGTTGAGCAACTGTAATTTTAGGGTTACTCGTCGCTTTTCTTAAAGGGAGAAATCGTAAAGAATTTTGCTGCCAATCATCTTCCAATTTCTTCATCTCAACAAAAAATGCTAACTTTGTAGTTTGATTTTGAAAAACTCAAAGCCGATGAAACGCTACACTGCTTTTTTTGTTTTTGTCTTTTGTGCGCTGATGCCTGTGTGGGCGCAACCTTCGTTTCGTGGTCCGCGCGAAGAACCAAAGCGTGAAGATTTTCCCACAGCGGTCGAGACTAGCAAAACGCCTGTCGATGCGTCGTTCAGTTTTGCCATTTTCAGCGATTTACATATCAGTGCCGAGTTGCCACAAAATGTGGAAGATTTGCGTCGTGCCATCGACGAGGTGAACGAACAGTCGAACATTGCATTTGTGCTGGTTTGTGGCGATGTTACGCACAATGGCGATACGCGTTCGCTGCAGTTGGCCAAAGATATGCTCGACGAGCTGACGGTCGACTATTTTGTAATTCCTGGCAATCACGATACGCGCGCTTCGGAGTCGGCTGCGGCTGATTTTGCACGCATTTTTGGCGATACGCATTTTCGTCTGCTGTTCAACGGAAATCTTTTTCTTGGACTGAATACTGGGCCGATGCTCAGACCGAACGATGGTCATATTGCTCCGCAAGATGTCGATTGGTTGGCATTCAATCTGAAACAAAATGGGCGCAAACAGCCAGTCTATTTTGTGGTGCATCATCCGCTGCAGTCGGGCGATGTCGACAACTGGGAGGCGGCTACCGATTTGTTGCGTCAGTACAATGTGCAAGGCGTTTTTTGTGGGCATTATCACCGCAATGCGTTGCTCGATTTCGATGGATTGGCGGGCGTGGTGGTGCGTTCGACCCTGCGCGGCAACGACGCTGTGGGCGGCTACACCATTTTAGATATGGGCGATTCGCTCTACATTTCCGAAAAACGCATTGGTCAGCCTGCGCAACGCTGGGTGGCGCTGCCTGTGGAGCCGCGCATTTACGATTCGAGCGACTTAAAACTCTTTCCGCGACCAAATTTCGACATCAATAAGCAGTACAAAAATGTGAAATCGGTTTGGCAAAAACAGGTGGGGCAGGGCATCTACGGCAGTGTGGCTGTGGATAGCGGTCGACTGTTTTTTGGCGATGAATCGGGCACGATGCGCTGCTTCGATGTTGCAAAAGGCAAACAACTTTGGCAGTACAAAACGCCCGCTCGCATTGCCGCTGCGCCAGCTGTAGCGCGTGGAAAAGTGCTGTTTGGCAGTGCCGATGGTCAGGTCTATTGTCTTGATGAAAATACGGGCAAATTGCAGTGGAAACGTCCAACTACGCAATCCGTTTGCGCAGTTCCTTTGGTAGTCGACGATGTTGCATTTGTTGGCTCTGGCGATGGGCAGATGCGCGCCTTCAACATCGATGCGGGCAGCGAACTTTGGAATTTTGCGGCGCAGGGATACATTCAGACTGATGCCGTTCTGATGGGCGATAAGGTGGCATTTGCAGCCTACGACAAGCACATTTATGCCGTCGATGCGCAGTTTGGCGAACAGGTTTGGTCGGCGGCGTTGAGCGCAAATGCTGTAACCACGCCTATTTTGACTGATGAAAAACTTTTTGTCGTAACTGCCGATGGCGCATTGGTGGCTTTAGATGCAAACACTGGTTCGCTGCTTTGGCGCAAAGACGATGTGCGTTTCATTGCTTCCATCGGACTTTCGGAAGATGGCAAGACGCTGTTTGCGCGCACTACCGATGGTGAATTTTTTGCCTTCGATGCAACAATAAATCAGCCCGAAATTCGTTGGAAAAAAGAGGGTTTGTATGCTGCAGATTGCAATACGTGTGGCATTGCCGAACACGATGGAAAAATTGCTTTTGCTACTAAAAACGGCTTGATTATCAGCCTCGATGCTGCCACGGGCGACTTGCTTTGGCAACACAAAACGGGCAATACGGGCATCAATCGGCTTGTGCCAACGGCCGACGGTTGGCTCTTGACAACGCTCGATGGCGTGGTGGAAAGGCTTTTGGTTAAGTGAGAGGTAAGCGGTAATGAAAGCCAACTGCTGAAAATAAATGCGGACATGGCGTGCCGAGTTCCTACTTTACGAACTTTATAACTTTATGAACTTGATAAACTTCATATCGTAGATTTTGAAAACTGAAATCAAAATATCGCTTTTTTGCTGCATTTTAGCTGTTGTTTTGGCTTCGTGCAGTGTGTCGGCGCGTCTGAAAAAGGCTGATCGCTACTATGCCAATGGCGAGTATTTTTCGGCGGTGGACATCTACAAAAAAACGCAATCGCGCATTTCGACGCAGAAACAGAAAAAACTGAAGTCGGAAGTCTGCTTCAAGCAGGGCGAATGTTATCGCCAGATTGGCAACCACACGCGCGCCACAAAAGCCTATTCGCAAGCCATAAAATACAAATTCAACGACTCGATTGTATACCTGAACAATGCGCGGTCGCTGCACGCACTTGGTCGCTATGCCGAGGCTGCAAAAAACTACGAAATCTATCTGCAAAATCAGCCTAACGACCGCGCTGCGCAAGCTGGATTGGAGGGCGCGCGCAATGCCAAAGCGTGGAGTAGCAAGCCATCGCGCTATGTGGTGAAGGTGGCGTCGGAACTCAATTCGAAAAAAAATTCTGACTTTGCGCCTGCTTTCATGGGCAAAGAGGCTTCGTCGGTGGTGTTTACGAGCAATCGCGAAAACACTACAAGTCGCAAAGCCAGTGCCATAACGGGCGTGGCGAACAACGACCTCTTCACATCGCGCAAAAATTCCGCAGGAAAATGGGAAAAACCTGAACCCATCGAGGGCGAATTCAATACCGATGACGATGAGGGTGTGGTGGCTTTCACCGACGATGGCAAAACCATTTTCTTCACTCGTTGCCGTATTGACAATGCTGGCGATGTGGGTGGCGAAATTTGGACAGCCACGCGTTCGGGAGGGCAGTGGACCGCTCCGCAAAAAATCAAGCTCTTCAGCGATAGCACCATCACGGTGGCGCATCCAGCCGTGGCGCGCGGTGGCGAAAGGCTCTATTTCGTGTCGGATGCGCAAGGCGGTAAGGGCGGAAAAGATATTTGGTTTGTCGACAAAAATGACGACGGCACTTGGGGAACGCCGCAAAATATGGGCGACACCATCAACACCTCGGGCAACGAAATGTTCCCTTGCATGCGCGGCGACACAGTGCTCTATTTTGCGTCCGATGGTCACGCGGGCTTCGGTGGATTGGATATTTTCAGAGCATCGAAGGATTCGCTCGGTGGCTGGCAAGTGGAGAATATGCAAGCGCCAATAAACTCGAATGCCGACGATTTTGGCATCACTTTCGATGGCACAGCCAAGGAGCGCGGATTCTTCTCGTCGAACCGCAATCAGTCGAAAAACCTTGATAAAATCTACAGTTTCGAACTGCCCGAATTGGTCTATGCCGTCGAGGGAAAAATTACCGACGAAAAAGGCACGCCGCTGCCCGATGCCATTGTGAAAATGGTGGGCGACAACGGCTCGAATGTGAAATTGCGCGCCAAAAAAGATGGCACTTTCCGCATAAAATTGGCAAAAAATGCCAACTACATCATGCTTGCCACATCGCGCGGCTATCTGAATAGTTCGGCAAAACTTTCGACCGAAGGGCTTACCGACAGCAAGACTTTTGAGCAGACTTTTGCACTGCCAACCATTGGCAAGCCCATTCCCATTCCGAACATCTTTTTCGAGTTTGGTAAATCGGAGCTGACCGAAGAATCGGAAAAATCGCTGGCGGCACTCGTGAAAATGCTCGACGACAATCCGAATATCACCATCGAGATTTCGGCGCACACCGACTGCGTTGGTTCCGACGAAGATAACCAACGATTGAGCGAGACACGTGCCAAGGCGGTAGTCGATTTTCTGGTGCGCTCGGGTGTGGTGCGCGATAGGCTCACGTCGCGTGGCTATGGCGAAAGTCAGCCTGTGGTGGTTGACGAGGCGATGGCTGACGAATTGCGATTTGTACGCAAAGACGAAGTTTTGGAAGAAAAACTCGTGAAAATGCTTACGCCCGAGCAGCAAGAGATTGTGAACTCCATCAACCGCCGCACCGAATTTAAGGTTACGAAAACGACGTACAACATTTACTAATTAGGAGTGAGGA
>CAVFDI010000018.1:0-10281 GCA_963621145.1 Paludibacteraceae bacterium | reverse complement strand
ACTAACTAATTTTTGCTGCTTGTTACTAATCTGAAATTAGTGAAATTTGAAATCTGAATGAATTATGCAACAATATCTTGACCTTTGTCGTCGCGTGCTGAGCGAGGGCGTGCAGAAAACTGATCGCACAGGAACTGGCACAATCAGTGTGTTTGGACATCAAATGCGGTTCAATCTCGAAGATGGTTTCCCGTTGCTGACAACCAAAAAATTGCACTTGAAATCGATTATCTACGAACTTTTGTGGTTTCTTCAGGGCGACACCAATGTGCATTATTTGCAGGAACATGGCGTGCGCATTTGGAACGAATGGGCCGATGCCAACGGCGAACTTGGCCCTGTTTATGGGCACCAATGGCGCTCGTGGCCCGACTACAACGGCGGCACCATCGACCAGATATCCAACGTGGTAGAGCAGATAAAAACTCACCCCGACAGTCGCCGCCTGATAGTGAGTGCGTGGAATGTGGCAGAGGTCGACAGCATGGCACTGCCGCCGTGTCACACGCTGTTTCAGTTCTATGTGGCCGATGGGCGATTGAGCCTGCAACTTTATCAGCGAAGTGCCGATATTTTTCTTGGTGTTCCGTTCAACATTGCCTCTTACGCACTGCTTTTGCAGATGATGGCGCAGGTTACAGGACTTCGCGCTGGCGATTTTGTGTATACTCTAGGCGATGCGCACATCTATCTGAACCACCTCGACCAAGTGCGTCTGCAACTCACTCGCGAACCGCGTGCGCTGCCTACAATGCACATCAACCCCGATGTAAAATCCATTTTCGGCTTCAAATACGAAGATTTTGAACTCGCCGACTACGATCCACATCCGCATATTGCTGGAGTGGTCGCAGTGTAGTTGGATTTCAGATTTGAAGAGTCTGCATTGAACGTTGTTCATTTGAAATATGGCGAGATTGACCGCGCCCGCTGGGATGCGACCATTGCGGCAAGTGCTAACCGTTTGCCGTATGCTTGTTCGTGGTTTTTAGATGCAGTTTCGCCACAGTGGGAGGCACTCGTAGGCGACGATTATGCTTTTGTGATGCCGCTGCCAGTGAAACAAAAATTTGGCGTGAAATACATCGTTCTTCCTCTATGGACGCAGCAACTCGGCATTTTTTCGGCACAACCAGTTACCACGGAAATCATCAAGGCATTTCTGCGGAAAATTCCCTATTTGAGCTACGGATTAAATCTGAATTATGGCAATGTTTTTGGCGAGGTTTGCCCGAATTCTGTCATCGATTTGAGCCGAGATTACGACACCTTGCGGCAAGCATTCGACGCTAACACCAAGCGCAATATAACGAAAGCACAAAAACAAAATCTGACAATTCAAACGATTGATATTGAGCAGTTTACACGGTTTTGGTCGGACGAAAATAAAAAGATGCCACTAGAACAGCACCAAAAATTGCCGACATTGTGCGCCGCTGCCATGCAGCACAATTGTGGAAAGATAAGAGGCATCTTTTCAGCTGAAAATCAGTTAATTGCGGCACTTTTTACCATCGAAATTTTCGATAGAATCATCTACTTGGCGCCCGTTTCGAATGCCGAAGGAAAGCAGAAATCGGCCATGTTTTTCTTGATTGATTGGTTGCTGCAACGCCACGCCACAAGCGGCAAATTGTTCGATTGCGAAGGCTCGCGAATTCCTGGTGTGGCGCGGTTTTACGCTGGTTTCGGAGCACAGCCACAAAACTATTTTTCCATTCATCGCTGCCGTCCGCAGTGGCTGATAAAATTGCTGCACAGATGAGATGTGGATTGATGAAAAAATTGTTGTATCTTTGCAAAGATGTTCGAATGCGATTGATTGACCATGAATAATATTACGCAAGATATTGCTTATTTGTCTTTACTTAAGTTCGATATGCCAACGGAGGAGTGGTTAGATTTTGTTATGCAAAATCGTACCGACAAATTTTTTCAGCATAGTTACGATGTGGTATATTGACCAGTCGCTAATGATAAAGTGTATGCGGCATTTGCGCTCTATGAGGGCGGATTGCTCACAAAACAGGGACTGATAGAGGAATTGAAAACTTTTATTTTGATCGATCAATACCTCTTTCATACGGAAAAATCTCTACAATTTTTATCTTTCGTCGAGGCAGTAAAAATTGGATCGTGACCGAAATCAATCAACGAAATTTATATTTGCTTTTGCCATCGAAAGTGAGTAGAATTGTCGCCATGCTTGTCGAAGATACAGGCATGAATGTGGTTGATGCCGTGTGTCGCATCTATCAATCGGAAATGTATAGCCAGCTCGAACAAGAAAACACGAAACTCTGGCACGAAGGACCTGTAGCACTATACCAGCGAATGAAATAAAAGTGCTGTTTTCTGCAAAAAATCATTTTCGACTGAATTTTGTTCGTTTTTTTATGCAACGAATACTTTTTATACAATCAGCACACTATTCTAACGATGACCGCGTAGGATTTCATCAAGGATTGGCTCTGTCGTGCACAGGACTCGCTGTCGATTTCTTTTGTAAAGAGGCATTCGAAAATAATTGCTTGATTGAAAACACGGATTGTTCAGTAATCATTTTTGATACTCCACGCGCTTTTTTTAAGTCGCTTGCAGTCAGGCGCGTTACACGAATCTACGATATTACAGAATGGTATCCTTCAAAAAAAAATCTTCGAGGATTATCAATCCCACAACGATGGATAAAAGCCATTTTAATGTCTGTCGCTAACTTTTGGGTGGGGATACGCAGCGATGCTTTCATATTTGGCGAGCATTACAAAGCCATTCCTTTTCGCGTTTTATTTCCATTTAAGAAATATCTCTATTTGCCATACTATCCCGACCTAAATTATTTTGATAAGGTAGAGCCTCCACACGATATTACGCATAAATGCAAAATACTCTATGCTGGCCCGCTAACAAAAGAGAAGGGATTTTTTCGTGTTCTCGATGCCGTAGTGAAAGCGCAAAAACATTGCACCGACACGCATATTTTGTTGGAAATTATTTCTGACACAAAAGAATCTGTACAGACTTCAGAAGTGGAAATTAATTTCACTCCTTATTTGCCGTTCGAGGAATTCTGTGAAAAAATAGGCGATTACGATTTGTTCCTTGACCTACGCGACAATGATATTGAAAATTCGCATTGTCTCCCAATTAAATTATTCTACTATCTTGCGTGTGGTCGACCGAGTATATATTCCAACCTCAAAGCAATTCGCAAAGGAGTTTCTGAATGTGATAGTTGTATGACATTGGTAGAATCTTCAGATGAAGCCGCAAATGCGATTGTTCGCTACATTCAAGATAGAGAACTTTATCAGTCGCATTGTGACAACGCGCTCAGGCTATCACACGAAAAATATAATTGGGAAAAAATTAAAAATGATTTTATCCAATTTGTGGAGCAATTTGATGAATGAGCTTTATTCATTTCTTCAGCACGCACATGGTCCAGTCGTCGTCCGACTTTTGAGCGATGAGTTTTAGGCTAAATTCTTTCGCTTTCTCTTGCAAAATTGGCACATCTGACGAGTAGAAACCGCTGATTATCAGCGTTCCGTCAGCATTCAGTGCCGCTGCGTAGGAAGCCATTTGGTCGAGCAGAATGTTGCGGTTGATGTTCGCCAAAATCAGGTCGAAATGGTCGCCGCCAATCTGTTCCGCACTGCCTAAGCGAACCTCAATGCAGTCGCTCACGCCATTCAGCGCAGCATTCTCTTTGGCGTTGCGTTGCGACCACTCGTCAATGTCGATTGCCACCACATTTTTTGCTCCGCGCTTGGCTGCCACTATGCCCAAAACGCCTGTGCCGCAACCCATGTCCAAAACCGATTTGCCGTTCAAATCAAAATCGAGCAAATGGCTGATAATCAGTCGTGTAGTTTGGTGATGGCCGCTGCCGAATGCCTGCTTTGGATTTATCAAGATAGGGCATTCGCAATTGAATTTTCCAGCATCTTTTGTTCCGAAAATAATGCAGCGTTGGTCGATGTCGATTGGCTCGAATGAGTTCTGTTCCCACGCCTCGTTCCAGTCTTTATCCTCCATCTGTTCAATGCGGTAGCGGTAGCTCACATGGCATGGAAGGCTTTCGATGGCGCGTGTCATCTCTGTCTCATCGAAATTGTTGGTAGGGCAGTAGCCAACAAAACCGAGTGTAGTCTCCTCGAAACTGTCGAAGCCAATCTCGCCAAGTTGCGCCGCAATAATGTCAGCCACAAACGGCTCAGCATCGTCGGCAAAACGGAATGTTATTTTGGTGTAGTTCATAGAATTTCAAATTTCAGAGTTTCAGGTTTCAAGTTGTGCTTTGCGCGGGTTTCAAAATTCCTGGTTTCTAATTTCTAGTTTCTTAAATTTGCTGGCAAAATTTTTTTTCTATGTTTCTCGCGCCTCGCGCTGTTTCTAAGTTTCTAATAGTTTAATCTGAAATTTGAAATTCTGAAATTGCGGCTCTGCCGCATCACTTCTCATTCCTAATTCCTCACTCAAAAACACTGCTCACTGCTAACTCCTCACTTTTACTAAAATGCCGGCAATAGGGGTGCAGTCCGCATTCTTGGCATTTTGGTTTGCGGGCGGTGCAGATGTAGCGACCGTGCAGCAGCAGCCAATGGTGCGCGTTGGGTATCAATTTTTCGGGAATGTGCTTTGTCAGTGTTAATTCGGTTTGTAGCGGCGATTTGCTTCCCGTTGTTAGTCCCAATCGTTCCGAAATGCGGAAAACATGCGTATCCACAGCCATTCGCGGTTGCCCGAATGCCACGGCGGTAACCACATTGGCCGTTTTGCGTCCCACGCCAGGCAGCGTTTGTAGTTGGCCGATGTCCGATGGCACTTCGCCGCCAAAATCGCTCAAAATCTTCTCTGCAATGCCCTTCAGATAGGCGGCTTTGCTGTTTGGGTACGACACGCTGCGAATCATTTCACGAATGTCGGCAACGTTGGCTTCGGCCATCGATTCGATAGTTGAAAAACGCTCGAAAAGTGCTGGCGTGATAGCATTCACGCGTTTGTCGGTACATTGCGCCGAAAGCACCACAGCCACCAGCAACTGAAAATTGTTGGCAAACTTCAGCTCGCTCTGCGCTTCAGGAAAATTCGCCTGAAACCACGCTAGAATTTTTGTGTATCGTTGCTGGGTAGTCAAGTTTCAGTTGATAAGTTGATGGGTTGAAAAGTTGATAAGTTTAACGATTTAGGCGGAGTTAGTGAGATTAATTTCTGATTTCTAGATTTCTGATTTTTAGTTATTGATTTGAAGATTTGAAAATTATGCACTGTCCATTTTTTGCGCGATAATTTTCAATTATCAATTAGAATCTCTTTCTCTCTCTGTTTCATCTTTTTCATCTGCCAAATCAGCAAAACGGCTGCCAGAAGAATGGCGCCAGCGTCGGAAATTGGGAACGAAATCCACACGCCGTAGGCTCCGAGCGTTTGCGGCAGAAAGTAGAGTAGCGGCAGCAGCAAAATCATCTGACGAGTGAGCGAATTGAGAATTGCCAACGGCGCTTTGCCGATATATTGGAAAAAGTTACCTGTCACAATTTGGAAACCAACCAATGGGAAAATGAGCATGATGATGCGCAAACCCTGTGTGGCTGCGGCTATCATGGCTTGGTCGTTGCCGCCTTTGCTCGAATCGACAAAGAGTTGTGCTATTTTTTCGGGCATCAGTTGCGCTATCAAAAATCCGATGGTTGCCACGCCCACAGCACAGCCAATGGTCGAGAAAAGTGCCTTGCGTACGCGACCAAATTTTTCTGCACCATAGTTGTAGCCCACTATTGGCTGCATGCCTTGCGCCAAACCTTGCACCACCATAATAAATAGCAGCACCACGCGGTTGGCGATGCCGTAGCCGCCCACATAGATGTCGCCAAGACCTTCGGCAATGCCCGTAACAGCGTCGTTTGCGCCTGTTCCGCCAAAGCGCAGCAGCGCATTGTTCACAAATGCAGCCACCAGCGAGGCGCACAGATTCAGAAGAAACGGCGCAAGTCCAATCGACAGAATGCCCCCAATAATTTTCCACTCGAAATGCAGCGAGCGGCGACTGAAGTGAATGAAATTTTTCCTCGAACTGAGGTGCGACAGCGCAATGGCAAACGCTACGCATTGCGCAATGACTGTGGCAGCCGCCGAACCGCGAATGCCCCAACCAAACTTGAAAATGAACAGCGGATTCAGCACCAAATTCACCGCAACGGTAGTCAGCACTATGGTCATCGATTTGCGCGGATAGCCCGAAGCACGAATCGAATCGTTCATGCCAAGATAGAGGTGCGTAATGACATTTCCTGCCAAAATTATCTGCATAAATTGGCGTGCATATTCTATCGTTTCGGCTGTGGCATTTCCGCCGCTGAAAAGTATCAGAATAGGGTCGAGAAATACCAACATTAGCACCATCACCATGATGCCAAGTACTACATTCAGCAGGGCAGCGTTGCCGAGTGTCTTTTCGGCTGCCATTTTGTTGCCTTCGCCCAAGCGCAGCGATATGGTAGCACCTGCACCAACGCCAACCATGGCACCAAAAGCCGAACTGATGTTCATTATTGGCATGGTTATGGCCATACCAGCAATGGCTGCGCCACCTACGCCACGTCCTACAAATATGCTATCGATGATGTGATAGATGCTCGACGAAGCCATGGCAATGATGGCTGGCAAAGCGTATTCCACCAGCAATTTACCTATGTTGTCCGTGCCGAGCCTATCGGCGTTTGAGATGTTGTTGTTCAAGCGAAAAGTCTATAAAGTTAAAAGTGTGTAAAGTGAAGAGTGGCATCCATTTCTATGTTCTCAAAATCTATGCTCTAACTTTTAAGAACAAAGAGAGCAACGAATTGCTCTCTTTGTGTTAACTCGCTGTCGGTCATTGAGTTACTGACCGAGATAGCCTTTCAGAATTTTGTTGTCTGGGTTGTTTTTCAACTTGCGCAGAGCCTTCTCTTTGATTTGGCGTACGCGTTCGCGGGTAAGCGCAAACTTAGCACCAATCTCTTCGAGTGTCATCTCGTGGCAATTGATGCCGAAAAACATACGCACAATGTCGGCTTCGCGCTGCGACAGCGTTTCGAACAGGCGATCGATCTCTTTCGATAGCGACTCGTCCATCAGTTTACCATCGGCCACGGGACTGTCGTTGTTTGGCAGCACATCAATCAGACTGTTGTCCTCGCCCTCAACAAATGGCGCATCGATGGAGGTGTGACGCCCTTGAACTTTCAGCGTATCGGCAATTTTGTCGACTGGAATATCCAACACGTTGGCCAATTCTTCGGCCGAAGGACGGCGTTCGTGTTCCTGCTCGAAGCGTTGCAGTGCCTTGTTAATCTTGTTGAGCGAGCCCACTTGGTTGAGCGGCAAACGCACAATGCGCGACTGCTCGGCCAAGGCTTGCAGAATGGATTGACGAATCCACCACACAGCATACGAGATGAACTTGAAACCACGCGTCTCGTCGAACTTTTCGGCGGCTTTCACCAGACCAAGATTGCCTTCGTTGATAAGGTCGGGCAGACTCAAACCTTGGTTTTGATACTGCTTGGCAACCGACACCACGAAACGCAAGTTCGCTTTCACCAATTTGTCCTTTGCACGCTCACTTTCGGGACCACCCTTTTTGATGAGTTGCGCCAATTCAACCTCCTCTTCAACAGTGATGAGGGGTTCGCGGCCAATCTCCTGCAGATACTTGTCGAGCGATGCACTCTCGCGATTGGTAATCGACTTTGTAATTTTTAATTGTCTCAATGTATTTTGAAATTAAAAGTGTTTCTGAACAGAAAAAAATGCGTGTTTTTTTTCTAGAAAACGGCCAAACACAACAATTTATTTTGCAAAATCCGCGAAAAATTCTGCAAATATCGTGCCAATAACCGAACCGCAAAGATAAGAAAATTTTCTGCTTTTACCAAGCGTTTTACCAAATTTTTTTGCCGAAAAGATAAAATATCGACAAAATGGTGTGTAAATGCCGACAAATCGAAACCGTTGCATGCTGTTGATAACTTTTTTGGAGCGTGCTATTGGTACATTTTTAGGCAGTTTTTGTGCAATTTAGCCGAAAAATGCGTTTGAGTGTATCGAGAAAAAGTGTAATTTTGCCGCCAATTTCAATTGATAATTGACAAATCGTGGAGTAGAACGGGCGAGTTTATTGAACCGCAGTCTATATTCTTACGATCTAAAAAAAATCACGAAAATATGAAACCAACACTTTTAGTTTTAGCCGCAGGCATGGGAAGCCGCTACGGCAGCCTGAAACAACTCGATGGCATCGGACCAAATGGCGAGACCATTATGGACTATTCCATCTACGATGCTCTGCGCGCAGGTTTTGGTAAGGTGGTGTTCGTCATTCGCCACAGTTTCGAAGATGAATTTCGCAGTCAAATTGTGAGCAAATACGAAAATCACATTCCCGTGGAAGTGGTTTTTCAAGATGTGACAAGCGTTCCAGCAGGCATTCCGTACGACAAAGAGCGCGTGAAACCATGGGGCACAAATCATGCCGTGCAGATGGCAAAAGATGTGATAAACGAGCCATTTGCTGTGATCAATTCCGACGATTTCTACGGTCGCGAATCGTATGCGCTGCTGGCCGATTTTCTGCAACGCGTCGAAGGACAGAAGGGCAAATACTGCATGATTGGCTACCACATTGAAAACACGCTTTCGGAGAGTGGATCGGTGAACCGCGGCATCTGCCAAGTGGACGAACACAACCTGCTGACCAATGTGGTGGAGCGCATCAACATCGAAAGCCGCGCTGGCGTGGTGCAATTCCCAACTGCCGATGGTCGGTTCGAGAACATCGAGGCTGGTGCGCTAGTTTCGATGAATATGTGGGGTTTCACGCCTGATTATTTCGAACACTCGGAGCGCATGTTTGTCGATTTCTTGAAACAGCACGGCATGGAACCAAAATCGGAAATCTACATTCCAACGGTTGTAAATCAACTGATTACGGAAGGCAAAGCGCAATGCGAGGTCATCGACACGCCATCGAAATGGTTTGGCGTAACCTACGCCGAAGACCGTCCGCAAGTGGTTTTGTCAGTTAATAAACTAGTCCGCGAGGGCATTTATCCGCAGAAATTATGGAAATAACAAAGACTATAAAAAAGGTTCTTGGTTTTTCGGGCGATAAAATTCTTGTGACGGGCGGTATGGGCTACATCGGCTCGCACACCGTGGTGGCACTGATGAACGCTGGCTACGAGGTTTATGTGGTCGATAACTTGTCGAACTCGAACATCAATGTGCTGAATGGCATCGAGAAGATCACTGGCAAACGCCCCGTGTTCGAAAACATCGACTGCACCGACTATGTGGCGATGGACAAGTTTTTTACGAAATACGAAGGCATAAAAGCCATCATTCATTTTGCCGCAAGCAAGGCCGTGGGCGAATCGGTGGCAGTGCCGCTGAAATACTATCGCAACAATGTGGTGAGCCTCGTCAATCTGCTCGAACTGATGCCCATTCACAAGGTCGAAGGCATCGTCTTTTCGTCATCTTGCACGGTCTATGGTCAGCCCGACATTTTGCCAGTAGACGAGACTGCGCCAATAAAAAAGGCACTTTCGCCTTACGGCAACACCAAACAGATTTGCGAACGCATCATTTTCGATACGGTTCATGCCAACAACTCGCTGAAAAGCATCATTTTGCGCTATTTTAATCCAATTGGTGCGCACCCATCGGCCTACATTGGCGAACTGCCCAATGGCAAACCGAACAATTTGGTGCCATTTGTGGTGCAAACGGCGGCTGGAATGTACAAAAAAATCAGCATTTTTGGCAACGACTACAACACGCCCGATGGCACTTGCATTCGCGACTACATCAATGTGATGGATTTGGCTGAGGCGCATGTGTTGGCTGTTGAGCGGTTGCTCGACAAGGAGTTGACGGAACCGGAAGTATTCAACCTTGGCACTGGCAAAGGTCTTTCGGTGATGGAACTGATTACTCGTTTCGAGGCAGTGAATGGCGTGAAAGTGCCTTACGAAATTGTCGGTCGCCGCGAAGGCGATATAGAGCAGGTTTGGGCAAATCCAACATTGGCGCAAAAAGTGCTGAAATGGAAGGCCAAAACTTCGGTCGACGACACGCTGCGCTCGGCTTGGCTCTGGCAATTGCGCTGCATGGGAAAACTGGAGGAAAATTAAAAGTGGAAGGCTTTCGAACAGAAACCTGAAACTGCAAATTTCTAAAGAAAATGAGGCTCGAAAATTTTTTCGAGTCTCTTTTTTTGTTTCAATTTGTAAC
>CAVFDI010000017.1:8454-28350 GCA_963621145.1 Paludibacteraceae bacterium | reverse complement strand
AAGCGTTTGTAACAAATCCAAAGAAAAAAATCAAGATTTTTGTAACAAAACCAAACATAAAAAGCGATTTTCTTGTAATAAATCCAAAGCAAAATCGCCAAAAATTTGTAATAAATCCAAAGCAAAAATCGAGAAAATTTGTAACAGATCCAAAGGAACGGACAGTTTTTACTGATACCTTTTGAGCATATTTTCGATGGTTTCGCGCATGGCTTGGCGCAGCGATTCGGGCGCGAGCACTTCTATACGGTCGCGCTTGGTAAGCAGCTCCTGCACAAAATCGAATTTATTTGGCGCTAGGCGATAACTATACACGGAATATTCGCTGTTAGTCAGCACTTTACGCTGTGTTTGATGCAGCGGCAGCGAGTCGAAATATGGCACTTGGTCGTTCATCACCTTAAGCCGTACCTCCTCCACCGCATCGCCACATTGGAAGCAGATTCCGTACACATTTTCGAAAAATGCGTGCGCATCGAAATCTTTTGGAATTTTGAAGGTATTTTGCGTGATTTGAAGCGATTTTATGCGGTCGAAGGCGTAGATACGCGGCTCGCCGCTGCCATTTTTTTGCACCACTGCATACCAACGCTGCTTGAACTGTTTCAGGCAGTAGGGCGACGCCTCGAAATGGGTCGGCTCGGTTTGGTAATAGGGCTGATATGCCATATCGACCGTGTGTTTGCTGCGAATGGCCTCGATCAGCGTAGAAAGGTACGGCTCGCTCGATGGCACATTTTCGAGTAAAACGCTGTCGTACAACGACTTATCATCGTTCATCATCGCTTTCAGCATCAGTTGGCGCAAACCGTTGTCCTCTATCGCCTTGGGGTTGATAATGTGGTAACGGCGCATTTTGTTGCACTCAATGTCGATGCCAAAAGTGTCGGCAATGGCCTGAATGTGGTTGTGCAGCGTGCGTTCGGGCAGCTCGTCGTGGTCTTCATTTTCGCTGCTTTGCAACCAGCGTTCGTTAATCTCGCGGCGCGAAATGCCAGTCTCGCCATAAGCTAACACGGTGTTAATCAGCCAAATATATCGTTTGAAAAAGTTTCGAGCCATGGTTTTAGGTAGGTTCTAAAAATTCTACGCTTTTATATTGGTAAGTTCCTAAGTGCTTTCGCTGCTTTGATCGCTCTTTGCGAATCTTCGTTTCTAAATCGTCACACTTTTCGTCTTTTCTCAGTTACAGAACATGCAGCTCCCTCGAAAAATCTTCACGTCTGCTCAATTACAATTCAAAAATTCTTGCAAAGATAATTTTTAGAGCCTACCTTTAATTATTCAAAATCTTCGCCGCCGCTAAAGTCGCTATTCGAATCGCTGCGCTGGCGGTCGCTGTCGCGTTTTTTGCCTTTCATATTGCCAAAATTGTAGGTGAGCGAAAGGGTGAAACGCTGTCCCGCAGGTTGGCGTTCGAAATCTTGATAGAAGCTATCGCCCCAAGTCAGTTTTTTCCAGCCACGCGAATTGAGCAGGTCGCGCACGGTGAACGAGAGGTTGAGTGTGCGGTCGAGGAACGATTTGCGCAAGCCAAGATCGATGCTGTAAAAATCTTTGGTTTTGCCCTGCGCAATGACATGCGGCGAGAAATAGGCGGCAGTCAACTGCCCTGTGAAAGTTTTGGTAAACAAAAAGTTAGCCATCAATCTGATGTTCCACGAAAAGCCTTGCGACGCATCTTGCAGGTGCATGCCGTTGTAGTCGATGGCACTCATTTTTTCGTAGAAAACATTGCCTGTGAGCGTGGTGTTGAGCCATTTTGTGAAATTATTTTTTGCCACCAATTCCAAACCAACCGACTGGCGACTCGCCACATTGTCGTAGGTCTCTTCCATCACGCCAGCGCGACCAGGCGACTCGAACTGAACGCGTTGTACCACATTGGTGCTATAGCGATAGTAGAGCGACGCCGAAAGTGTGTGCTGCTCCCACGATTTCAGATAGTTCAGTTCCAAAGCGTTGGCAAATTCGGGCATCAAATCGGGATTGCCGTACGAAATATTGGTCGAGTCCGACACATTACGATAGGCGCTCAACTGCCGTCCGCGCGGACGATTCACACGACGCGTGTAGTTCAGCTGCAGTTCGTGATTGTTCGGGAAAGCATACGAAAGATAGGCCGTTGGGTAAACTTGAAAATAGTCGCGCTGCGAAGTGATGTAGTCAACCGAAGCCGAATCGCGCGTGCCGACTTGCGTGTTGGTGTATTCGCCGCGCAAGCCAACCGAAAAACTGAATCCGCCAAATTTTGCGCCATAAGTGGCATAGGCTGCGGCAATCCATTCGCGATAAGTGTAGTCGTTGTAGGCCGATTGCAGCGTGTCGGAGGTTTTCAGGTCGTTGGTGTACGAATTCGAAAAGCGATCGAGCCAATTCACCGAAACACCCGCCTCCACCTTCATATTGTCGCGAATTTTCTGCACATAATCGGTCTTAAATTCGGCTCGTTGGCGCACAAATCCATTGTACTGAAACTGCTGATAGGCCGAAGCCCAACCGCGGTCGACCGTTTGGTTGTAGTCGGAATTTTGGTCGCGGCTGCTGCGGCTGTACGAGAGCGACGAGCGAATTTCGGAGCCTTTCGTATCGAGTTCGTGCAGATAGTCCAACTCCACGTCGTACGACAGACGTTTATTTTTCGAGTCGGTGCGATGATGATAGATGGCGGTGTCGATGACAGTGCCGTAACGCTCTGTGTTATAGTCGATTACCGCCCAATTTGTGCCGTTATTCGAGTTTATCATGCCCGAAATGCCGAGCGTATTTTTGTCGTCGATGTGCCAATCGAGCCCTGCGCGACCAAACAAACCCCAACTTTTGCGCGCATCGCTATTGTCCTGATGCATCAGCGAAGTGGTGTCGCCATCGTGCAGCGACCAGCGATCGGTGTAGCCTTTGCCGCCGCCGTTGCGCTGACGGAAACCTGCATTCAGCGAAAAATCGATTTTCGAACTGCTGTAGTTAAAATTCACGCTGGCATTTCCGCCCACTTTGTCAACAATCTGATAGTCCAACCCAGCCGACGCGCTGCCGAAAAAGCCGCTGCGACGGTCTTTTTTCAGCACTATATTGATTATTCCCGCCGTGCCTTCGGGACTAAATTTTGCCGACGGATTGGTGATGACTTCGATGCTTTCGATGCTTCCTGCGGGCAGCTGTTCCAGAAATTGCGCACGATTTTCCTCGTCGAGCCCCGATGGTTTGCCGTTGATCCACACCTCCACACTGCTGTTGCTCCGCAGCGAAATGTTGCCATCGTTATCCACCTCGATCGACGGGATATTTTCCAAAACCTCCGAAGCCGACGCGCCTGCTGCCGCCACATTTTGGTCGACATTGAACACTTTTTTATCGATATCGAACCGCATGGCAGCGCCTTGGCTCACCACCTCCACCTCGCCGAGCATTTGCGAATCTTCGGTAAGTTTTATCTCTTTTAGATTGATGGTTTGGTTCAATCGTTGCACCTCAACAGTCTGACTATAAGGCACATAGCCAACAAACGAGATTTCGAGTCGATAAGTGCCAGCGGGCAGCGATTCGAGCGTGAAATTGCCCTGCAAATCGGTGATTCCGCCACTCACAATCTCATCGCGATCGGCCATTTTGAGCGCGACATTCACAAATTCCATCACATTGCCATTGGCATCGACCACACGCCCCGTAACCTCGGCCGCCTGCAGCGAAAAAATGCCCAAAAGAGCGAAAATTAGTGCAATTACAAACCTTTTCATCACCCCAAACGATTCAACAATTCAACGATTTTTCCCAATCAACGCCTCCACAGCCAAGCGGTAGACATCGAGTCCCAAGCCAACGATGATGCCAGCCGCAGCCGCCGAAAGCAGCGATGTGTGGCGCACCTCTTCGCGCTTAAAAATGTTGCTGATATGCACCTCGATGGTCGGCACCGCCACCGCAGCCACCGCATCGGCAATGGCCACCGAAGTGTGCGAATAGCCGCCCGCGTTCAGCACAATGCCGTCGCACTCGAAGCCTGCGCGCTGAATTTCGTCGATCAACTCGCCCTCCACATTCGACTGGAAAAAGCTAAATTCCACCTTTGGATAGCGTCGGCTAAGTGCATCGTAGCACTCGTCGAAGCCCTGCGAGCCGTATATTTCGGGTTCGCGCAGACCAAGCAAATTCAGGTTTGGTCCGTTGATAATGGCAATTTTCATGACTGTTTTTTTATGGGGAAAAATCAAACGACAAAGTTACAAAAAATTTTCGCACCCTTGCAAACCCCATTTTTTCAGCGAAAAAATCTAATTTTGCGGCATGAAAAAATTAGTGATTTTCGACCTCGATGGCACGTTGCTCAACACCATTGCCGACCTTGGTGTGGCTACTAATTTTGCGCTCGAGCAGTGCCATTTTCCGACGCACGATTTGGCGGAATACAAAAATTTTGTGGGCAACGGCATCAACAAACTTTTCGAGCGCGCACTGCCAGAAAACGAACGTAATCCGCTGAATATCAGCTGCATACGCGAACAGTTTTTACCATTCTATGGTCGACACAACTGCGACCACACGCGCCCGTACGAAGGCATCGAGTTGTTGCTCAAAAATCTGCAAGCCAGAGGCGTAAAAATAGCCGTAGCATCGAACAAATACCAAGCCGCCACCGAACGTTTGGTGCGCCATTATTTTCCTGAGATTGATTTTGTAGCAGTGTTCGGTCAGCGCGATGGTGTGCCGCTTAAGCCCGATCCACAGGTGGTTTTCGACATTTTGCAGCGTACCAATTGCCAAAAAAGCGATGCGCTCTATGTGGGCGATTCTGGCACCGACATGCAGACTGCGCAAAACGCTGAAGTCGAGGCAGTTGGCGTAACTTGGGGTTTCCGTCCGCGCACGGAGTTGGAACAAATGAAACCTGCCCACATTGTCGACAAGGCGGAAGAGATACTCCCACTTGCCACCACTGAAAGGGGAAAATAGTCCGCGGTTCAGTGTCTTTTGCCCATATTCTTTACTCCCCACTACTCTCCATTCAAAAAAACACGACTTTTTTTCGCAAAAAAGTAGAATTTACGCCCCATAAAAGAGCAAAAATAACGCCTTGTATTAACACAATTTCACAGAATTAACATTTTAAACTCGCTGATTTTCAAGCAGTTGTTATTTTACGGATTAAGAAATGCAACATTTTTGACCGCTGTATGAAATAAAATGCTTATCTTTGCAGCCGTAAAGACAATGCCTATGGTATTACGTTTACTCAAAAATGCCATCATAAACCTTTACAAAGGACTGATTTATTGGTTCTTTTGGGCGGGATTCGTTACGTTGCGCGACGAGATGTTCTGCACCGTGGCCAGGAGCAGCAATGCTCAAAGTCGCTACGAGGTGGTCGATACCGATGTTGCAGCACCTGTAAAGAATGCCATTGCGCCCGATATCCGCACTATTTACTTCCGATTGCGAGCCTGCTGCGAGCGCCATGTGCGCACCCTTCGCGATGCTTTTGCAGCCACCAACGAGGCCAATTTGCGTGCTTTGATGGAGGCGGCCAAAGATCTGCCGCAGCGCCATAGGCTCCGAATCGCTCTCTACTCGGGCTAAAAAAGCCCACCCAATGCACACCTAACGCACCCAATGCGTTAGGCTTTGCCGTTTTGTGCGTATGCAAACCTCGCGCGCACGCGTACACGAGAGTACGAGAGATTTTTCCAAACAAAAAAACAAATGACATGAAACAACAAACTCTAAAAAAATTTGTTTGTAGACCGCTGCTTTTAACCATCATTCTTTTTTCTTGTGTTACAAACACTTACGGAGAATGCTACCTTACAACAGGCTCCGATGTGACGATAGGACTAAACGAGACAAAAGAATTCACATGGAATGCTGATGATGTGGCACTTTCTGTCAGCTTTGATGCATGCAAAACCATGAAAACAGCAATAGGTAATTTGAACATCTACGAGTATACAAATGGCGAGTGGAAAAAAATATACTCTATTGAGCCTGGAAGCTTAGAAAAAAATTCCTACAAATCTTTTTCGACTAACCTGTCAAGAAAAGCGAAAGGAGTAAAATTTGAGAATTCAGGTACTTATAGTCGAAAAATTACAAACATCAAAGTCACCCAAGCGACCTATGTTGAGCCATCGGCAACGACGGTGAACTGCGGCACGGTGAAGGTGGGCGGTTCGTCGACCGATGCCAAATTTACAGTGGCTTGGAGCAATGTTTCACCACTGACGTTGGCACTCGAGGGCGATGCCTTTTCGATAACGAAATCAACCATCAGTTCGAGCACTTGCAACTATGGCACGGAGGAGATTGGCGTAGAATTTTCGCCAACGAAAAAGGGGGCGTATAGCGCAACAGTGGTCATTTCAGAATCGGGAACGCAAAAAGCGAGCGTAACCCTGACGGGCGTGGCCAAAGGCGAAGAGCAGCAGATTGCGTGGTGGGACGAGAGCGTCACCATGCTATCGATGGGCGAAGTGATTGGTTCGAGCAGCGACCCGTTTGCATACGCAACGAGCGGCTTAGCACTGACCGAATTAAAATCGAGCGACCAGAACATTTTGAAAGTCGAGAACGGCACTCTGACCGCTGTGGCAGAGGGCGATGCCGAGATAATTGCCTATCAAGCGGGCGACGACCAAACTGAAGAGATTCGCGACACACTGCGACTGCATGTTACCCATCTGAAGACGCAAAAAATCAGTTGGGAGCAGAAATTGAGCCTGAAATGGGGCGAAGGCCCGATAACGCTCAACGCCACATCGAGCGCAGGCGTGCCAATCACCTACGAGATAGTGGACAATGCGAGCGGAGTGATTTCGTCGCTTTCGGCAGAAGGTGTGCTGACCATTTCGACCAGTAACGCTGGCACCGCCATCATCAGAGCCACGGCAAGCGATGGCGAGACAGAATATGCCACCGCCACCATGACCAAGATGCTGCGTGTGCGCGACCCGAACGCCAGTTGCTTGGACGAACCGTTTGTATGCGACGAAAGCAACGAGCAATCGTTTTCGACCATCAGCAGTCACGAGTACATGCTCGACGGCAGTCCCGCTGGGCAACTCTCGTTCGATGCCAAGTGCGAAGACATTGTGCTATTTTGGGGCGGCGACCTCTATGTGAAACAGTACATTAATGGGTCGTGGAGCGGAAAAATTGACACCTGCAAATTTGGCCAAAAAAACACTTATTACCATTTTGGATCATTCGATTTGGATCGCCGAGCGACCAAGATACAACTCTTTACCGAAACGGGTGCTACAGGCAAAAAGGTGTTCAAAAACATTCAAGTTACGCGCGCCCATTTTGTGGAGGCTGATAAAGAGAGCGTGAGCATCGATGCGCAGTACAAAACCACCACGAGCCGAGAGATTGTGGTGAATTACAGCAATTTGCAAGAAGAGTTGAGCGTGTCGTTGGAAAGCGAGAATGACGAATTTTCGGTATCGCCACAAACCATTGGCACTGGCGATTGCGGCGAATATGGCAAAGCAGTCATCACGCTGAAATACACGCCATCGACCATCGAAAGTGATGTTAACACACTGATAATCAGGAACGAAAAAGATGGCGAGATTCGCATTCCAATAAGCACCACAGTGAGCAAGCGCGACCAAAACTTGAGTTGGCCGTTGCGCGACTCGGTCGCCACCACGCAGACTTGGAGGCTGAACTTGGAGAATTCCGCATCGCACCTGCCGATAACCTACACCATCGAAGACGAGACCATTTTGAAACTCGACGAAAATGGCAAGTTGGTCTATCTGCAAGCCGACACCGCGGTAACCATCACCGCAACTTGTGCTGGCGACGGCGAATTCTACAACGACGCCACGCCGCTGAGCATCAGAATTCACATTTTCAAAGGTCTGCCCGAACTGACGCTACCCACCGTTGGCAACGACATAACCTATGGTCAGACCCTGAGCGAGGTAGAACTGATTGGCGGCAAAGCCACGACCATTGCGGGCGACGAGATTGCGGGCGATTTCTACTGGACCAACCGCAACATTGTGCCAAATGCCGGTACTGGCATGAAATATCAGGTAGAATTTGGGCCGTACAACCAGTCGCTCTACGACATTGCGCACGACTCGTTGGCAATAAATGTAAACCGTCGCCCACAGCACATTGTTTGGCAAATGGACGAGACATTGGGCGTGATGGACAGCATTACGCTCGATGCGCGCGCCACATCGAATCTGCCGGTAAGTTACGAAATTCGCGAATGCTCGGGGAAACCCTACGCAAACATTGGTGCGGACAATGCGCTGAACATTGCCACCAATGTGGCTGCGCTCGGCACTGAATTGGTGATAGCCGCTTGGCAAGAGGGCGATGCCAACAATCTGCCTAGCGACACGGTGGTCTACACTGTAACCTTGCGCAAAACCCAAGCCGAATTTTTTGCCGCCACGCGACCAATAACCGTATCGGCAGGCGAAACCGTGGCTTTGAGCGATGTGGAAGTGCACGTAGAATCGTCGGTGGCTGGCACGTGGAAATTCGACGACAGCACACCAACCACATTGCAGGCTTGTCTGTGGATTGCGAAAGGCGTGTTTACTCCTGAAAATCAGGAACTTTGCGATATTATTGAAGTAGAAATTCCGATAAATATTGTGGAGGAATAATTGAAAAGATGAAAAGTTTGACGCACTAAAATTGGTTCGTGCGGTTTTTTGACAGACTTTTCGCTGAAAAATCAAAACAAAAATGAATTCTAGAAAAATGAAAAGATACGGAACAATGATATTTGCGCTGGCGTTGGCATTTACAGCGGTGGCGCAGCAACTGCCCGACTCAGGATTTGAAAATTGGAGCAGTTCGTTCAACGGCGATGCACAGTTAGCTTCGTGGCACGGTTCGAACGTTACGCAAGTCGGTTTTCAATTCACTTTCATGTACAAAAAAGAGGGTCGCAATGGCGGTTCGAGTGCCTACATAGCCGACAAAGAGGTTGGTGCAGCAGGCATTACCGAGCCAGCACCTGGCTACATGGCTCTTGGTTCGCCGTGGTCATACCTCGAAGGCATTACCAAAGTGAGCGAAGCCACGGCAGGTTGCGATGGTGGCATCAGTTTCAAATACCGCCCCGACACGCTGAAAGTGTGGATTAAACGCACTGGCGGCAACACCGACAAAGAGTATTACCACATTTTGTTCTATTCGTGGAAAGGCACTGCCCAAGGCACCTCGTACACGGGCAAAAGTGGCGGTTGTACATCGACTAGTCACACCAACGAGGAGTCGGATATTCGCCAAGCCCTCGATGGCAACAAATGTAGCACCAGCCAATATGCCACGCAGGTGGCCGAAGGTTGGGTGAAAGAGAAGAAAACCTACTCGGAATGGACTCAGATAAGTGTGCCGATTTACTACACGGGCAACGATGTGCCTGAGATGTGTAATGTGATTTTTTCGGCAGGCAACTACCCCAACTTCCGCGCTAACAGCGGACTTTATCCTGGCAACAACTTGTATGTGGACGATGTAGAATTGGTCTACAGTTCGAACATCGACGAGCTGTTTGTGAACAATCGCCGCTGGTCGGGTTTTGACCCAACGAAAAACAATGGCGAAGAGCAGACCTATGCGCTCGGACTTGGCGCGACAGCCATTCCCGACATATTCGCAAAACGTGGCGTAGGAACATTGACCAACGCCAAAGGAACGAGTGCCACTTTTTCGGGTCGCACGTTGAGCGGCAGCGAAATAACCATCGACAAATCGAAAGCCACTGTGGGCGGTTCGCCCGTGGTGATAACGGTGAAGTCGGAAGACGGCAAACGCACAAGCACTTACAAGATAAAATTTGTTGCCGAACAATCGTCGAACAACAGGCCAGCCTCCATCGCCTACACGGTGGGGGCGACCTCGTCGGCGCTGCCAAACTACAACGGCTACATCACCTCGTACAGCGTGGAATTGCCCTACGGAACCACGCAAGCGCCCAGCGTAAGCGCTACCAAAGGCGACGATGGTCAGACCATCAGCATAACGCAACCAACATCGGCCACAGGCACTGCCACCGTGAAGGTAACAGCCGCCAATGGCGCAACAAACACCTACTCCATCGCCTTTTCGATTGGAAAATTGAGCGATAACACCCTTGCCGACATACAAGTTGGCGGAAAATCGATTGCAGGATTTGCATCGACAAAAAACAGTTACACCGTAGAGTTGCCGCTCGGCACCACTACACTACCAAAAATAACATACACTTCGGCTTATCCCGATGGCGCCCAAACCATCACAGCCACAAACAACGTAACCATAGCCGACGGCAATTGCTCCGGCACCTACAACATAGCGGTGAAAGCACCAGGTAACACTACGACAAGAACCTACAAGCTGTCGTTCAAAATCACCGCTTCGACCTACTGTTACCTGAAAAGCCTGAAACTTGACGGCACAACGATTGACGGCTGGGATGCCGAAAAAAATACATACTACCAAAATCTGCCACTTGGCACAACAGCGTTGCCTGCCATCAGCTACGAAAAGGGCGACGACTATCAGACCATAACCACCGATGCGAGCAGCATTAGCGGAATAGAAGGCACATACAAAATTACCGTAACCGCCGCTAGCGGAGCAAAATACATCTACAAAATTATATTCAGCGCAGCCAAATCGTCGGTTTCGACACTGAAAGCCATAACCATTGGCGGAACACTGCTCACGGGCTTCGAAAGCGATAAATTCAGTTATTCGTACGAATTGCCAATTGGCACAACCACACTGCCCACCATCACCTGCGAAAAAGGCGATGCTTACCAAAGCGAACCGACCATAGTTTCGGGCGGACTGAGCGGCACCACGCGTATCATTGCCAAGGCGCAGGACGGCTCGACAAGCACCTACACCATCGTTTTCAGTGTGAAACAGGCCAGCAACACGGCACTTGGTTCGCTGAGCGTGGAGGGTTACAATCTGGCTTACAATGCCAATCAACAGGAATACAGCATCACCTTGGCGAGCGGCACCACCACACTGCCAAACATAGTCTACACCGCTGCCGACGACTGGCAAACCATAAGCATGCGCAAAGATGGCGTGCAAGGCGACACCAAAATCACTGTGCGGGCACAATCGGGCGCAACGGCGGTTTACATCATTCATTTTTCGGTCGAGAAATCGAGCAACACCGCTTTGGCAAACATCAAGATTGATGGCACAGCATTGGCAAAATTCCATGCCGACACGCTACAATATGCCATAGAACTGCCCAGCGGCACAACCGAACTGCCAATGATTTCGCCTGTGAAGGCTGAAAGCAGCCAGACCGCTACCGTCGTGGCTGGCGATGTGAATGGAACAACCACCATTACAGTAACTGCCGAAAATGGCGACACACGCACTTACTCGTTGATTTTCAACGTGAAGCGATCGTCGAACCGCCTGCTAAACATGATTTACATCGATGGCGCAGAGTTGGCTGGTTTCGATCCGAAAGTGAACAAATATTCTTATCTGCTCGACGCTGCGGCAACCGCTTGTCCCGAAATCAAAGTGGACAAAAACGAAGGTCAGAGTATGAGCATCGTCAAGCCAATGCTACTCGGAACGGCCAAAATCACCATAACGCCCGAAGTTGGCGACCCGAACATCTACACCATATTATTTACCGACCGCGCGCTGAATGGCAACAATCGTCTACAAGCGATAACCATCGATGGCGTGGCTTTGAGCGATTTTGATGCAGAAACGTTCGATTATTCACTAGAACTGTCGCGCACCGCCACATTGCCAACCATCGGCTACACCAAAGGCGACGACACGCAAACCGTGTTGATGCAAAGCAACGGCTGGAACGGCACACAGATAATCGTTGAAGCCGAAGATGGCACCATTTCGACCTACACCATTGCCTTTGCGCGCGCCACTTCGAGCGACGCCACATTGCGCAGCATAGAACTCGACGGCACGCTGCTGGCTGGTTTCGACGCAGAAACTACTGACTACCATTACACGCTGGCAGCCGATGCCACCAAAGCACCTGCGCTCACCTACACGGGCAATGTCGAGGAACAAACCTACACCGTTGTTGAGCCGCTGTTGACAGGCACTGCGCAAATTGTCGTTACCGCTCCCGATGGCGTTACGAAACGCACTTATAGCATTGAATATCAGAAAATTACGCCAAGCGACGCCACCATCGACGGCATCGAAATTGATGGCACAGACGTGGCAGGCTTCGCGCCAGAAAAAGGCGATTACACCGTAACAACAAACAGCGAAATGCCCGCAGTAACCATTGATGCTGATGGCACGCAATACATTGCCGTAGCGAATTCGGGACTGAATGGCACGCAGATTTTGGTTACCGCCCAAGATGGCACAAGCAAAGAGTACAACATCGCTTATCAAGTCAAAAAGAGCGACAACGCCACACTGAGCGACCTGCAATTGTACGACGGCAACGAGTACAAGAGCATTGCAGGATTTGCGCCCGAAGTGCATGAATACACCGAGACCTTGGCTTGGCGCACTGCCGCCGTACCGAGCATCAATCCAGTGCCAGCGCACGAAGGACAGACCATCGCCATTCGCTACAACAGCGTGGACAGTACAACAACAGTACACGTTGTGGCAGAAAATGGCATCGACGCAAGCGACTACAAAATTCATTTCCCAGTAGAAAAATCGAGCCTGACTGCGCTCGAAAATCTGACAGTGGACGATGCCAACGAGTTGATTCCTGATTTCAACGCAGATGTGCTACTGTACACGGCAAAAATGCCTTACGGAACGACCGCCGTACCTGCCATTCATTGGGAACTTGGCAAAATTGACAACCAAGCCACCGACCAACGCATTACGCTGCTCGACGCGGGATTGCGCGACACCGCACGCATCACCGTAACTGCCGAAAATGGCGACACGCGCACCTACAGCATCGCATTCGAAGTGGCCGAAAGCAACGAAGAAAATCTGCTGCAATACTACATTATCGATGGCGTTGGCATGTCGTCGGAGATGGAGAAAGAGATTACTCTGCCCTACGGCACAACCGCCATGCCGAAAATCACCTGCGTGAAAAAATACGACGAGCAGACTGTGCTGATAGACAATGGTGGCGTTTATGCGCCAACCACCATCACCGTGAAAGCCAACCGCAAAGGCGTGGCCGATGCCGTCTACACCATAAAACCAACCATTGCGCAGCCGCAAGCACAACTCACATCGATAAGCGTGAACGACGTCGAAATAGCCAATTTCGATCCGGCGAAACATCAGTATGTGGTGAGCGTCGACAACGATGAATCGTCGAACGCCGCCATCGCCTACACTTTCGACAACGCCACCGCCACCATCGACAACGAAGAAGTAAACACCAAGCGTGCAAAAATCACCGTTTATGGCAAAGACGACAACAGCAGCGCGGTCTACACCATCTATTTCTTCTACGAAAAAGATGTGATTCCGAATGCCGACTTCAGCAATTGGGAAGCCGCAGCCATCACCACTTCGGCAAATAAGCCCACAGGTTGGACCGTTTTGGCCGATGCCACCGCAGCCACCGAGGTGAAGAGCAGCGCCACCATCTTCGGATTGCCCGTTGGCAGCCTGATAACCAAAGGCACCTACACGCCCGGCAGCGAAGTAACGCAAAGTGGCGACTACACCAAACTCACCACCGCCTACAACAAAGTGATAGACGGCTCCATTCCAGGATTGATGACCCTTGGCGAGATGAGCGCCACACTGAACGATGGCTCATCGACCACATCGACCTTTGGCGGCATCAGTTTCCGCAACACGCCCGACCAACTTTCGATGCGCTACAATGCCGTTTCGCAATCGAATGTGAACAACATCAGCCTGAAATTCTCGCTGAACAACGGTCAGTATTCAAAAGAATTTTCCGACAACAACTTCAGCAACACATGGAAAACCGCAGTGATGTCGTTCACCGACAATACGCTCGAAAATCCATCGACCATGAGCATCGTAATAAACAGTGCCGAAAGCGACAATGCCAGCGCGCTGAAGAGCAATGCCGCCTCGGAAATGCTTGTCGATTGGGTGAAATTCGCCTACAACAGCAAAATTGCGAAGATTTTTGTGAACGGCGCCGAGACTAGCGGTTTCAAAGGAAAATACGATGGCGATTGGATTCAAGCCGTGAAAATTGATGCCGAACTGCAAGGCGCACCTGTTTTGACTTTCGAAGGCGAAGTGGCCGACCAAGAGTACACCTACACCTACGGCGACGAGCAGGCAAACTGCAGCGGAGGCTACATGACTCGCGTGGTGAACATCACTGCCAAGGCCGAAGACGGCACGCTGAGCCACTACATCGTGAATCTGAACCGTCCATTCTCGAAAAATGCGACATTGGCTGGCATCATCGTCGATGGCGACACGCTGAAAGATTTTTCTGCCACCACCACCGATTATACCATCGAGGTTGAAAATGGCACGCGCTTCATGCCCGATGTCATGGCCATTCGCAGCAACATGCACCAGAACATTCTGTTCCACGGCGACACCATCACCGTAACGGCCGAAGATGGCACAACCACACGCGAATATCACCTGAAATTCGTCGAGAAACGCAGTGCCGACGCCACTTTGGCAAATCTCGCAGTCGAGGGTCACGATTTGGCATTCGACGCTGCCACCGAGGAATACAGCATTTCGCTTGCAGCCAACGAAGTTTTACCAGAAATTCGTTACACAAAACAATCTGACGGTCAAACAGTTACACTCGCAACAGGCGACACAGCGCGCATCAATGTTGTGGCAGAAAATGGCATCGATACGAAAGAATATCGCATCATTTTCGATAGGGCAAAAGCCGTTACTTCGGGACAATTGTCGAACATAAGTGTGCTGGGCAATCAGCCATTCGACCAATTCGACCGCGCCACTTACGACTATCACTACTCAGCCAACGAGCGCACCGCCACCATTTTCGAGCGCATCGACGCAACCGACACCGTGGCGCAAACCATCTGGGCCGATAGCGTAGTTTGGGAAGTCCGTGGCAGCGAGACGCACCGCTACACACTGCACTTCGACCGCACGCCGTCCAACAACGCCAATCTTGGCAACATCTTGATTGATGGCACACCACTAGCCGACTTCAACGACAATGTGTACGAATACACGATCGAAAGCACTGAACCAATGACCATCGTGGCCGTGCAAGGCGAAACCACGCAAAACATCAAGGCGACATTCACGCTGAATAAGCAAACGGCAAGCAATGCACCACAATTTGCAGCAAATGCCCCAAGCGAAAACTATTTTGCCGAAGCCGCATTTGAGGTTACAGCCGAAGATGGCACAACCAAGCAGACCACAGTGATTCGTCTGCGCCACACGCCATCGAGCGACGCCACGCTGGCCGCCATCGAACTGAATAGTGCGCTGCTGACGACCTCCGCCACTGAATACTCAGCCGACAAAGCCTTCGACCCCGCCACCACCGACTACAACATTACACTGGCGTGCGGCAATCCGAAAGTGGCTGAACCCGTCATGCCAAACATCACCTTCCGCGCCAACCACGCTGGTCAGACCATCAAAATGGAGCAGAACGGACTTGGCGAGGCGACCATAATCACCGTTACGGCCGAAGATGGAACGGAAAACATCTATACACTGAATTTCGTTGCCGAAAAATCGAGCAATGCCGACCTCACAAGTCTGGCGGTGAACTATGTCGCCATTTCGGAATTCGATGCTAACACACTGGAATACAACGTATTGCTATCATCGAACGAAGTACCAGTAGTAAGTTACACTGCCGACGATTTGTATCAGCAACAAGTGGAACTGACCGTGAACAGCAACAGCGCAACGCTTGTGGTGACAGCCGAAAACGGCAACACCAAGACCTACACCATCAACTTTACGAAACCTGCTGGCTCGAACAATGCCGATTTGGCTCAGATTGAAGTCGATGGCGCGCCAATTGATGGCTTCAGTGCCGACAAAACCAACTACACGCTGATGTTGCCCGCTGGCACCGAGATTCGTCCCGACATTGTGGCAGTGCTTGGCAGCGAAGGTCAGAATGTGAGCATCAGCAACAACGGCACGCGCGAGACCACAAACCTTGTAGTTACCGCCGCCGATGGCACAACCACCAAGACCTACAGCATCTATTTCGATGTCGAGCTGTCGGACAACGACCTGCTGAAGATGATTTACCTCGATGGCGACTCGCTGAACACGCATCAAACCAATTTCGCAGTCGACCAAGATTTCGCTGCCGACGTGGAGACCTACAAAGTAACTCTGCCCGTTGGCACGCGCCAATGGCCAACCATCGCACCATCGGAGAGCGACAGCCGCGGAAAAGGCGACAAATGGCAAACCATCAGCATCGCAACCAACGAAACTGACGCTTACAACGCCACATCGGTCATCACCGTGACAGCCGAAAAAGGCAACAGTCGCACCTACACCATCAATTTCAGTGTAGAAAAATCGGCAATCGATACTTTGGCTGACATCTTGCTGAATATCAACGAAATAGAAGAACATCTATCGCTCGAAGGCACGCACTACACTGCCGATTATGCCTTTAGCGGCAAGGTCAACGACTACCAACTGACTTGGGCTGTCGGCTCGCGCGACGAAGTGAGCGTTGAGTTCGTTCGTGGCGACGAATATCAATCTGTCGAAATCCGCCAGCAGATGAGTTCGCTCAACAGCGATGCCATAATTGTGGTAACGGCCGAAAACGGCAATCAGCGCACCTACACGCTTCACAACACACTGCTGCTTTCCGATGCCGACACGCTGCGCACCATCTTCTTCGACGGACTGCCATACATGCAATTCGATACGCACAAAACGCAATACGACAGTGTGATGCCATACGGCACAACCGTGCTTCCGCAAATCACTTGGGAAGCTGGCGACGAATATCAATCCGTGGCGAAAGATTCCGTTTTCGAAGGATTGAATGGTCATTACACGCTCACCGTTACCGCCGAAAATGGCAGTCAGACAGTGTACACATTCAACTTTGCCGTTGCGCTGTCCAACAACGCCACACTCAACAACATTCTGATTGATGGCGCGGGCATCAGCAATTTCGACAAAGACGCAACCGACCCGATTTCGGTATCGCTGCCTTATGGAACCGACATCAACAACATGGCGATAACCTACGAAATGGGCGACGAAGGTCAGACCGTAACAATCACTCGCGGTGAAAACTCCGCCACCATCAGCGTAACGGCTGCCGATGGCATCAGCACAAAAGAGTACACCATTGTGTTCGATGTTCGTTTGGCCGACAATGCCTCGCTTGCCAACATCTTTATCAATGCCGAAGCGCTCGACTCCGCCGCCACAGGCTTCACAACCAGCGAAACATTCGCCAGCGACGACTTTGAGTACTACATCACCCTGCCCTACGGCACTTCGGAGCTGCCTGCCATCACATGGCAAACGCAATTGCCCGAAGAGGCTTACAAATCGGTAACGCTCGCCACCGAAGCACTCGTGAGCGACAGCCTTGGCACACACGGCAACGCCATCATTAGCGTAGTTTCGCAAGACGAGATGCAGAGCAACGAATACACGCTGCACTTCACCGTGGCACTTTCGAGCAACAACAAACTGAAAGACCTCTATTTCGTCGATATCATCTATCCCAATTTCGATCCGCTGTTCCACCCCGACACCACGGCTTACGATTTGCTGTTCGACCTTGGTACAACTGCCGACGAATTCCCAAAGATTGACAATCTGCGTTACGAAAAGGGCGATCAAGACCAAACCGTGACGGCAGCCTATGCCACCGAAACAATCACCTGCACCGACACCACGCTCACCCTCACCTACGAAGGCACTCTGAGCGACGGCACCGTGATTGCCGCTGGCAGCACCATCACCGTAGAAGCAGGCGACACGCTCACCACGCTAATCGACAACCAGAGCGTGATACTCGTAACCGTAACGGCACAAAATGGTTCGGTCAACATCTATGTACTGACATTTGAAATTGAAAAATCGAGCAACGCGCTGTTGAAAGACATCATCATCGACCACAAATCGCTGAAAGACTTCGAACCGACCATTTTCGAATACAGTTACACCATTGCCAAAGGCGCAACCACCATTCCAACCATCGAAGGCATAGCGAGCGACTCGCTGCTGCAAACGGTAGAATACGGCGAAGACCGCTCCGACCGCTTCACGCAGTACATCTATTGCACCGCCGAAGATGGCACAACGCAGACCTACACCATCAAATTCATCGAGTCGGACATCAACCCAGGCGACGCACCCACAGCCGATGATGTTTGCTGGACAATGATTGGCGATGGACTGTTCAAAGCCAGCACGAGACGCAACAATGTAGCGATTGCCATATTCGACACCGCTGGTCGTCTGCTCACCAAACTCGATGTGCCACTAGTCGACCCCAACGACGACATTTGCGACGCTGGCGCAGCAGGACGCATCATTCGCATTCAACGCACGGGCAAAACGCTCATCTATGTCTTCTACACCAACAAGAAGATAGTTTCGCGCGGCAAATTCATCTATTGATGAACCAACAAAACAGAGCAAAAGAATCGGAGCGAAAGTTCCGATTTTTTTGTTGCCCACAAGAAATTGCAAATTCAAGAAAAATCACTAATTTAGCAAATTGAACATGATAGTTTTCGGAGCAGACTAAAATTCTAGTTTTCAAACAATTAGAAACAAGACGCAAGTAGCAAATAGCAATGTTTTGTCAGATAACTATGGCTACAATTCTAAACTTGCTGCACCGACGCACTGCTCAACCGTAACGCTTTTACTGTTCATCATTCATCGCTAAATCTTAATTTTTCGTCAAGAAGTATGAACGCAAACAATTTCTGCATAATAATGGCTGGTGGCGTGGGAAGCCGTTTTTGGCCCTACAGCCGCACCGCTAAACCCAAACAATTCATCGATTTTCTGGGAACAGGACGCTCGCTGCTGCAGATGACTTTCGACCGTTTTCGCGGCATTGTGCCAACCGAGAACATCTACATCGTGTCGAACCGCACCTACCGCGATCTGATTCTGGAGCAACTGCCCGACCTGAAACCCGAACAAGTGCTACTCGAACCACTGCGGCGCAACACCGCACCATGCATCGCCTACGCCATCTACAAAATAAAAGCGCAAACCCGCGATGCCAACATCATTGTGGTGCCAAGCGACCACCTAATAACACGCGAGGACATTTTCCGCCAGATGTTGCCCGAATGCTT
This sequence comes from Paludibacteraceae bacterium, assembly GCA_963621145.1. Lineage (GTDB taxonomy): Bacteria > Bacteroidota > Bacteroidia > Bacteroidales > Paludibacteraceae > W0P28-013. The sequence goes on along the minus strand of CAVFDI010000017.1, from coordinate 9,139 downwards.
CACCTTCATAGCCAACAACGACGCGCTGCTCACACTTGGCATGCGCCCAACGCGCCCCGAAACGGGCTACGGCTACATTCAAGTGGCAAAAGGCGGCGGACTACTGCGCAAAGTGAAGACTTTCACCGAAAAACCAAACCTCGAGATGGCAAAAATATTCGTCGATAGTGGCGAATTTTACTGGAATTCGGGCATGTTCCTGTGGAATTTGGACACCATAATTCGCGCTTTCGAGATGCATTTGCCCGAAGTGTCAGCCATTTTCGAGGCGGGACGCAACGACTACAACACCGAGCGCGAAACAGATTTCATAGAACAAGCCTACGCCACTTGCCCCAACATCAGCATCGACTACGGCATAATGGAGAAAGCGCAAAATGTGTATGTGCGCATGGCCGATTTTGGTTGGAGCGACCTCGGCACATGGAATTCGCTATACGAGCTAGCCGACAAAAACGACGATGGCAACGCCACGCTCCACGGACAGACGCTCGCCTACGACAGCCACAACAACCTGACCGTAGTGCCCGACAATAAACTAGTAGTGCTGCAAGACCTCGACGGCTACCTTGTGGCCGAAGAAGACAACGTGCTGCTCATCTGCAAAAAAGACGACGAAGCCCGCATGCGCCAATTCGTGAACGACGCCAAAACCAAAGGCGAAGAGTTTGTGTAAAATTTAGAA
>CAVFDI010000017.1:0-8398 GCA_963621145.1 Paludibacteraceae bacterium | reverse complement strand
AACTTTTAAACTTTACAAACTACTTTACATGTTCAAATTCGTATTTGTACGCACACCCAAGCCACGCCAATTCCACCACGTGCCAATCTACTGGAACGAGGAGGAAGAGGCACGCAAAGAGCGCGACGAGCGCGTCAAGCGCAAACTTGGACAGACCGACCCCAACGAGCCATTCAAAAGTAGCATCAAACGAGGATCGTTCCGCCGCAAGGACTACAATGCGCCAAGCGAAACTAGCGACATGCGCGCCGAACGCCGCCGCTCGAACATTCGACTCGCCTGCATCGCACTGCTACTACTCGCCCTCGCCTTTTGGATGATAATGACGATTTAATGGACAATGAAAGTCGCAAGATGTGAGTAGCAAGTAGCAAGATAAATTAGGAGTGAGGAATGAGGAGTGAGGAGTGGTGCGACGAAGCCGCAATTTCAAATTTCAAATTAAATGGATTAACCAAATAACTAACCAGAAATTAGAAATAAAACCGCACTGGCTCTGACAAAACCGTTAAACTTTTCAACTAATCAACCAATCAACTCATCAACTAAACAAAAACATGGACATAATCCACCTACTACCCGATGCTGTAGCAAACCAAATAGCCGCTGGTGAGGTCATTCAACGCCCCGCCTCGGTCATCAAAGAGTTGATGGAAAACGCCATCGACGCAGGCGCTACACACATTCAGGTGGTGGTGAAAAACGCTGGGCGCACCTCCATTCAGGTGGTCGACAACGGCAAAGGCATGAGCGAAACCGATGCCCGCATGGCTTTCGAGCGGCACGCCACTTCGAAAATAACCGACGCACACGACCTTTTCTCGCTCCGAACCATGGGCTTCCGCGGCGAAGCATTGGCGAGCATTGCTGCTGTGGCCGACGTCGAACTGCGCACACGACCGCAAGGTGCCGAGATGGGAACATTTCTTGAAATTGCCGCCTCCACCGTGATGCGCCAAGAACCAACAGCCTGTCCCGAAGGCACACAATTTTTGGTGAAAAATCTCTTCTTCAATGTGCCAGCGCGCCGCAAATTCCTGAAATCGGACGACACCGAAATGCGCCAAATCATTCAAGAATTTCAACGCATCGTGCTTGTCTACCCCGACATACATTTTGAACTAATCAACGGCACCGAGCCAATCTACGACCTGCCAGTGGCGAACACCAAACAGCGCATCATTGGCATTTTCGGCAAAAAAACGCGCGATTTGCAACAACAACTCGTGCCGATAGAGGCGCACACCACACTGGGCAACATCAGCGGATTTGTGGGCAAGCCCGAATATGCGCAGAAAACCGCCAACCAATTTTTCTTCGTCAACGGACGTTTCATGCGCCACCCATATTTTCACCGCGCAGTGATGCAGGCCTACGAGCGCATGCTTCAGCCCAACGAAAATCCAGCCTATTTCATCTATTTCGACATGAATCCTGCCGAAATCGATGTGAACATTCACCCAACCAAAACCGAGATAAAATTTGAGAACGAGCGCGACATCTGGAGCATTCTGATGATCTGCGTAAAAGAATCGCTGGGCAAATTCAACATCATGCCAACCATCGATTTCGATGCCGTGGGACAAAACGATTTGCCAATCGTGGGACAGCACCCCGATGCGCCGCAACCGCGCGTAGAACTGCATTCGGGCTACAATCCGTTCCACAATAGCGCGCCATCGTCGACGTTCAGCCGACCGAAAAACGACAGTTGGCAGCAACTCTACGAACATCAGCACCCGCAAGCAACACAAGCCACAGCGCCCATCGACGCCACCGAAATTGCAGCGAAACCCGAAGCCACGCTCTTTGCGCACACCGACGAGGTTTCCGACACGCTATTTTACAAAGGTCGATTTTTGCTCACGCCCGTAAAATCGGGACTGATGGTGATAGAATATCGCCGCGCCACAGAGCGCATAACATACGAAAACCTGCTTCACCAACTTGAAATGCAGCAGTGCGCCACGCAGCGCACACTCTTCCCCGAAACGCTCGAACTCACCGCCGACGACGACGTGCTGATGCAATCGCTACTGCCCGACTTGCAAGCGCTCGGTTTCGAACTGGAATCGCTCGGACAAAACACCTATTCGGTGAACGGTGTGCCAGCACTCATCACCGACGAACCCGATGTGTTGGGTGTGCTTCACGGCATGCTGGCGCGCGCCAAAGAGCAAGATGGCGCACTGCGTACACAACTATTCGAGCCACTTGCCTACGAAGTGGCAAAATCGGCAGCACGCACCAAACCAGTCACCACAATGGGGCAGCAAGAGGCGCAACAACTCATCGCACAACTTTTTGCCTGCCAAAATCCCAACACCACACCCGACGGCCGCACCATAGTCAGCATTGTGAGCGATGACGAAATCGAGAAAAGATTCTGAGAATAATCATTGAATTATCGAATCATTGAATTATCGAATGAAATTGAGTTTAAACCACCAATTTCACTCCGTGCAAATTTTCACTCGATGAAAAATACATATTCTGCAGTCAGCATGAATACGGAATAATTCAAAATTCTTAATTCTTAATTTCCTGCTATTTAGCAGAAATGTGAAGGTCTTCTGCGCCACACACTTCGGTGCTGGTTTCGCCAATCCAGCCGCAGGTTTGGTTCACAGCGGTGTAGACGCGCACAAAATCGACGCAAGGCAAATGCACCGACTGTCCAGTCTCGTCCACTGCCCAATCGATGTCGAAACTGACAAGATCGGTGGAGTCGTTTGGGTGATTGTCGGCATAGCCCCAATCGTAGGTGTAGAGCAGCCAAGTACCATTTTCTTGATAGCCATTTCGTGGTAAAAGAGTGCCGCTGAAAGTGATGCTATCGCCTAGCCAGAGCGGAAAATAATCCTGCTGATGGAAAGCATTTCGTTGCACATAACCGCTGCCACCTTGGTTGTCGGTCCAGCGAATGTAGGTGCTGTCGGCTACGTTTTGCGCATCATCAGGTCGAAAATAGGTTATTTGGTAATGATGTTTGGTGTCGGCATTGCGATAGGCGCTGCCTGCGAGTTCGTACCAAGGGTCATCGGGCTGACCGTTTTGGTTTTTATCAACCGCCACCATCACTATTCCAGGCTCGCTATTGCCCGCTCGTCCGCGCTCGGAGTGCGAACTATTGCTGGCATAAAATGCATTGCCAAGCACCGTGAAATCGCGCTCGCCAGCCACATTCGCCACGCTGTGGTCGAATCCGAAGGTAACATAGCCGCCAAAAGCGCCCAGCGAAATCAGTCCACGCGCATTGTTGGCGATGGCATTTTGCGCTTTCAGAGCCATGTCGGCAGCGGAATTTCCGTCATCGTATTGCGGTAGCACATTCACAAACTGCCCTGGTGCAGGCCGATATTCGTAGACCTTGCTGATGTAGCGACTATACGCCACCTGCTCTTGCCAAACCACAATTTTGATGTCGTGCGAGACGGGATTTTCTTCATCGATAATGTCGAGGTGCAGATAGTAAGTCCCCGTGTCGGCAGCGCAAAAAATGTAGTCGCGCTCGGTGCTGACTACTGAATCGCTTCCGTCGTACGAAAGCATAGTCCAAGCGTACGCATCGCCCGTGTATTCGGGGTGAAGCACCAATGTAGTCATGCGCTCGATGGAATAGACATCGTCAATTCCAAGACCGACCAGCACACCTTCTCTCTGACACGAAATCAGAGAAATGCCGCTAACAAAAACGATCGAAATCAGTATTTTTTTTACCTTCTTCATCATTCAATAATTCAATTATTCGATAACTCAATGATTTAGCCACTCCATGTGCGCAGGAATGTCGCCCGTGCGAATGCTCCAGAGTTTGCGTCCGTTTTTGTCGTAGCAATGCAGCATTCCACTCGATACATAATTTTTGGCATCGGTCAGGTAGATGTCGTGCGTGTAGGGATTCACAGCAATTCCGTACGGCATTTTTATGTCGCCCTCAGTGCCATCGGTTATCAGTTGCGACGACACCAGTTGGTGCGTCCGCACATCGACAATGCCATAGGTGATGGCGTTCGATTCAGTTTGATTGCTCCACGCTGTGCTGTAGAAATAGAGCGAATCGCCCACAATATCCATATCGGAACAAGCAATATCGAGCGTATCGACCACGGTCAGATTTTTTGCATCCACCACCATCAGGCGCGCTGGAATGTTGGCATAGTCGCCGCGCGATGTTACCCAAAGTTGTCCATAGCCATCGTGGCGCACGCGATGAAGATTCAGTCCTACAGGGATTTTCGCCACTTGCGTCATGCTCTGCAAGTCGACAACCGACAGCGTAGAGTCGTAGTTTGGCGCGCGATATCCGCCCGAATTTGCCACAAAAATATAATCGCCAAAAATATCAAGTTCGTCGGGCTGATAGCCAACCGACACTTGGCGCGTAACTTGCAGCGTGGCCGTATCAATCTCGAAAACTGCGCCAAGTTGCGCATCGGGATCGATGGAAACAGGTCCGACATACGACGACACATAACCTTTTCCGCCTGAAAAGCGAATAAAACGGCAGTTGGGAACATCAATTTGTCCAATTCGGCAGCAAGTTTTGGCATCCATTACCTCCACTTTGTGCGAACAGTTGATGACGGCATAGAGTCGTCTGCCATAAATTTTGATGTCGTTGCCAACATCGCCGAGTTCTTTCACAGCCGTAGGATTACGCTCGGTGTAGATGTTGCGCACATAACGAGCATTCACAAAATCGACAAAATCGATACTGGCTTTGTTGCCGCCCATGTTGCCCTCGTTCAGCAAATAAAGTCCGACCGGTTCGCCCGCAGCAAAATCGCTCACATTGCGCGCCACAATGGGCAAAGTTTCGTAGTCGGTGGGGTTTATCACTTCGTCGGTGCGGCATGAAACTCCCGCTACCAGAACAAAAATCAGCAACGATATTTTGAGCAAAATTTTTCTCATAAAAATCAGGCAAAAATTGTCAATTTTCAATTTTTTAGTACTCAATCACCACGCTGCCGCGATAGTTTCGTTCGGGCATTGGGTAGTTAAGAATCACGTCATAATCCTGTCCGAGCAGATTGTTTATCTCGAAAGTGGCTTTGAGCAGAATTTTGCGAATGCGCCACTGTCCCGACAGCGACAAATCGTGCGTGTACCATGGTTGCGTGTAGTTTATGGCAATGTTCTCCTGCTGATTGTAACGTGCGCCGACATAGATGAAACTGTAATTTAGCGCATAGTCGCGCCACGAGAGCATGCCAATGGCCGAGCCACTGTGCCACGGAATGTAAGGAATTTGATCGCCATAATAGGTGTCGGCTGGGTCGGTAACGTCGATGGCTTTTTGATAGGTGTATTGCGCCTTCACGGTGAGCGCCCAATCGCGCGGAAAACGCAGCGTCATCTGTGCGCTGGCATCGATGCCATGAATTTTTACCAAACCAAGATTGAGCATCGTCCAACGAAACTGCTGCCCTTTTGGATAGGCAATAATCTTGTCCTTCACGCGGTTGTAATAGCCATCGACAGTAATGTCGAAATGACTAAAAATCTGGTTCGGCTGATCGTAATTGTAGGCGATGCCGACATCGTGCTGAACCGCCAATTCGGGCTTCAGATAGGCATTGCCCATATCGGCATAATAGAGGTCGTTGAATGTTGGATAGCGATAAGCCTGTTTATAGAAAGCATTGATTTTCAGATCGATACGCTTGAACGGTTTGTACGAGAAGAACATGCCGGGCGTAACTTTGCTTTTGTTTGGAGCCGATTCGCGTTGGCGCGACTCTTCGTTCACAAAAGTGCCAAGCACGCTGGCTTGAATGCGCAGATAATCATAGACATTGAACGCCGTTGCAGCAGCCAACCAGTGTGTAAACCGCGATGCCGAGGTATATTCCGAAAGTCCGTTCCACTGCAGATCGTACGACAGCGACACGTCCCACCATTTGAACAGTGCCACCTTGTTTGCCCACGAAAGATAGGCCTCTTGTTGCTTATAGATATTGTCGACTTTTACAAGTTTATCATCGTTGTTTACGTATCGCGTATAGTCGAAAGCATATTTTGCATTCACGCGCACCGACCAGCGTTTGAAAAATTCGTCTTGCCACGAACCTTGCACAAACATATCGCGATCCCAAAGCCGTTCGCCACGCCGCCACACATTGTTGACGATGGCACCAGGCACACCGCGCTCCGAATTGTAGTAGTAAGCTTGTAGTTTCCAAAATCCCGTGGACGAATAGTAGTGATTCAGTCCCGCCTCCACGCGAACGGCGTTCACATCGCCATTTTGGCGAATGGCAGTGGTGTCGTATGCCACATCGCCCGATGGCGTAACGCGGCGGTAGCGAAACTTGTATTTGCCATTCGAATGCACCGCCTCGGCATTCATCGTAAGGCTCAGTTCGTCGGTCAGTTTCACATCGAACAGCAGCGACGGGTTGACCAGCGCAAACGAGCCAGCCTTCATGGCGGCGCGCACATGCACATTTTTGCCCTCTTCAAATTTCGGGCGGCGCGAATTGAGGTAGATATTTCCAGCCGAGCCAAACTCGCGTGCGCTTTGAAAAATATCACTTTTCTGACCGCTGTAGAGCGCAATCTCGTCGATATTTTCGAGCGAGAATTTTCCTAAATCGACCTGACCATTTTGCGCATTTCCAAGCTGAATGCCATTGTAGTACACGCCCATGTGGTTGGTTCCCATCGAACGAATATTCACCGTTTTGATACCGCCCACGCCGCCATAATCCTTTATCTGCACACCCGAGAAAAACCTGATGGCATCGGCCACCGACAGACTGTTCATCTTCTCCAGCTCCTCGCCTTTGAGCATTTGCGGCACAATAATGTCCTTGTCCAAAGGGCGTGCCGTTATGGTAACTTCGTCGAGGTCGTATTCGCGCGCAATGCTGTCGGCTTCAGCATCGCTGATGGTTTGCGCTTGCAACGAAAGCCCGCAAAACACGAGAAGAATGAACGAAATCACTATTTTTTTCTGAAAAATCGGCATGAAAAAAAGTCGTTTCTGAAATGAGATCAAAAAACGGCTCGCAAAGGGAAAATTCCGCCATTATTCGTGGCGAAAAAAATGTCGTCGCTCTTCCTCGAAAGCCGTTTTTTACTTGTTGGCAGGTCTTCTGACTTGTTTTGCTCGCTAGGCCTTCCCATTTTTCTAAATAGTGGCGCTATTAGCGAAAATGCGAGCCGCGACTCGCCAAAACTTACAGCAGCGGGACTGTTCGAGATTTGCACTCGATTCCCTTTTGACGCTCATTCACAGCGCATTACGCCCGAGCGACCAGCAAGTTTGTTCCACAAAAATGGAACGTACAAAGTTAGCATTTTTTCGGCGAAAAATGGGCAAAAAAAGCGAAACGACATTTTGCAAAATGATGGCAATATTTTTTCTCGAAAAAAATTGTATCTTTGCATTTCGATTTGCAAGTTATACTAAAAACAATACTATTATGTCAAAAGTAACCGTTGTAGGCGCAGGTAACGTAGGTGCTACTTGTGCTAATGTGTTGGCTTTCAAAGAGATAGCCGACGAAGTTGTGATGCTCGACATCAAAGAGGGCGTGTCGGAAGGCAAAGCCATGGACATGATGCAAACCGTGCAATTGCTCGGTATCGACACCAAAGTGGTTGGTTGCACCAATGATTACGCACAAACTGCCAATTCCGATGTGGTTGTTATCACTTCGGGCATTCCGCGCAAACCTGGCATGACTCGCGAAGAGTTGCTCGGTGTGAACGCTGGCATTGTGAAAGGCGTAGCACAAAACATTCTGAAATACTCGCCAAATGCTATTTTGGTCTGCATTTCGAACCCAATGGACACCATGACCTACCTTGCGCTGAAATCGCTTGGTTTGCCAAAAAATCGCGTTATCGGCATGGGCGGCGCATTGGACAGCTCGCGTTTCAAATATTTCTTGAGCCAAGCACTCGGCTGCAACCCAAGCGAGGTTGAGGGCTTTGTTATTGGCGGCCACGGCGACACCACCATGATTCCAATGGCACGTCTGGCTACATACAAAGGCATTCCAGTTTCGCAATTGCTCAGCGCCGAAAAACTCGACGAAGTAGTTCACAGCACCATGGTTGGCGGCGCTACACTCACTGGCCTGCTTGGCACATCGGCTTGGTACGCACCAGGAGCAGCAGGAGCATACGTAGTCGAAAGCATTCTGCACAACCAAAAGAAGATGATTCCTTGCTCGGTTCTGCTCGAAGGCGAATATGGCGAAAGCGACCTCTGCATAGGTGTTCCAGTGATTTTGGGCAAGAACGGTGTTGAACGCATCGTCGAACTCGAGCTCACAGCCGACGAAAAAGAGAAATTCGCCGCAAGCGCCAAATCGGTCAAAGGCAATGTTGCCACTCTGAAAGAGCTGAACTTGATTTAATCAGCGTTTAATCAATAAAAAAA
>CAVFDI010000016.1:0-28886 GCA_963621145.1 Paludibacteraceae bacterium | reverse complement strand
GATTTCTAATTTCTGATTTCTAGTTTTCGACTTTTGGTTTCAATTACCGATAGTCAAAGTCAATAGTCAAATTTTCATTTACAGCACTTTCGCATTGCAGAGTTTGATGAGCAGCCTCGAGACCGATATTTACGGCATCGAAAAAATCGTATTTTTTTGCGAATCCAAATGTTACGCCAGCCAAAAAAGCATCGCCCGCGCCTGTGGTATTGACGATTTTTGTTGGAATGGCAGGTAAAATTTTCTGTTGCGCACCGTCGCTGCAGAGAACGCCATCGCCGCCCAACGTGATGCAAATTTTTTCCGCACCCAACGCGTGCAAACGTTCTGCCAACGCCGAAAAATCAGTCGTTTCAGCCATCGTTTCAGCCTCCAAACGATTGAGTTTGAGCAACGAAATATGCTTCCGCACGCTCTGCTCCACCGCACGTTTCAGCCGCAACGTTTTTGCCGTAGAAACAGCATCGACAAACAACGGAACTCGCACATTATCAAGCAGATAGATCAGTGCCGATTCGTTGAGATTTGTATCGATCACCACCAAATCGTGCGCATTTATTTGGTCGATTCGTTTTGCCAAAAATTCGGGCGTGATGTGCGCCATCGAAGCCGTGTCGGCCACAGCCGAGAGCATGTCGCCCGAGTCGTCGTTCAAACAGACGTAAAAATTGCTGCGGCAGTTCTTTGTTTGCTCCGAAAGTGAAAGATCCATGCCAATGGCGCGACAATCTGCCATCAGATTTTTTCCAAAGAAATCATCGCCAAAAACGGTGACGAAACTCGTCGCAGCGTTCATCAAACAAAGGTTGTGGGCGATGTTGCGCGCCACGCCACCAAACGCCACGCTCACGAGCCCAGGGTTCGAGTCGCGCAGCCGAAAATCCGCCTCGGGGCGCGCCGAGACATCGACATTTGCACCGCCAATCACCGCAATTTTCATGGTTCAACAATTTTGCCGTCGCGCATGTGAACCACGCGGTCGCTCATGGCGGCCAATTGGTCGTCGTGCGTAACGATGAGAATAGTCTGCCCAAAAGTGTCGCGCAGGTCGAAAAACAGGCGATGCAGTTCGGTTCGATTGGCACTATCGAGGCTGCCGCTCGGCTCGTCGGCAAAAATCACCTCGGGCTTATTCACCAAGGCGCGCGCCACCGCCACACGCTGCTTTTCGCCACCCGAAAGTTGCGCAGGTTTATGTTTCGCGCGGTCGGCAAGTTTCAGATAATCAAGCAGTTGCATTGCATCGCGCTGCGCTTCGTCAAAATGTTTTCCAGCAATCAGCGCGGGCATCATCACATTTTCAACTGCAGTAAATTCAGGCAGAAGTTGATGAAATTGAAACACGAAACCGATGTGGCGATTGCGAAAATCGGACAGTGCATCGCCTCGCAGCGACAGTACATCGGTTCCAGCCACGCTTATCTGACCGCCATCGGGACGATCGAGCGTGCCGAGCAGTTGCAGCAGCGTGGTTTTTCCTGCGCCGCTCGGCCCCATAATCGACACGATTTCGTGCGGTGCAATGTGCAAATCGACGCCCTTCAGCACATGCAAATTTCCGTACGACTTGGTGATATTTGTTGCAATTACCATGGTTTTCTGATTTCTGAGTATCGCAATTGACTTCGCTTACCGATGGTCATTGCCATCGTCAAAAGTCATAGTTTACAATTAGTATTTTTTAATTATCTATTGTTAATTTCTGAATAACATAAGCAGCAAGTTGGCAACCAAAAATGGCGGGCATATACGACACCGTGCCGACATTCGAGCGTTTATTTTGCTCATTTTCGACCACTTCGATGCGTTCATCTGGCACAATTTCGGGCGAATAGACCACCGTGATGCCGCTGCGCACGCCCAATCGGTGCAGATATTTTCGCACCATGTGAGCCAGTTTGCAATAGTTCGATTTCGAGATGTCGCAAGTGCGCACCTGCAGCGGATCGAGTTTACCGCCAGAGCCCATGCTCGACGCTGTTGGAATGCCCAATTGATAGGCTTCGTAAAGCAAAAAAACTTTCGGACTGAGCGTATCGATGGCATCGACCAGAAAATCGTAGTGCGCGGCGCGAAGAAGTTCGGCAGTGCGCTCGTCGCGCAAAAATTCGTTATGCAGATGCAGCACAACATCGGGATTGATGTCGCGCAAACGCTCGGCCAGCACCTCAGCTTTTGGTCGCCCTTGCGTGGAACAGAGCGCAATGAGTTGGCGGTTGCGATTGCTCTCGCTCACCACATCGCCATCGACTAGCGTAAGTTCGCCCACACCAGCACGACAAAGCATTTCGGCCGCGTATGCTCCCACGCCACCAAGCCCAACGACAAGCACATGCGCCTGCCGCAGTCGTGCCATTCGTTCAGCACCAAACATCAATTCTGTTCGTTCTTGCCACACAAAAAATTAGAAAGTTTATAAAGTTTGAAAGTTTATAAAGTTCGTAGAGTTGGCTAACCAATGGTCATAGTCAATAGTTATACTTGACAATTTTATTAACCATTTGCAAATTTCTAATAAATTATCGCACCAACTCCAGCCATTATCAAAATGAGTAAAATTGGGTGAATTTTAAACCATTTAGTCGCTACAAATGCCACAGCAAACAGCAACCAACTAATCCAATCGGCACAATTTTCGCCAAAAGTCTCCTCGTTTATCAGCAAAAGTGCAGCGGCAGCAATTAAACCAACAATTGCGGGGCGCAAACCGCGCATGGCCGCCTCCATGTAGGGATTATCCTTCATTTTTTGAATCATGCGCGCCACTATCAGCATGATGATGAACGATGGCAACACCAGCGCAAAAGTGGCGAGAGCTGAGCCAAGCACATTGCCCGAAGCCAAGTAGCCAGCATAAGTAGCGCAATTGATTCCGATAGGACCAGGCGTCATCTGCGAAATAGCGACCATGTTGGTAAATTCGGCGGAAGTAACCCACTGATAATGCTCCACCAACTCGAACTGAATGAGCGGGATCATGGCTGCGCCGCCACCAAAACCGAACAATCCGATTTTGAAAAATGCCCAGAAAAGTTGCAGATAGACCATCATTTTTCGTTTTTACCCAACCGTTTTTGAATCAAATAGACTAGCAATCCGATGCCGCCTGCTGCAGCGATAATCCAGATTGGCGACACGCCGCACAACCAAATGAGCAATGCTGCCACCACGGGAATCCACGCTGTGCGCCAAGTGATTTTTGCTGTTTTTGCCAGATTGAAAACAGGCGCAGCAATGAGTGCCACCACAGCAGGACGCACCGCACGAAACATTTTTTCGAGCAGCGGCGAATCCTGATATTTGTTCAGAAACATAGCAAAAATCAAGATGATGACGAACGACGGCAGCGTGCTACCCAGTGCACTCACAATGGCGCCGCCGTAGCCGTGAATTTTGTTACCAACCAATACCGAAATGTTGATTGCCAGCACGCCCGGAGCCGCCTGTGCCGCCACCAGAAGATCGAGAAATTCGTCGCTCGAGATCCAGCCACGCCGCGTAACCACCTCGCGTTCGATGAGCGGAATCATGGCATAGCCGCCACCAATGGTAAACGCGCCAATCTTCACAAAAGTCCAAAAAAGTTGCCAGAGAATCATAGTCAATGCCAAAAACGCTGCAAAGATAGTGCTTTTTGGCGAATTGTTGATAAGTTTTTCGTGCAATATAATAGTGGTGTCGACAAAATTTTGTAAATTTGCTTGTTAATTCCGAGAGAAAAATTCTACTGATAATCAACACATTACAATTATGTCTGAAGAGATAAACAACAACGAAACAGGCAATTATGGCGCAAGTAGCATTCAGGTGCTCGAAGGTTTGGAGGCCGTGCGCAAGCGTCCTGCCATGTACATTGGCGACATCAGCGAAAAAGGTCTGCACCATTTGGTCTACGAAACGGTGGACAACTCCATCGACGAGGCGCTGGCGGGCTATTGCACCCACATCGAAGTAACCATAAACGAAGACAACAGCATCACGGTGCAAGATAATGGTCGTGGCATTCCTGTCGATATGCACGAAAAAGAGCATAAATCGGCATTGGAGGTTGTGATGACCGTGCTGCACGCTGGTGGTAAATTCGACAAAGGTTCGTACAAAGTGTCGGGCGGTTTGCACGGCGTGGGCGTTTCGTGCGTAAATGCACTGTCGACTCACATGCTATCGCAAGTCTATCGCGATGGCAAAATCTATCAACAAGAATATGCTTGCGGCAAGGCACTTTATCCCGTGAAAGTGGTTGGCGAAACGCACCTGCGCGGCACACGCCAACAGTTCTGGCCCGATGGATCGATTTTTACGACCACCACTTACAAATACGACATTCTCGCCAACCGCATGCGCGAATTGGCCTATTTGAACGCTGGCATCACCATCAAACTGACCGACCTGCGCCCCGACGAAGAGGGCAAAACGCACGAAGAGACATTCTACTCGAAAGATGGTTTGCGCGAATTTGTGCGCTACGTCGAGCAGAGCCGCCATCATCTGTTTGATGATGTGATATATCTGAACACCGAAAAACAGGGCGTGCCGATTGAAGTGGCAATAATGTACAACACGGGCGGCAGCGAAAACATTCACTCGTATGTAAACAACATCAACACCATCGAAGGCGGCACGCATGTGGCTGGTTTCCGCACCGCACTCACTCGCACACTGAAAAAATATGCCGACGACAACTGCAAAAAAGACCTCGAAAAACTCGAAAAAGAGAAGGTTGAGATTGCAGGCGACGACTTCCGCGAAGGCATCACAGCGGTGATTTCCATAAAAGTGGCAGAGCCGCAGTTCGAAGGTCAGACCAAAACGAAACTCGGCAACAACGAGGTGGCTGGTGCAGTGCAACAGGCTGTAGGTGAGGCACTTACCAATTATTTGGAAGAACACCCCGACGAAGCCAAGACCATTGTTAATAAGGTGATTTTAGCGGCTCGCGCACGCGTGGCTGCACGCAAAGCCCGCGAATCGGTGCTGCGCAAATCGCCGCTGTCGGGCGCTGGACTGCCTGGCAAACTGAGCGACTGCCGCAGCAAAGACCCAGCAGAATGCGAATTGTTCCTCGTCGAAGGTGACTCGGCAGGCGGTTCGGCCATCGATGGTCGCGACAGCCGCTACCAAGCCATTCTGCCACTTCGTGGTAAAATTCTGAACGTAGAAAAAGCCCTGTTCCATCGCGCTTTCGAGAGCGAAGCCATTCGCAACATCTACACAGCTTTAGGCGTAACCATTGGCACGGCAAACGACGAAAAAGCACTAAACATCGAAAAACTTCGCTATCACAAAGTCATCATCATGACCGATGCCGATGTCGATGGCGCACACATTGCAACGCTTATTCTCACCTTCTTCTTCCGCTACATGCGCGAACTGATAGAAAACGGCTATGTCTACCTGGCCACGCCACCACTCTATCTTTGCAAAAAAGGCAAAACGGAACAATACTGCTGGACCGAAGATCAACGCCTTGCATTCATTAAGCAATATGGCGGCGGACAAGAGGGCGGCATCACACAACAGCGCTACAAAGGTCTGGGCGAAATGAACGCCGACCAACTGTGGGAAACAACCATGAATCCCGAAAATCGCTTGCTGAAAAAGATTACGCTGAACAACGCAGCCGAGGCCGACCAAATATTCTCGATGCTGATGGGCGACGATGTGGATCCACGCCGCGAATTTATCGAAGCAAATGCCACATACGCCAATATCGATGCGTAAGAAAAGAGATGACTTTTGACTATGTTTGCAGTTATCTGACAAAAAAGCAATGAGCATAACAAACGAAGGGGCGTTTTTAGAGCGTCCCTTTGTTGTTTTTTCAAAAAAAATTGTATATTTGCAAGTGGGAACTTAGTTCATAAAATTTGAAAGTTTGTAAAGTTGCGTTTCTGCAATTGATTGTGGATAGCGCAATCTGAAATTTTAAAATTCAGCATGACAAGCGTTTACGAATTGGCCGAAGATTTTGTGCGTCAGACGGGTTGCGCCGTTTTTCTCACGGGCAAGGCTGGCACGGGCAAAACCACTTTTCTGCGTCGCATGCGCGACGAGCTGAAAAAGCAGGTGGCTGTGGTCGCTCCCACGGGCGTGGCAGCCATCAATGCCAATGGCGTGACCATTCATTCGTTTTTTCGTCTGCCCTTCACGCCATTTGTGCCAACGCGCGAGGGCGTGCGAAATCTCATCTCGAAACAAAATGTTACCGCCACACAACGCCGTGTGTATCAGCAACTTGAGCTGCTCATAATAGACGAAGTGAGCATGGTGCGCGCCGATGTGCTCGACGCCATAGATGCGGTGCTGCGCCACTATCGCTACCAGCGCAACCGACCGTTTGGCGGTGTGCAGGTGGTTTTCATTGGCGATATGTACCAACTGTCGCCCGTGGTTACTGGCGAAGAAAAAGATCTGCTAGAGCAATACTACGAAACACCCTATTTTTTCAGTAGTCAAGTGGTGAAACAGCAACCGCCCATCTACCTCGAACTCGACCACATTTTCCGCCAGAGCAACCGCCAATTCATCAATCTGCTGAACGAAGTGCGCAACAATCACCTCACAGCCGACGGGCTGCGACTGCTGCAAATGCGCTACCAGCCCAATTTCAGACCGAAAGCCGACGAAGGCTACATCACCCTGACCACACACAACCGCAAAGCCGACGTGATAAATGCCGACGAAATGGCAAAAATTGACGCGCCAACATTCTCTTTTGCGGCACATGTGCAGGGCGATTTTCCTGAAAAATCGTACCCAAACGATGAATTGCTACAACTGAAAGTAGGCGCCAAAGTGATGTTCATTGCCAACGATTGCGGCGAAAACAGGCGTTACTACAACGGCAAACTCGGCACCGTGACGCGCCTTGGCGACGACGACATTGGCGTTTGCTGCGATGGCGAAACAGAAACCATCAGCGTGCAGTCCGAGACTTGGGAAAATGTGCGCTATTCGGTTGACAAAGAGACGAATCAGATTATTGAGGAAAAACTCGGTGCCTACACGCAATATCCGCTGCGGCTGGCGTGGGCCATCACCATTCACAAGAGCCAAGGCCTCACATTCGACCGCGTGGTGATAGACGCTGGCTCGGCTTTTGCGCCAGGACAGGTGTATGTGGCGCTCAGTCGCTGCCGCACGCTCGATGGCATAGTGCTGACAACGCCCATAAACGAGCGCAGTTTGGCGGTGGACGAGCACATTTTGGAATTTTCGGCGAAAAAACCTTCGGAAACGATGCTCGAACAACAGGTTTCGATCTTCAAAAAGCAATATCGCACGCAAATTCTGACTGGAATTTTCGATTTTTCGACAGCATCGGGCGCAATGGATTCGTTCATGAAATTTTTTGAACCCTTGTCCGAAGATTTCTCGAGCGAGACAGGTCCATACCTCATCGATTTGCACGACAAAATAACCGAAATGTACGATGTTGCCAAGCGTTTTCAGTTGCAACTGATGTCGCTCTGCGCCGCCGATAACGAAGAGAGATTGCGCCAGCGCATCGAGGCTGCCGAGGGCTATTTTTCGATACACCTCGAAGACGTTTTGTATCAGATAGAACAGATGCCAGCCGTAACCGACAGTCGCACCGAGGCGATCGATTTTACCGACCGTCTGTCGAACATCTACGGACTACTGGCCGAAAAAATGCACCTCGTCAAAGGCATCACCAGCGAGCCGTCGGTCGACCAATATTTTGCGCTGCGAGCCTCGTTCCAACTGCAGCCGCTGCACCTGCACGTCTACTCGGGCGACCGCAAAACGAAGCAGAAAATAGAGGTGAAAGATGTAGAGCTCTACAAACAACTTTTAGAGTGCCGCAACGATATTTGCGAAGAGTTCAACACCGCCGTAAATGCCGTAGCGAACGCAAAAATGCTCGTCGAAATTGCCAATCGCAAGCCAAAAACGCTCGACGAATTGCGCAAGATAAAAGGCTTTGGCAAAGTCAAGACCGAGCGCTTCGGCGAGCAATTCATCGCCGTAGTAAAACAATATCTCGAATCGATTAGCGATCAATAATTATTCACAGAAATTATTATTCATTATTTATTCTTAACTATTTATTTCACAAAAATGGGTGAATGGAAAACACTTGATAGTCAGTATCTTTTTCGTCGTCCGTGGCTCACGGTGCGCTGCGACAAGTTGCTGATGCCCAATGGCAAAGTGATGCCAGAGTATTATGTTTTGGAATATCCAACTTGGATAAATGTGATTGCCATAACGCGCGACGGGCAGTTTGTGATGGTGCGGCAATATCGCCATGCGCTTGGCGAGACACATTTCGAACTTTGTGCGGGCTGCGTCGAAAAAGGCGAAGAGCCAATGGCAGCGGCCAAGCGCGAGCTGATGGAAGAGACGGGTTTTGGCGGCGGCGAGTGGCGACTAGCGATGACCCTTTCGGCCAACGCCAGCACCATGAACAATCTCTCGTATTGTTTCGTAGCCACGGGTGTTGAGCGCATCACCACCGAGCAACATTTGGATCCAACCGAAGACCTAACAGTGCATCTTTTCAGCGAGGACGAAGTGCGCCAGATGCTTGCCAACAACGAGATACGCCAAGCCTTGATGGCCGCATCGCTCTGGCGATATTTTTGTGAGAAAAAATAGTCAAATAGGCGAACATTTTTTCATTCCATTTTTTGTTGTAATTTTGCGCTGATTTTACGGTTCACAACTTTGTGGACCACAAACTTGTGAACTAAAGTAATTGACTATGGTACAAGGAATTAACCGCTCTTTTATCTATGGTGTATCGGTATCTGGCGAAAACTTTACAGATAGAATTCAGGAGACACGCCGTCTGAAAATGGACTTTGAGAACGGGCTAAATGTAGTTCTTATCTCGCCGCGACGAATGGGAAAAACATCACTTGTAAAAAGGGTGCAACAAGTAGTGAACCCAAACATAGTTCACACCGTGTATGTCGACATCTACGACTGCAAATCGGAATACGATTTCTACAATAAATTTGCTGAATCTGTTTTGAGACAGACCTCAAATAGAATGGAAATTTTCTTGGGGAAAACCAAGAAATTTCTAACTCGACTAACGCCAAAAATTTCGTTCAGTTCCGATCCTGCTTACGATTATTCGGTTTCGCTGGGCATCACGCCAAAGGAGTACACGCCAGAAGAGATTCTTCAGTTGCCAGAACTTATTGCGAAGCAAATGAGAAAACACATTGTAGTTTGCATTGATGAGTTTCAGCAAGTAGCAGAATGGCCCGATTCGCTACAAGTGCAAAAACGCATGCGTGGCGTATGGCAACATCAGAAACACGTGTCGTACTGCCTTTTTGGAAGCCGTCAGCACATAATGAACAACCTGTTTCAAAACAAATCGATGCCATTTTACCAATTTGGCGAGCCAAACTATCTGCAACCCATTTCCACCGAAGACTGGATACCATTTATTCATCAAAAATTTGAAGAAAAAGGGTTGAAAATCGCCGAAAATCAGATTCGAATCATTTGCGACACAGTTCGAAATCAGTCGTCTTATGTGCAACAATTGGCGTGGAATGTGATGATTAACACCAATGACGTCGTTTCGGAGCAAAGCATAAAAGAAGGCATTAACGATCTGCTTATACAATGCACGCCCCTGTTTATGGAGCAAACAGGCAAATTGTCGAGCTACCAAATGAACTTTCTGAAAGCCATTGCAGCGGGGCAACACGACCAGTTTACATCGTCGACAGTACTTCAAGAATACCAATTGGGTAGCAAATCCAATGTAGATCGCCTACAAAAAGTGTTGTGCGAGAAAGAATACATTATGCTCACTACCGAAGGTTTTTTCCTCACCGACCCAATTATGGAATTGTGGTTAAAATCAAAATTATGAAAATGACACTCGGACTTACACACACTAGCACACTCACTGTGGCGCGGCAGCATTTGGCAGCGACCATGGGCAGTGGCGACCTCGAAGTGTTGGCCACGCCAGCGTTGGTTGCTTTGTGCGAAAATGCCGCCATGCTTGCCGTAGCCGACTCTCTGCCCGAAGGCAGCACCACCGTAGGTTCGCACATCGACCTTGCGCACCTAAAACCGAGCGCACTTGGTGCAAAGATAGAAGCCACCGCCACCCTCACCGCCATCGATGGGCGAAAACTCACCTTTGCCATCAGCGCAACCGACGGCAACGGCACAATAGCCAACGGCACGCACATTCGCTATGTGGTTGACGCTCAGAAGTTTATGAGCAAGCTGAATTAACATCTTTGTTTGTTGAATTGTTGAATTGTTGAATTGTTGAAACGTTGAATTGTAGGAGCGAATAATTATTCGCCCGTTTTTTTCGGATTGCAAATCCTAATAAAAGAACAAGCGCGGGATTGTAAATCCCGCGCGAAATAATTGTCAATTATCAATTTTCAATTGTTAATTGAATAGGCGGCGCACCACGTCCCTACAATTTTTTTATGCAATCAAAATTATTTACTCAAAACAGGGCGAACAGGACATCCATAAACGCGGTCGTGTTCGTTCTTGGAGCAACCATTAGTTTTGAGCTCAACGTCTTGGGCTTTGTGCGGGTCGGACACGCCAAGCGAACTCGACCAATAGTAACAGCTGCTTTCGCCGTACTTAGAATTTTCTTCAAGAAAACCAGTCGCAGGAATAAAAATGGAGTTGCCGTTTTTTCCTTCTACTATATAACCACACTTGCCCGTGTTTTCATAATTGTCTGTTCTTGTCAATGTGCAATTGTTAATCAATTCTTCCCACTCTTCTATGGTTGGCATGCGCCATTTGCCGCCCCAAATTTGCGTAGCAGCATCGTCGGCGGCTTCAAGCGTAGTTAATGCGTCGGAATAACTCTCTTTACCATAACTTGAATTGTTGCAATACTTGGTAAGAGCATTTTCACTGCCATCGGCATGCGTGTGAGTTGACCAATCGTAATTGTCTTTTGTGATGATTTCGCCCCAAGCATAGTAGTTGCCAGGTTCTTCGAGAGAAGTTGCGCCCACATTCATGGTAGCCCACTTCACACTCAAGCCAAGGTCAACCCACGTGTGGCCATTTTCAGTGCCTGTGGTAATGCCCTTAGAAAACGAAATGCTATCGAGATTTTCGATAAGATACGCAGTACATTTACCACCTTTTTCGTGCACGTAAATGCTGCTTTGCGCCATGGCGCACATGCCCACACAGAGGGCAACGAGAGAAAAAATTACTTTTTTCATGATTATAAAATTAATTTGATTTTAAGTTCTTAATAGTTCAAAATTGTTTCTCGGTTTTTGCTACACACCATAAGACGCTGCAAAGTTAAGCAAAAAAAACAATACCACAAGCATTTTTACAACACTATTTTTTTTCAATGTAAAATCGAAAATTATTCAGAAAAAATTCAAAATAAACTTTGGTTTTCGGCTGTACATTCTTTTTTGCAGATTTTTTGGCAATGTCACTCCTTTCAACTCTAACCTCTAACCTATCAATTCACCAACTCTGCCATTTTGTCAGTTGCGCATTTTGGCACTCACTTTGCAATGTAACGAGCAGAAATTAAAAAAACAAAAGCACTATGAAAACCAATATTGGAGTTACGACGGAGAACATTTTCCCCGTCATCAAGAAATTTTTGTACAGCGACCACGAGATTTTTCTGCGCGAAGTAGTTTCGAATGCCGTTGATGCCACACAAAAACTGAAAACGCTGGCTTCGGTGGGCGAATTCAAAGGCGAAATGGGCGATCTGAAAGTCACAGTGAGCATCGATCGCGACAAGAAGACGCTGACCGTGAGCGACCGCGGCATTGGCATGACGCTCGACGAAATTCAGCGATACATCAACAACATCGCATTGTCGGGCGCAACCGAATTTCTCGACAAATACAAAAACGACGCCAACGCCATCATCGGTCACTTTGGATTGGGATTCTACTCGGCATTTATGGTGTCGGAGAAGGTGGAAATCTTCACAAAATCGCACAAAGATGAACCTGCGCAGCATTGGACTTGCGACGGCTCGCCCGAGGTTTCGATTGAACCTTGCGACAAAGCCGACCGCGGCACCGACATTGTGATGCACATCGACGACGACGACAAAGAATTCCTCGAAGAGGCGCGCATCAACACGCTGCTCACAAAGTACTGCAAGTTCCTGCCCGTGCCAATAGCTTTCGGCAAAAAGAAAGAGTGGAAAGATGGCAAAGAGGTTGAAACTGCCGAGGACAACATCATAAACAACACCGAGCCTGCGTGGACCAAGAAACCAGCCGACTTGAAAGAGGAGGATTACACAAAATTCTATCACGAACTCTATCCTTACGCCGAAGAACCGCTGTTTCACATTCATCTGAACGTGGATTATCCGTTCAACCTCACGGGCATTCTCTATTTTCCACGCATCAAAAACAACATCGACTTGCAGCGCAACAAGATTCAACTCTACTGCAATCAGGTTTTCGTAACCGATTCGGTCGAAGGCATTGTGCCTGATTTTCTGACGTTGCTGCACGGCGTAATCGACTCGCCCGACATTCCGCTGAATGTGAGCCGTTCGTACCTGCAAAGCGATCAGAATGTGAAGAAAATCTCGTCGCACATCACCAAAAAAGTGGCCGACCGCTTGCAAGAAATCTTCAAAAACGATCGCAAACAGTTCGAGGAGAAATGGGACGCGCTGCGCCTGTTCATCGTCTACGGCATGCTGACCGACGAAAAATTCTGCGAGCGCGCCAAAGACTTTGCACTTTTCAAAAATGTCGATGGCAAATACTTCACTTTCGACGAGTACAAGACGCTCATCAGCGCCAACCAGACCGACAAAGACGGCAACCTTATCTACCTTTATGCCAACGATGCCACCGAGCAGCACTCGTACATCGAATCGGCCAAGTCGAAAGGCTACGATGTGCTGCTGATGGACGGGCAACTGGACGCACATTGGCTGAGCCAAATGGAGCAGAAGAACGAAAAATCGCGCTTCGTTCGCGTTGATGCCGACGTGGTTGAAAAGCTGATTGTGAAAGCCGATGCCGCCAAAGTGGAACTGACCGACGCTCAGACCGACGCGCTCACAGCGGTGTTCCGCTCGCAACTGCCCGTAATAGAAAAAACGGAATTTACGGTTGCGCTCGAAAATCTTGGTGTCGACGGTCAACCCGTGGTCATCACGCAAAACGAATGGATGCGCCGAATGAAAGACATGGCGGCTACTGGCGGCAATCCGATGATGAGTTTCTACGGCGAAATGCCAGCCAACTACAATGTGGTGCTGAATGTGGCTCACCCGTTGGTTGCCGACCTGCTGAAAGAAGAAGAGGCCGATTGTGGCGAAAAAATTGCACCGCTTGCCACCGAACTTACCGAACTCGAAACGCGCCGCAATGCCCTGAACGAGGCTCACAAAGGCAAGAAGGACGAAGAAATTCCAACTGCCGAAAAAGAGGAACTCGAGCATATTGCAAAGCAAACCACCGAGTTGAAAGAGAAAAAACAGACCATCTATTCCGATTTTGCAGCAGCGCACAACCGCGTGAAACAGCTCGTCGATCTTGCTTTGCTGGCCAACAACATGCTGAAAGGCAAAGACTTAGCCGAATTTGTAAAACGCAGCATCAGTCTGTTGAAATAATTTTTTCGTGCGACGATGAAAACCAACATCGTTACCCGATTTTTTTGTAGCTTTGCATAATCAAACAAAAAAGAAAATTCTATGAAAAAATTTGCGAAAAAAATTCTGCTCGTTGTTGCGCTAGTGGCTGCAGCAGCGTCGGCACAGGCTCAACAACCCTACAAACACAGCATTGGTGTGTCGGTGGGTTCGCTCGAAGGCGTGAGCTACAAAATGTTCTTCACCGACCAATTGGCACTGCACGCCGATCTCGGTTTTCAGATGCTCGCTACTGTGGGCGGTTCTAATGGTTACACCAGCGATATGCATTTTTGGACCTTTGTAGCCAATCCGAATGTGGTTTATCAGGACAACATCACAGGTTGGAACTGGGGCGGCATTGGTTGGTTTGCTGGCGGCGGTTTGAGTCTTGGCTTGGCTCAAGGATTCGGATATTTCAGCCTCACTTCAGGTAAATGGGGCATCAATGCCATTGCTGGTGTGGAGCTCGGTCTAGACGATGCGCCGCTCGCCATCTCGCTCGATTTCCGTCCTGGCTACGGCATGCGGTTCCGCGAAAATTATTCCACCTCGTTCTTCGATTGGGCAATTGCAGCTTCGGTGCGCTACACGTTTTAGTCAGAAAATGATTTAGTAAATCAATAATTTAATGAGGCAGGGACGCAAATTGTGTTCCTGCTTTTTATTGTGCCATTTTTGAGCATCATTTGTCAATTAAATTTCGTAACTTTGCAAGTTGCAATACTGCGAAGCAAAACCATGCGCAAAATCTGGGAAAAAATAGAACCAATAGTCCGCAACAAGTACATCATCACACTTGTGGCGTTTTTGGTTTACATCGTTTTTTTCGACAGTAACAGCCTGATTGACAGATGGAAAACTCATCAAGAAATTGAAAATCTGCAAGAGGAGATTGAGTTTTATCGTTCGCACATCGAGAGCGACAAAGCCAAAATTGATGCGCTGAATTCGAGCCTCGAAAATCTCGAAAAATTTGCCCGCGAAGAGTATTTGATGCACAACGACAACGAAGAAATTTTCATCATCAACGAATAAAAGATGCAACGCAAACAACGAGAGGAACTGCTGACCGTGCGCGACAAGAACACGCTTCTTTCCTTTTTGGTCGAGAACCTGAAGGGGCGCAGTCGCAACACCATAAAATCGTATCTTTCGCACCGCCAAGTGGCCATCAACGGGCGCGTTACAACGGCTTTCGATGCGTTCATACACTCGGGCGATGTGGTGGCAGTGCGCAGCGTTGGCGAGGAGGCACCAAATCCGAATCACCTTGCGCGCATTGTGTACGAGGACGATGATCTGCTCGTTGTTGATAAAAAATACGGCACTGCCGCTGCGCAAATATCGCACCGCAAAGGCGAACAGACTGTGGAAGATGTGATGAACGAACATGTGCTCCGTCAGAAAAAGACGGCACAAATCTGGCTCATGACCGACCTCGACCGCGAAGTTTCTGGGCTTCTTCTCTTTGCAAAAAATGAAGACGCGGCGGAGCGACTGCGCACAAGTCCTGTGGCATTGCGCTACATTGCCGTGGTAGAAGGAGTGATTGAAACGGGCGAAGGCACGCTGCAACATTGGCTCACCAACGACTCGAAAACCAAGCGCGTGCTGACCAGCGACACCGACAACGGCGGACAATTGGCCACTACGGAATACAAAGTTTTGAAATCGAACGGACGCTTTACGCTGATTGAACTCGTGGCACACGGCGACGAGAAACGCCATCAACTGCGAGCGCAAATGGCTGCCAATGGCACGCCAATAGCAGGCGACAAAAAATATGGTGCGCACTCGAATCCCGTGGGGCGACTCTGCCTTCACGCCCAAGTGATGCGCCTCTACCACCCTGCCAACGGACGTCCGCAAGTGTTCGACACAGGAATTCCGAATTGCTTTCAGTAAACTGATTTCGAATTTCAAATTAGTAGCAAGATATGAGTCGCAAGAATTGGATAGTGCAACTGAATCCGTTTTTCTCTTTATAAACTTTCCACTTTATTGACTTTATAGACTTTCTACTTTACACACTTTCCACTTTAAAGACTTTAAGACTTTTCACTTTCTACTTCTCTTGCGATGTTGCTCGAAAAAATAGATAATCCCGACGACCTTAAACGCCTTACGCGCGACGAATTGCCCACGGTTTGCGACGAATTGCGGCAGTTCATCATCAACGAGCTGTCGCACAACCCTGGACACCTTGGCGCGAGCCTTGGCGTGATAGAGTTGACCGTGGCGCTGCACTATGTATTCAACACGCCATACGACCGCATTGTGTGGGACGTTGGTCACCAAGCATACGCACACAAGATTCTAACTGGAAGGCGCGATCGTTTCCACACAAACCGCCATTTTCACGGACTAAGCGGTTTCCCATCGCCCAAAGAGAGCGAGTACGATTCGTTTGGCACGGGACATTCGTCGACGTCGATTTCGGCAGCATTGGGCATGTCCATTGCATCGCAACTGCACCACGACAACCGCCAAGTAGTGGCCGTGATTGGCGATGGCGCAATGACTGGCGGTTTGGCTTTCGAAGGGCTAAACAACGCCTCCATCAACCCGAACAATCTGCTCATCATTCTGAACGACAACCACATGGCCATCGACCCGATAGCGGGCGGATTGAGCCAATTTCTCGGAAAAATTCACACCTCGGCAACCTACAATCGCTGGCGCTACGGCATCTACCGCGCACTGAAAGCACTTCACATAATCGACGAAAAAAGCAAAAAGAAGATTCTGCGCTTCAGCAACACACTGAAATCGCTCCGTTCGAACACCGACAACAACGTGTTCGAAGGGCTGAATATCAGATACTTTGGGCCAATCGACGGACACAATGTGGACGCACTAGTGGGCGCATTGCAAGAGATAAAAAATTTCAGCGGGCCGAAAGTTCTGCACATCATCACCAAGAAGGGCAAAGGCTACAAACCCGCCGAAGACGCCGCCACCATTTGGCACGCGCCAGGCGAATTCGACCCCAAGACAGGCGAACGAATCACGCACGACAACGGCACGCAACCGCCTCTGTTTCAAGATGTTTTTGGTTACACGTTGCTCGAATTGGCCGAAAAAAACGAAAAAATCGTTGGCATCACGCCAGCCATGCCCAGCGGCTGCTCCATGACCTACATGATGCGCGCCATGCCCAACCGCACTTTCGATGTGGGCATTGCCGAAGGTCACGCCGTAACTTTCTCAGCAGGATTGGCAAAAGATGGACTGCTGCCGTTCTGCAACATCTACTCGTCGTTCATGCAACGTGCCTACGACAATGTGATTCACGATGTGGCGCTGCAAGGCTTGAACGTAGTGCTTTGTCTCGACCGCGCAGGCATTGTCGGCAGCGATGGCGCCACGCACCAAGGCGAATTCGACCTAGCCTATTTTCGCTGCATTCCGAACCTGACCATCGCCTCGCCAATGAACGAACACGAACTGCGCAACCTGATGTTCACCGCGCAACTGCCCGACAAAGGTCCGTTCGTCATTCGCTATCCGCGCGGACGAGGCGTGCTAGTCGATTGGCACAACGAGCCACATGAGGTAGAAATCGGTCGCGGCAGAAAGCTGAAAGATGGCACGCAAGCCGCCGTCGTCACCATTGGCCCGATAGGAAATGCCGCTGCACAAGCCATCGAAACACTCGAAAAAACGTACGGCTGCAGCATCGCGCACTACGATTTGCGTTTCTTGAAACCGCTCGACACCGAAATGTTGCACGAAATAGGCAAACGCTTCACGCAGATTTTCACCATCGAAGATGGTGTGATTGCTGGCGGAATGGGCAGCGCAGTGCTGGAATTTATGGCCGACAACGGCTACACGCCCAGCGTAACACGCCTTGGCATTGGCGACCAATTTGTGGAACACGGCACACAAGCCGAACTCTACCACATGCTCGGAATTGATGCCGAAGGAATAGCCAAAAGCATCGCAAAAAAGTTAGGAGTGAGAATTGAGGAGTGATACGGCAAAGCCGCAATAACAGATTTCAGATTTCAAATTTTTTAGTAGCAAGATGTGAGTAGCAAGTAGCAAGAAAATTGAAAATTGATAATCTTTTGAAGATTGTGGTGTTTCGGCTACCGCAACTTGAAACCGCGCACAGCGCGAGAAACCAGAAACCAGAAATCAGAAACTAGAAATACTTTCAACTTTACACACTTTTTACTTTACACACTTTTTATGAAAATCGTGATTGCTGGCGCGGGCGAAGTTGGTCACTTTGTGGCCAAAATGCTATCGAGCGAAAAATACGACATTGTGCTGATGGACAGCGACGAGTCGCGCATGGAGGACATCTCGTCGGCCTACGACCTGCTCACATTCGAGGGTTCGCCCACGTCGATCAGCGACCTGAAAAAAGCGGGCGTGCCAAATGCCGACCTTTTTGTGGCCGTAACGCCGCACGAAAGCGTAAATGTAGCTGCATGCATGCTCGCAACGAACCTCGGAGCCAAGAAAACCATCTCGCGCATCGACAATCGCGAATACTTGCTACCCGAAAACGCCGATTTCTTCAAACGCATGGGCGTGCATTCGCTCATCTATCCCGAAATGTTGGCGGCGCAAGAGATTGCCAATGTGCTGAAACGCGGCTGGCTGCGCGAATTCCGAACCTTCGGCGAAGGCGCACTGGTGATGGTCTGCCTGAAAGTGAGAGCCAACGCCACATTGGTCAACAAAAAATTTAACTCAGGATTTTTTGCCCACAGCGACTATCGCATCGTGGCTGTGAAACGCGACAAAATCACCATCATTCCAAGCGGAAACGACGAAATTTTGCCAAACGACATTGTCTATTTCATCTGCACGCCCGACAAACTCGAAGTGGTGCGCACCCAAGCGGGCAAACGCGCTTTCGATGTGAAAAATGTCATCATCATGGGCGGCAGCCGCATAGCCATCAACGCCGTGCGCATTTTGCCAAAAAGCACCAATGTGAAGATAATCGAGGCCAACCGCGAAAAATGTTTTGCGCTGACCGAAAAACTTAGTAACACATTGGTAATCAACGGCGATTGCCGCAATGTAGAACTGCTTCGCGAAGAGGGAATTGAAGATGCCGACGCATTTCTTGCACTCACAGGCGACTCAGAATCGAATGTTCTGGCGTGCCTCACAGCCAAGCGTTTTGGCGTCGACAAAACCGTGGCAGAGGTAGAAAACATCGACTATATCGACTTTGCTGAAAACCTCGACATCGGTACAGTAATCAACAAAAAACTGATTGCCGCCAGCCACATCTACCAGCGCATGCTCGACGAAGATGTGCTAAACGTAACCTGTCTCACCTATTCCGACGCCGAAGTGGTGGAATTTGTGGTGAAGCCTGGCGACAAAATCACTCGCAAACGCGTTGGCGACCTCGGTTTGCCATCGAATGTGAACATCGGCGGCATCATTCGCGACGGCAAAGGCTCGGTGGTTGCTGGACAAACCGTGATTCTGCCTGGCGATCATGTGGTAGTGTTCTGCATGGCCGACAGCGTGCGCAAAATCGCCGCATTTTTCAATAATTGATGCGCCCAAAATGACCAAGACTTTCAATCATCGCCAATTTTTCAGAATTCTCGGTCTGCTGCTGCTCATCGAGACTGTTTTTATGCTGATTTCGGCACTGGTGGCGCTCTACTACGGCGAAGGCGATGCGCGCGCACTGCTCATCACCACGGCTATTTCGGCAACAGTTGGCGCAGGCGGATTGCTCATTGGGCGCCGCGCCGACCATCACATTGGCACACGCGAAGGCTTCAGCATTGTGGCTGCCGTTTGGGTTGTTTTCTCACTTTTCGGCATGCTTCCATTCATTATTTCTGGGAAAATCGCCTCGCCCATCGACGCCTTTTTCGAGACCATGTCGGGCTTTACGACCACGGGCGCAACCATTCTCACAAATGTAGAAACGCTGCCGCACGGACTGCAGTTTTGGCGCTGCATCACGCAGTGGATTGGCGGCATGGGCATTGTGGTGATGTCGATGGCGCTACTGCCATTCATTGGCGGTGGCATGCAACTGTTTGCCGCCGAGGTACCTGGCCCAACCTACGACAAATTGCAACCGCGCATGCGCAGCACCGCGCAACGCATTTGGGGACTCTATCTCGCACTCACCGCCATCGAAATGTTGCTGCTGTGGGCAGGCGGAATGCCGCTTTTCGACGCCATCTGCCACGCTTTCACCACCATGGGTTCGGGCGGCTACACAACGCATCAGGACAGCATTGCGCACTGGACTTCGCCATTTGTGCAATACACCATCGTCATTTTCATGCTGATAACGGGCATCAACTACACGCTACTCTATCTCTCGCTCGTGAAACGCCAATTTGGTCGTTTTCTGAAAGATGAAGAACTGCGCGCCTACCTGCTACTGACACTGTTCGCCACCATTCTGATAACCATCGGACTCGGCACATCACCTACGGAAACGGGCAATTTCGAAAGCACATTTCGCCAAAGTCTGTTCCAAGTCAGCTCCATCATCTCCACCACGGGATTTGTGAGTGCCGACTACACACTTTGGTTGCCAATTCTACAATTTTTGCTGATTTTGCTGATGTTTGTGGGCGGCTCGGCTGGCTCTACAAGCGGCGGCATGAAAGTGGTGCGACTGCTTCTGCTCGCCAAAAATAGTTACTACGAAATGCGCCGCCTCATTCACCCAAACGCCGTGTTGCCAGTGCGCATCAATGGTCATGTGGTACAAGAAAAGACCATCAACAGCATTCACGCATTCATCATTTTGTATGTGGGACTGATTATCGTCGGCACGAGCGTAGTGGCACTTTCGGGCTTATCGATAACCGAATCGGCGGGCGCAGTCTTGGCATGCATCAGCAACATCGGTCCAGCACTCGGTTCGCTCGGTCCAATGGGCAGTTACGCTGCACTACCCTGCTTCGTGAAAATATTCCTCGCTTTCGTCATGCTCGTTGGCCGCTTGGAACTATTCACCGTACTGATACTATTCTCGCCCGGATTTTGGAAGAAATAGAAAGCGGAATTAGAGAAAGTGATTTTATTTCTAGTTTGGTTAATTGTTTGATCGGTTGTTGAAAGAAGGTCAGCAAGACAAAATCAATTCTCAAATAATTAAATAATTGATAATTAAACAATTGAGTAATTAAAAAGTCTTTATTCTTTATTCTTTATTCTTTATTCTTTATTCTTTACTCTTTGCTCTTTACTCCATTTCCTCTAACCTCTTTCACTCCGAAAACAAAATGCGGAATGCGTCTTCGACGCGTTTCACGCCAGCGACTTCGATTTTCCAATTTGTTTTTGCCAATTTTTCGCGATTGAATTCTGGTATCAAAATCTTTTTGAAGCCCAATTTTTGAGCCTCGGCAATGCGTTGTTCCACGCGGTTCACAGGACGAATTTCGCCCGAAAGCCCAACCTCGCCAGTTACACACACCGAACCATCGATGGTCATGTCCAAATTCGACGACAGCACCGCCACCAGCACCGCCAAATCGACGGCAGGATCGCTCACACGCAGGCCGCCAGCAATGTTCAGAAACACATCTTTCTGCATCAACTTGAAACCAGCGCGCTTTTCCAACACGGCCAGCAACATGTTCATTCGCCGAATATCAAAACCCGTAGCCGAGCGTTGCGGAGTGCCGTATGCAGCCGTGCTCACAAGTGCCTGAACCTCAATCAAAAACGGACGCACGCCTTCAATCATGGCAGCAATGGCAATGCCACTCAAACCGTCGTTGTTGCGCGTAAGCAGCAGTTCCGACGGATTCGACACCTCGCGCAAACCGCTCTGCTGCATCTCGAAAATGGCCAACTCGTCGGTACTGCCAAAACGGTTTTTGTTGGCACGAAGAATGCGGTAAAGATAGTGACGATCGCCCTCGAACTGCAGCACAGTATCGACAATATGCTCCAAGATTTTCGGTCCTGCAATGCTGCCCTCTTTGGTTATGTGGCCAATCATCAGTACAGGAATGGCGGTCTCTTTGGCAAATTTCAGCAGCGCCGCCGAACATTCGCGCACTTGCGACACGCTGCCAGGCGACGACTCGGCCATTTCGGTCATAATGGTCTGAATGGAATCGACCACCACCACATCGGGCTGAACGCTGCGAATGTGTTCAAAAATGCGCTCCAACGAAGTCTCGCTCACAATGTAGCAATCGCTTTCCATCTTGCCAAGCCGCTCGGCACGCATTTTCAGCTGGTTCACGCTCTCCTCGCCCGACACATACAGAATTTTTTTGCCAGCCATGCGCAATGCCACTTGCAACACCAGCGTACTTTTGCCAATGCCAGGCTCACCGCCTATCAACACAAGCGAACCAGGTACCAATCCGCCGCCAAGTACACGATTCAATTCCGCATTTTTCGTGTCGATGCGCATCTCGGCACATGCCTCCACTTGGTCGATGCGCACAGGAGCAGCGCCGTTGGGCGTCACAAAACCATGATCGACCACACGCTGCGGAACCGACTTCTGGACTTTCTGCTCGACAAACGAATTCCATGCGCCACACGCCGGGCAACGACCGTATGCCTTCGGGTAATCAGCCCCGCACTCCTTACAAAAATAGACAATTTTATCTTTCATGCTTCATTTTTTTTAGTCGCAAGATGTGAGTAGCAAGTCGCAAGACAAGTTAGGAGTGAGGAGTTTTTAATTATCCAAATCCCCATTATTTAATTATTTGAATATTGATTTTTCCTCACAGACCATCTGTCATGCGTTAAACTAATCAACTGATCAACTAATCAACTCATCAACCCAATTTGAAAGTCTTACTACTTGCTTCTTGCTACTTGCTACTATTTATGGTGCAAATTTACAAAAAAAATTTCGCTGCCCAAAAGCGGACAGCGAAACTGTTTATGCACCAGTAGCAATGTTTATTTGCCGATATAAAAAGCCATATAAAGGTTTGCGCCAACATTTTGCGTACCAAACACGAATGCGCTATTTTTGGGCGAAACAAGGTCGGTGAACTCCTCAACTTTTTCGTTGTTCAGGTTGTAACCTTCGTACAGAGCATACTTGTTAGGCGTCCAAGCATAGAGCAGAGCGAGGTTTACCTCGAGACCCAGCGCAATTTTTGGAGCAACAAAGCACTCAACGCCTACGCTACCAACCAAGCCAACTGTGTGCGTGCCGTCGGCATACGATTTCAGCATGCGTGCATTTGGCATAGCCGAACCCATGCTCTCCCAAGTATCGAGGCTCGATGGTTTTTGGTTCACAGCCGTGATGGCATTGCCGTACGAATATTCTTCGCTCTCGAGCGAGAAGGCATAGAGTGCGCTACCGCTGAAAACGCCTTGCACACGACCTTTGCCCACACGATATTCTACGCCAACCGAAAGGCTTCCGCCAGTCTGCGCTTTTTTGTACGAATCGGTAACTTTTTGACGCGACAGTGGGTCGAGAGCCAGTGCAGCATCGTCCTGCTGATATTTCTGTTCGTTTTCGCGATTGAGCAGCAAACCAATGTTAGCACGAATGCCCAACTGATCGGTAAGCATGTATTTACCTTGAATCGAGACCATAGGCAGTGGCGAACCAATGCTGCTCAAATCCTCGTTCCACAGCAAGCCCGAACCACCTATCGCAGAGTTGTCGATAGAGGCATTAGTACTGCCGTTGAACAATTTACCAATATAGTTGGTAAACGGATTCACATTGAAGCCGATGGCCCAGTCGCCTGCCTCGGGCAGAAACTCACTTTTGCCAGCCGCTTCTTCTTGGGCAAACATTGGCATTGCCAACGCCGCCACCAAAAGGCAACTTACTATCTTTTTCATAGTTGTAGTTCTCCTAATTTATTTTTTACCAAACTTTGATACCACCAGCATAAATCAGACGATCTGCGCCATCTTTCTTGCCGAAGTTAATTTCGCTGTAATAGCCAGCAAACAGAGTAGCTGCAGCATCAGGTTTAATCATCGAAGCGGTGGCTTGCTTTAATTCCGAGCCAACACCTTTAACACCGAAAATCAAATCTTCATTTTCAGGTGCAAATTGCAACACTGCATCATTCATGTTCAGGTCGAAGAAAATCTGTTCTTCGCCAACGATAGCAGAAGTAGCCACATTATCTTTTCCACCTTTGTAGATACCAGTCAGGCGTTGAGTTTTGTAATCGTTGTCGGGATCATACAAAATTTTATCAGTATCGGCATCCCATGCAAAGTAGTAGTGAGCAAAATCGTTTACTACATTCGATTGATCGGCATAGATACGAACTTCGATATTATCCATTTTCACATTCCACTCATCGTAAAGTTTCACCTCTACTTCGTATGCACCATTTTCGTCTGCTTTGTTACCATCATAAATAATGTTTTCGCCATTAGCATTATTGTACAATTCGATTGTGAACGGATAAGCCGAAGCTTTAGTACCTGGTTCAGTACCAGTTCTCTTTTCGCCTTTGCTGTCGTAGGTTGGTTTCTCAATCTCTTGCAGGAATTTACCTTTCACCTTGAACGAAACTTGGTCTTTGGTAGCCTCGTTGATATCTTTTCTATCATCAGCCTCAATATCCAAAATGGTAATTTCGCCACCATTTACCGCAGCAAAAGAAGTTCCAGTCATCGAGTAGTAAGCATCAACCGTAACCCATTGGTTGTTTTTGAATTCGGTGTAAGTACCTTTAAATTGCTCGATACCAACTTCAACACCACAGCCATTCTCTTCTACTGGAAGGGTGAAAACATATTCGCCTTTGGCATCGGTTTTGGTGATGAATTTGCGAGTAATGCCAGCAGCAGCATATTCTACATTGGCAATTACATTCACACCAGCAGGAGCAGCCACTGTGCCCTCTTCTTTTGTGCCATCGGCTTTGCTCACTGTGCCTGCATCGTAGGTCAGTTTGCCTTTCAGCGTACCTTCGGCAACGCATTCGCTCAGCACATCGTCTTTTACGAGCACAATTTTCTCAACTTTCACCTCGTTGGCAACCACATTCAGCGATTTTTCGAACTCGCCCAAGTAGATGTTTTTGCCGTTCTGCACGGTCTTCACAACGTCGATGTGCAGCATTGCCGCAATCGATTTTGAACCCGTAGGAATCGAAAGAGAGAATTGACCTGCGCTGTCGGTCTCAACCTCGAATTGTTTCACGCCGTTAGCATCGTCGCTGTACTGGTCGTAATCAACTTTAGCGACAACACGCACGCCACTCAGCGCAACCTCTTCGCTGGCTTGGCCAACAAGGTTCGATTGGTACACTACAGTACCCGAAATGGTAGCCTTCTGCTCGATGTTGTCGAGTGTGAACTGGCTCTGTTCTTTTTTGCAACCTACCAATGCCAAAACGGCAAGCATGGCTACACCACAAAAAATTTTTTTCTTCATTTTTCCTAAATTTTTCAGGTTAAATAATAATGTTTATAACACAAGCACAAAGATAATGTTTACAATCGAAAAAAAATAGAAAGGATTTTTATAAATGGCTGACTATCAGTAGCAAAAAAGCATATCAAAATTACATTTTCGTCACTTTACTGCACTTTTTTAGCACCAAAACAGACCATTTTTAAGCATTTTTTTCGCAGAATGGCTACAAATTGAAAGTACGCGATGAAAAAACGGAGGTCGAATTTCTGATTTCTAATTTCTAGATTTCTGGCTGGCGGCATAAACCAAACATTCAATGATTCGATGATTGCTTACGCATTTTTGCTCCGCTCGGCATAGCTCAAACGAGTTTGGCTCTGCACTCGCTTGTCGCAATAATTCAATGATTATTTTCACACCATATTATATAGAGGTAGGTTCTAAAAATTCTACGCTTTTATATTTTTCTTTGGTAAGTTACTAGATGTTTTTTGCGGTTTTGATCGCTCTTTGCGAATTTTCGTTTCTAATCGGCATCTTTTTCGTCTTTTCTCAGTCACAGGACACCCTGCTCCTTCGAAAATCCTTCACGTCTGCTCGATTATAATTCAAAAATTCTTGCAAAGATAATTTTTAGAACCTACCATAGCAACAAATCCATCTTCTCATCCGCACTGTCCCGTATTTATTCTTTTGTCTTTACTCTTTATTCCCGCAAAAAAAATTTTCGCAAAAAAATCCGTTTTTTCTTTGTCGTTACAAAAAAAAGCAGTACCTTTGCACCGCTTTTCGGAAAGGAAAGTTGCCGGAGTGGTCGATCGGGCCGCACTCGAAATGCGGTGAACGGGTAACTGTTCCGGGGGTTCGAATCCCTCACTTTCCGCGCAAGAAAAAGAGCAATCTCGAATTTGGGACTGCTCTTTTTTTATGTTCAAACCTTCGGAATATTACTCAAAATTGAGGCAAATGGTCAGCATGCGCGAGGTCATTTTGCTAATGGCAAGGGTAAATTTGTCGTCGGTGGGCGCAATCACATCGTTTTGGCGCGCTTCCCACGGCTCCAGCACATTGTTGAAACCGATGCTGTATTTTATCTCGGGCGACAGGCGGAAATATTTCAGATAGATGGTGCAGCCCGCGCCAAAATCGACAAAATAGTCGAGCATTTTCAGCAACACAGGCTGTTGACGGTCGCGTCCAAGGTCGAACATCACGCCGCCGCCAGCAATCAGATACGGGCGCGCGTTGCGAATGCGCGGTCCACTAAATTTGATGTAGCCTGGCACCGAAATCATGGTCGATTTCACGCTGGTGGTGATTATTTCGTCATCTACATTGTTCGAATAATAGATGGTGCGGTCGGTCAGGTGAAAAGTTGGTATCAGCCTGAAATTGAAGTAGTTACCCATGCGCACATCGCCAATCACTCCCACAGTGAAGCCGGGAATCATTATCGACACATCGGCTTTGTAGACCTTTCCATCAATCTCCAAATTGCTAGGCGTGAAGCCAAAATCGGCAAAATTCATACCGAGCGTAAAACCAAAATGCACGGTTTTGTAGTCGGCCATGGGCAAATTGTCCTGACTGCGCACACCAAGCACACAACAAGACAAAAAAAGCAATATGAACGCAATTTTTTTCACCGAAAAAGTCCAAGCCTTCAACTATAAAAAACGAAAAATTGCTCGATTTATTGCATTATACAACGAAGCCGACTCTCCGAAAAAGAGAGTCGGCATCGAAAATTTTGCGATTGTTCAGAATCAAGCCGGGTGAATTGCTTCCGAAGGGCAAACGCTTGCGCAAGTGCCGCAGTCGGTGCAAATGTCGGGATTGATGTGATAGATGTCGCCCTCGGAAATGGCCTCTACAGGGCATTCGCCTATACAAGTGCCACAAGCAACACAATCGTCGGAAATTACATGTGCCATAGTGCTTTTATTTTTTAGTTAATTAGCATCGCAAAGATACGACTTTTTTCTGCAAAAAAGCATTTTTCGCAAAAAAATTTCGCGCCGTCTTCAAACTTTTCAATTTCTACTTTTCGCGCCCCGCTTACATGCGCTCTGGAACATCAATTCCAAGCAAATCCATGGCGTTTTTCACCACTTTGGCTACATTTGCCGAAAGCAACAAACGGAAATTGCGCAACTCTTCGTCATTTTCTTTCAGAATGCTGAAGTCGTGATAGAATTGGTTGTACTCTTTCACCAAATTGTAGGCGTAATTTGCCACCACGGCAGGACTAAACTCGTCGCCAGCCTGTTTTACGATAGCAGGGAATTCGGCCAAAAGTTGCACCAGAGCAGTCTCTTTCTCGCTGATAGTGAGCGAGTTAGCAGCGTCATGCAGCGTTATTCCAGCCTCGGCAGCCTTGCGCAAAACCGATTTTATGCGAGCGTGCGTATACTGAATGAATGGTCCCGTGTTGCCATTGAAATCTATCGATTCTTTGGGGTTGAATAGCATATTTTTCTTGGGATCGACCTTGAGAATGAAGTATTTGAGCGCGCCCAAGCCCACCATGGTAACCACGGCTTCGGTCTCGTCGGCAGGGCAGTCGGCCAACTTGCCCAACTCGCGCGAAGTTTCGCGAGCCTGCTCCACCATCTCGTCCATCAAGTCGTCGGCATCGACCACCGTGCCTTCGCGGCTTTTCATCTTGCCTTCGGGCAATTCCACCATGCCATACGAGAAATGCACCAACTCTTTGCCCCACTCGAAACCGAGTTTATCGAGCAACAACGACAGCACTTGGAAGTGGTAATTCTGCTCGTTGCCGACCACGTACACCATTTTATTTATCGGAAAATCGTCGTAGCGCAGTTTAGCAGTGCCAATGTCCTGAGTCATATAAACCGAAGTGCCATCGGCGCGGAGCAGCAATTTTTCGTCCAATCCATCGGCGGTGAGGTCGGCCCAAACCGAGCCATCGGGGCGACGATAGAAAATGCCTTTCGCCAAGCCCTCTTCCACTTTTTGCTTGCCAATCAGGTAAGTTTGCGATTCGTAGTAAATCTTGTCGAAACCTACACCCAAACGCTTGTAAGTCTCGTCGAAACCAGCATAAACCCAGCCGTTCATGGTGCGCCACAGCGAGCGAATCTCCTCGTCGCCAGCCTCCCAGCGGCGCAACATATCTTGCGCTTCGAGCATGAGTGGCGCATTTTTCTTGGCTTCGTCTTCGGTTTGACCCTGCGCCACAAGTTCTTTCACCTGTTTGCGATATTCTTGGTCGAATTTCACATAGTAATCGCCCACCAAATGGTCGCCTTTTTTGCCCGACGATTCAGGAGTTTCGCCATTGCCAAAGAGTTTCCACGCCAGCATCGATTTGCAAATATGAATGCCGCGGTCGTTCACAATGTTGGTTTTGACCACGCGCCAGCCGTTGGCTTGCTGAATTTTGCTGATGCTGTGACCGAGCAAATTGTTGCGCACATGCCCAAGGTGCAGCGGTTTGTTGGTGTTCGGCGACGAGTACTCCACCATCATCAGCGGAGCATCGGCAGCGGGAGTTTTCAGTCCAAAACGATCGTCGGCTGCGATGGAGTTGAGCGTTTCTACCCAATGTGAAGCGCCCACCGAAAGGTTCAAAAAGCCTTTCACCGCATTAAAATCGGTAACTAGCGACGAATGTTCGCGCAGATAATTGCCAATTTCGGTAGCGGTCTGTTCGGGCGCTTTGCGGGCGGCTTTCACAAAAGGGAAAACCACCAAAGTAAGGTCGCCAGCAAACTCTTTCTGGGTTTTGAGCAGTTGCACCGACTCGGCAGCGATGTCAATTCCGTACAACTCTTTCACAGCATCGGCCACGGTCTGGGCCACAAGTGATTTTATATCCATATTTTTAATTTCAGATTTCAGATTTCAAATTTCAAATTAGTAGCAAGTCGCAAGATATGAGTCGCAAGA
>CAVFDI010000015.1:0-30709 GCA_963621145.1 Paludibacteraceae bacterium | reverse complement strand
TCTTTACTCTTTTGTCTTTACTCTTTTGTCTTTACTCTTTTGTCCTTACTCTTTAATCTTCTTCGGCAGATATTGCGTCTGCACATGCATCATGCTGTTCCAAAGCGATGAGGCGGCGTTTGGGTTCAGTTTTTCCATCTGTTCGAGCAGGCGGCGCACGTCGCTGCGGTGCGATTCGTGTTCGTAAGGACAATTTTTCACCTGCTTGTGATAGCCGCGTTCTTCGGCTAAGCATTGCAATTCTGCTTCGCGCACATCGGCCAGTGGACGAATAATGGTCATGTCGAATTTGTCCATACGCAGCAGTGGCGGCATGGAGCCGAATGCGCCCTGAAAAATCTGGTTCATGAGCAGCGTTTCGAGCATGTCGTCGCGGTGGTGACCAAGGGCTATCTTGTTGCAGCCCAACTCCTCGGCTAGCGAAAAAAGTGCCTTGCGTCTGTGCCACGAACAGAGAAAACAGTGCGACTGCCGCTCGTCGGTCGAGGCATCGAAGTGCGTGGTGCGATGCACAAACTGCACATCGTGAGCTGCGCAAAACTGTTCCAAATAAGCCAAATCGGACTGATACGGCACATTATCAACCGCAATGTGCGCTGCCACCACGCTGAAGCGCGGACGGTAGATTTTTGCTCGCTCGCCAAGAAACTCGACCAGCGCCAACGAATCTTTTCCGCCCGAAAGACCAATGAGAATGCGGTCGCCATTGTCGATGAGACCGTAGTGCTTGAGTGCGGAGTTTACTTTGCGCTGAATGGTATCGAATCGTGACATTGGTTTTCTGAATTTCTAGTTTCTAATTTAGTTAGAAAAGTTTCTAGTTTTTTTCGCACTTCGTGCTGTTTTTAAGCTGTTTATTTTGGCACGAAGTAGCTAGATTGTCTAACAAAAAAGGTTCGAAAAACCGAGGTTTTCCGAACCTTTTTTTATTGTGTGCAAAAATTATTCTGCAACTACTTCGAGGGTTACTTCGGCAGCCACTTCGCGGTGGAGTTTAACCACGGCTTTGTAGGTGCCAACCTCTTTGATGGCGTCTTTGATTACGATGGTCTTGCGATCGATTTCGTAGCCAAGTTTTGCCAACTCTTCAGCCACTTGAATGCTGTTTACCGAGCCAAAAATTGTTCCAGTAGAACTTGTTTTTGCACCGATGGTCAGTGTCAAACCATTGATCTTAGCAGCCAGTGCTTCGGCATCGGCTTTGATTTTTGCCAGTTTGTGGGCGCGTTGTTTTTGGTTTTCGGCCAAAACTTTGCGTGCCGATTCGCTAGCAATAATGGCTTTGCCCGTAGGAATCAGGTAGTTACGACCGTAGCCGTCTTTCACTGTAACGATGTCGTCTTTGTAGCCAAGGTTGGTTACATCTTCTTTCAGTATCACTTGCATGGTTCGTTCCTCCTAATTATTTCATCAAATCGGTTACGTATGGGAGCAATGCCAAGTGACGAGCGCGTTTCACGGCTTGAGCCACTTTGCGTTGGTACTTCAGCGAGGTGCCAGTGAGTCGACGAGGCAGGATTTTGCCCTGTTCGTTCAAGAATTTTTTCAGGAACTCAGGATCCTTGTAGTCGATGTATTTGATGCCGCTCTTTTTGAAACGGCAGTATTTCTTTTTCTTTTTGTCAACTGCCACGGGAGTCAGGTAACGGATGTCTGTGTTGTTTGCCATAGCGTTTATTTCTCCTCTTCTTGTTTGTTCGACGTTTTGTTAATGCGTTTTTGTGCATATTCCAATGCATACTTATCGAGACGGAATGTCAGGAAGCGCAGCACGCGTTCGTCGCGGCGGAATTGCGTTTCGAGGCCTGCTACCAGCGAAGGCTCGCCTTTGAATTGCAGCAAGGCATAAAAACCGGTCGATTTCTTTTGAATGGGGTAGGCCAATTTGCGCAATCCCCACAACTCCTCGTTCTCAATTTCGGCGCCGTTCTCGACGAGGAAATTTTTGAACTTCTCTACTGCTTCCTTCATCTGTGCGTCAGACAAAACGGGAGTCAAAATGAAAGCAGTTTCATAATGGTTCATCATACAGATAAAACTTTTGGTTTGTAATAAAAAATTATTTTCGCTCTGCATCTTGCAAAAGCGGCTGCAAAGGTACGCTTTTTTTTTGAACCGACAAACGAATTCTCAAAAAAATTTTAATTATTCAATTTTCAATTGCTCAAATATGCTGATAAAATCGGCATTTGGCTAAGAAATAGCAGTTCGTCTTCTTAAAATCGGGAACTCGGAAATTAATCATTTTGTGAGTAACTGCTGTATTTTCTTGGCGTCGGAGCGAGAAAAGCCGTTCGCCACGGTTCTTTGTCCGCCATTGGTTTCGATGATGATATCGGCAAAGAGCAACCCCGCTTTGAGCGACACGCTGCCTATGTTGCTGCGCTGAATAATGGTGGTGTTGTAGCCAATGAGGCGCGCTTTGTAGAATGTTACTCTTTCGTCGTCTATCTCCAATTTGTCGGGAAAAACAACATTGCCACCTGTGATGCGGCTGGCTGAAAATTTGTAGGACATGGTCTTGTTATGGTTTTTTGTTTTGTACTGGTCGAATGGCGTAGCCGAGGTAGCGCGCGCTGGTGAAAAGGCTCACTTGTCGCGAGCTGAAGCCTGCGTGCCAAGCGTTGTAAGGGTTGCCTTCGCTTAATGCGCTGGTCCAATAGTTGCCATATTTGTCGGTCGAGAGCGAAAATTTGTCGTCGCGGTAGCCCGTGGTTGGCAGAAAAATGTAACTGTCGGGGTCGTCTTTGCTGGTTACGATGTAGCCCGATATGCCTTTGCCTTCGTAGTCGGTAGTCCAAGCCCAAATACACCCGTCTATGAGTTCTTGCCAATCTTCTTTGGTAGGTATGTGCCATTCGCTGCCCCATGTGCGTGTGGCAACATCGTCGGCGGCTTGCAGTGTGCTGAGGCTGTCGGCAGTGCGGTAGCGTCCGCTAGTGATGTCGGTGCAGTATTTTTCTATGGCGTTGATTTCGCCATGTATGTAGTTGCCCCAAGTGTAGCGCTCTTTGGTTTCGGTTTCGCCCCAAGCAAAAAGACTGCCGATCTCTTCGGGTGCAGTGGCGCCCACATTGAATGTAGCCCAGAGTTTACCGCTGGGAAGATCGAGTCGCTCGTAATCGGGCGTGGCGGTTTGCGCACTGGCCAGCAGTGTGGCGGCGCATAAGGCGGTGAGAAGTGAAATTCGTTTCATGGCGAGGATTTCAGATTTTAAATTTGTGGTGTTGAGTCTGTCGAACCGCAGTAACCAAGCTTGCTACTTGCTACTTGCTACTTGCGACTTGCGACTAGTAACCATTCGGCAAAATTACGAAAAAATATTGAACCTGCACCATCGAAAAAGAAAAATTTGTATTTTTGCACAAATAGTCCCGACAAAATCATCTGAAAGAAAATGGACAACGCGCTAAATATTGGCAAACTCTATTTCAAGGATACTTCGTTTGCGCACCTGATGAACAGGCGCATCTACAATGTGCTACTGGTAGCGAGCAACTACGACGCTTTCACGCTGGAGGAAGATGGGCGAATAGACGAACAGATTTTCGACGAATATCATGCGCTGAATCTGCGCTATCCGCCGCGTTTCACACTAGCCAACAGTGCCGAGGCTGCCACGCGTTTGCTCCATCAGCGGTCGTTCGATCTGGTCATTTTGATGCCAAACAACGAGAGTTTCGACACTTTCGACTACGCCAAAGAGGTGAAACGCCATTTCCCCGAACTGCCAACGGTACTGCTCACGCCGTTTTCGCGTCAGATGTCGGAACTGCTCGAGCATAAGGACCTTGCCGCCATCGATTATGTGTTCAGTTGGCTTGGCAATAGCGATTTGTTGCTAGCCATCATTAAATTGCTCGAAGATTCGATGAATGTGGAGGCCGATGTGGCTTCGGTGGGTGTGCAGGTGATTTTGCTAGTCGAGGATTCGGTGCGATTCTATTCGTCGCTGCTGCCACACCTATATAAAGTGGTGTTTCGTCAGTCGCTGTCGTTCATGACCGAGGCATTGAACGAACACGAACAGATGCTGCGCATGCGTGGTCGACCCAAAGTGGTGCTGGCGCGCTCGTACGAAGAGGCTTTGGCTATCTACGAAAAATATCAGGCGAACATTCTTGGCGTTATCAGCGATGTCGATTTTCCGCGTGGTGGGCAGATGACTAAGCGCGCAGGCGTCGATCTTTGTCAGGAAATTCGCAAACACGACCCATTTTTGCCAATCATTTTGCAGTCGTCCGATGCCTCGAACTACCAATATGCCGAACTTTTGCGAGGATCGTTCATCGACAAAAATAGCAAAACACTCGACCTCGAACTGCGCGAAGCCATCATCACAAAATTTGGCTTTGGCGATTTCGTTTTTCGCGATCCAAAAACGGGAAAAACTGTGGCGGTGTGTCGTAATCTGAAAGATTTGCAGACGCTCATCTTCACTGTGCCGAGCGATTCGCTCTACAACCACATGATGCACAACGATGTGTCGCGCTGGCTCTATTCGCGCGCCATGTTTCCGCTGGCTGAATTTCTGAAACAACTCTCGATGGAGCATGTGCGCGATGTCGATGTGGCGCGGCAGATAATTTTCGATGCCATTGTTGGCTATCGACGCATCAAAAACCGCGGCGTAATCGCTGTGTTTCAGCGCGATAGGTTCGATATGTACTCCAATTTTGCCCGCATTGGCGAAGGCTCGCTAGGCGGCAAAGCGCGTGGCTTGGCTTTTCTCGACGCCATGCTCAAACGCAACGAAAACGACACCGAATTTGAAGGAATGGACATCAACATTCCGCGTACGGTGGTGCTTTGTACCGATATTTTCGACGAGTTTATGACTTCGAACAATCTCTATCCGATTGCGCTGAGCGACGCATCGGACGAGGAGATTTTGAATGCTTTTTTGGAGGCAAAACTAACGAAACACCTTATGGGCGATCTTTATGCGCTGCTCACCACCATCAAAGGACCAATCGCCATTCGGTCGTCGAGTTTGTTGGAAGATTCTCATTATCAGCCATTTGCGGGAGTCTATTCCACCTACATGGTGCCATTTTGCGAAAAGAGCAAAACTCACACGCTGATGATGGTTGGCGAAGCCATAAAGGCAGTCTATGCTTCGGTCTACTACAAAGATAGCAAGGCCTACATGACTGCCACAAGCAACGTAATCGATCAAGAAAAGATGGCGGTGGTGCTGCAAGAGGTCGTGGGGCAGGAGCATGGCAGCCATTTCTATCCGTCGTTTTCGGGCGTGGCGCGGTCGCTCAATTTTTATCCAATTGGCAACGAGCGTGCCGAAGATGGCGTGGCAAACATCGCTCTCGGCTTGGGAAAATATATTGTAGATGGTGGCACAACGCTCCGTTTTTCGCCGCTACATCCGCATAATGTATTGCAAACCAGCACTTTAGACCTTGCACTGCGCGAAACTCAAACTCGTTTTTATGCGCTCGACGTGAACGAAAGCACTTTCTTGCCAAAAGTGAACGATGGCTTTAACTTGCTGAAACTGAGCGTGAAAGATGCTGATACCGATGGAGCACTGCAATATATCGCTTCCACTTTTAATCCCTACGATCAGGCCATCTACGACAACATCGAGGAAGATGGGCGGCGTGTGATAACCTTTGCCAACATTTTGCAGCACGGCGTGGTACCGCTTGCGCCTGCGCTCGATGCCATTTTGAAAATGGGCGAACGA
This sequence comes from Paludibacteraceae bacterium, assembly GCA_963621145.1. GTDB lineage: Bacteria > Bacteroidota > Bacteroidia > Bacteroidales > Paludibacteraceae > W0P28-013. Next base: position 25,005 of record CAVFDI010000015.1, on the reverse strand, counting down.
GAAATGGGTCGTCCCGTGGAGATAGAGTTTGCTGCTAATATCGATGCGACGGCGCGGCACTGCCAATTCTATCTACTGCAAATTCGGCCAATAGTCGACAACAAAGAGATGCTCGACGAAGATCTTTCGCAAGTGTCTGAAGATGAGGCGCTTGTGATTGCACGTCAGGCGCTTGGACATGGCATTACCAACGATGTGAGCGACATTGTGTACGTGAAAACCGACAATTTTTCGCCGAGCAACAACCAACTCACCGCCTACGACATTGCCAAGATAAACGATGCGCTGATGGCCGAAAATCGCCATTACGTCCTCATCGGGCCAGGGCGCTGGGGCTCGAGCGACGCATGGCTGGGCATTCCCGTGAAGTGGCCGCACATCTGCATGGCCAAAGTAATAGTGGAGTGCGGACTGCAAAACTACCGCATCGATCCGAGCCAAGGCACGCACTTTTTCCAAAATCTCACTTCGTTTGGCGTGGGTTATTTCACCATCAATCCCTACCTTGGCGATGGCTACATCGACTACGCCATGCTCGACGCATTGCCTGCCCTGCACGAAACCGAATGGGTGCGCCATGTGCGGCTGCCGCAGCCCACAACCATCAAAATTGATGGCAAAAAGAGCCTTGGTGTTGTGTTGTGCGACAAAGGGAGTAAGGAATAAGGACAAAGGACAAAAGACAAAGGAGTAAGGACAATGGAGTAATGATAAATGAGTACAAAAAACTCACTTCCCCGTCTTTATTCGAAAAAAAATCGACAAAAAAAAGATTTTTTTCGACAAAAATTTGTTTGATAGAAAAATAAACTGTAATTTTACCGCGAAAAAATTATTGAACCTTAACCACAAAATTTTTTATACCATGAAAAAAACACTACTTTTTGCGGCAGCGCTGGCTACTTTTGTTTCGGCCAATGCGCTGACCTACAATGTAACTGTCCCAACCGGCACAAATGAGTGCTACGTTGTTGGCGAAATGAACTCTTGGTCCTTCGAGGACAAAATGACCAAAGTGGACGATACCCACTTTACAATCTCACTCGACGATGCAGAAGAAAGCCATGGCTACAAGTATTGCAGCGGTCCAGATTGGGCATACGAAGAGTTGAGTAGCGATGGTGAAGGCATAAAAAATCGTTCCTATTCTGCCAACGATGTTGTTGCTAAGTGGAAAGCAGTTTTCACTGTTGACCCTACAGCCGAAGTTGTTTACTTTATCAAACATCCGTGGAAAGATGGCGCAAACGAAAGCTGGTCGTATAAGGAGTTGACAGATAATGGCGATGGCACTTACTCCATTCGCGACATTTATGGTGGCAATGGCTGCAACTGGAAAACGAACAATTCGAGTGAGAAATGGATAGGATCACCAACATTGGTTGGCAACCCAGCCGTGGGCGATTCGGCTATTTTCACGCTCACCTCTACCGAAGGCGATGGCGCAATTACTATCACTAAGATTGAAACGGCTTCGTCGGGCGACACAGGCGGTGAAACAGGTGGCGAAACTGGCGGAGATACAAGCGGAGATGTTACAAACGACATCACCATTCGTGTGCAAATTCCCGAAGGGTTGAGCAGTTGGGAATATACCGTTACTCCAAATCTTTACTATTGGACAACTGAAACAGATGGAAAATTTGAAGAGATGACTTTGGTCGACGGTTGGTATTCCTACACAGTCAATGCCGCCACAGTGAACTTCATTGTAGTGAATGGCAGCAGTTGGGCTGCATTAAACGAAGATTCGCGCCGCCAAACAGTAGATGTGAAAGGCGTAACAGCCAGCGGTTGTTATATTTTGGGCAACGGCACTGAAATAGAAGGCGATGGCGAAACTTGGAAAAAGACCGTTACTGCAACCGATTGCAACGGTTCTACCGCCCTCGATAATCCCGAAATAGCCAACATCTACGCCACCAACGGCCGCATCGAAAATATCGGCACTGCGCGCATCTACACCGTAACAGGCCTCGATGTAACCAGCCAAAACGGCTCGCTGCACGGCGTTTACATTGTAAAAACTGCCAACACAGTGCAAAAAGTCGTTGTGAAATAATCGTTTAACAACTTTGGAAAAAACGGTCTTCAGTCTCTGGAGATCGTTTTTTTTGAGCCGTACAACTACGCGCTTTTTCAGTTTCACGCTAAAAATCGTATCTTTGCATTTTATTTTCAGGTAGAAATATGATGGGAAATTTTAGAATGATAGCCAAGACTTTCAATGGTCTTGAAAATGTTTTGGCCGAAGAACTGGTGAAACTTGGCGCCGACGATGTGCAAATCGACCGTCGCGCGGTGTCGTTTGTGGGCGATAAGGCGTTGATGTATCGCGCCAACCTTGCGCTGCGCACTGCCGTGCGTGTGCTGAAGCCCATTCTCACTTTCACTGCCAAAAATGCCGACGAGGTTTACGACCGCGTGAAGACCATCGAATGGAACAAATATCTCTCGGCACAGCAGACTTTCGCCATCGATGCTACGGTCTATTCCGAAGATTTTCGCAATTCGCAATTTGTGAAATATCGCGTGAAAGATGCCATTGCCGACTGGTTTATGGAACACGAAAATCGTCGCCCATCAATCCGCATCGATTCGCCTGATATTCAGTTGAATGTGCATATTTCGCACGACCAATGCACCGTGTCGCTCGACAGTAGCGGCGAGTCGCTGCACAAGCGTGGCTATCGCGATTCACAAACCGAAGCGCCTATAAATGAGGCACTTGCGGCAGGACTTCTGCTCTTGGCTGGTTGGGACGGCAAGACCGATTTTGTCGATCCGATGTGCGGTTCAGGCACTTTTCTGATAGAGGCTGCGCTCATTGCGCTCAACATTCCGCCGTGCATCTATCGTCGCTCGTTTGCGTTCGAAAAATGGCCCGACTTCGATGCCGAATTGTTCGACACCATATATAATGACGACAGCGGCGAACGCACTTTCGAGCATCGAATTATTGGCTGCGACCTGTCGGCGCGCGCCCTGAAAATTGCCGAAATGAACATAAAAGCCGCTGGTTTGGCAAAGTATATCACGCTCGAACAGCGCGATGTGGCAAATTGGCAGCCGCAGTCGGAGGCGTGCCTGCTGGTCACCAATCCGCCCTACGGCGAGCGCCTTGTGGACGACGATCTGCCGCAACTTTACGAAAATATCGGCAAAACCCTGAAACGCTGCTTTGCAGGAAGCACGGCGTGGGTGCTTTCGTCGAACAACGAGTGCCTGCAGCGAATTGGTTTGCACGCTTCGGAGAAAAAAGAGGTGCTAAATGGCGCTCTCGAGTGCCAATTCTTGAAATACGAACTCTTCCACGGTCGTCGTAACCAATTTTTGGCAGAGCGTGGGCTGAAAAAAGACGGCGAAACGCACGAAAATCGCCATGAAAAACCGCGAAAATTGGAAAAATCGGGCGAAAAATCGGAAAAATTTGATCGCCGTCCGCGCAAATTCCATCACGACGATGACGAGCGTCCGCGCAGATTTGGCGATAGAAAATCGGGCGAAAAACGTTTTGGCGAGAAGAAATTTGGTGATAAAAAATTCGGCGAAAAGAAGTTCGGTGACCGAAAATTTGGTGGTAAAAAGTTTGACGATCGTCGCGAAGACCGCAAATTTGGCGATAAACCGCATTTTGCTCATTCCGACGACCGCCGTCCGCGCCATTTCGATGATGATCGCCACGAATTCAAAGGCGACAAACGCAATTTTAACGACAATCGCCACAATCGCAGAAAGTAAAAATTTGTTTTATGGAAAATTTCGCAGGACTTACATCGCCATTTTCTGATTATAAAACGGCAAAATTTGTGGTTGTGCCAGTGCCTTACGATGCCACAAGCAGTTGGGTTCATGGTGCTGAGCGTGGCCCAGAAAAATTGCTCGAGGCTTCGGTGCAGCTCGAATGGTACGACACCGAAACGCACACCGAGGTCTATCGACACGGCATTCATACTGCATCGCCAGTCGACGAACAGCGCTCGCCCGAACTGCTTTGCGATGCGGTAGAGCAGCGCATTGGTGCATTGCTCGTCGATGGAAAAATTCCCGTGACCATTGGCGGAAATCATACTGTGAGCATTGGCGCAATTCGTGCTGCAGCAAAGCGTTTCCCGAATCTCACCGTGCTTCAACTCGATGCGCATAGCGACCTGCGCCGCTCTTACGAAGGCTCGCCGCTGAACCACGCCTGCGTGATGAATCAAGCGAAACAGGTGGCGCAAATCACGCAAGTGGGCATTCGCAGTCAGTGCATCGAAGAGACCGACAATTTCGATCCGAACCGCATATTTTGGGCAAAAGATATCTTTTTCGATCGCGATGCAGCATGGGAGGAGCGCGCCTACAGCACTTTGAGTCAGAATGTTTATCTCACCATCGACCTCGATGTGTTCGATACGGGAATTTTGGCGGCAACTGGCACTCCCGAGCCTGGCGGACTGCAATATTTTCAGGTTTTGCATTTCCTGCGTCCGCTTTTCGAGCGTTTCAATGTGGTGGCGTTCGATATTGTGGAACTCTGCCCAAAACCAAATCTGCACGCATCCGACTATCTGGCCGCACGCTTAGCCTATCAACTAATGACTTACAAAGCGTTGAATTTTAATTGACATTTATTCGGAAAAACAAAGCAACCGCAAAAATAAACACGAACTTAGAAAACAAGAAACTAGTCTAAGTAGAAACCTATAAAACAAAATTCAGCTCGCTCCAAAGGGGCAAACTGAGTTTTGTTTGTTTTTGTAACTGTCTGATTATTAGACTATTCCTTGTGCCAGCATGGCTTTGGCAACTTTCAAGAAACCTGCTACATTGGCGCCTTTCACATAGTTGATGTAGCCATTTGGCTCTTTGCCGTTTTTCACGCATTGGGCATGAATGTCGGCCATAATCTGGTGCAAGCGGTGGTCAACTTCGTCGGCAGCCCAGCTGATGTGCATGGCGTTTTGAGTCATCTCCAAACCCGATGTAGCCACGCCGCCAGCGTTTACGGCTTTGCCAGGAGCAAACAGCATTTTGTGTTCAATAAACAGGTCGATTGCCTCGGGTGTGCAGCCCATGTTCGAAACTTCGCCAACGCAAAGTGTCTTATTTTCAATCAGTTGACGTGCGTCGTCGCCGTTCAGTTCGTTTTGTGTGGCGCAAGGCAGCGCAATGTCAACCTTCACCTCCCATGGCTTGTGACCAGCCACAAATTTTGCCCCGAATCGTTCGGCGTATGGCGCAACCACATCGTTGCACGAGGCGCGCAGTTCGAGCATATAGTCGATTTTTTCGCCCGAAATGCCATCTTCGTCGTAAATGTAACCATCTGGCCCTGAAATAGTTACCACTTTTGCTCCGAGTTGCGTGGCTTTGGTTACTGCGCCCCATGCTACATTGCCGAAGCCCGACACAGCCACGGTTTTGCCTTTTATGGAGTGTCCAGCCGTCTCGAGCATTTGGTTCACAAAATAGAGTGCGCCGTAGCCTGTTGCTTCGGGACGAACCAGCGAACCGCCGTATTCAAGCCCTTTGCCCGTAAGTACACCAGTGTTTTCGCGCGCCAATTTTTTGTACATGCCGTAGAGATAGCCAATTTCGCGTGCGCCAACGCCAATGTCGCCAGCGGGAACGTCGGTGTCGGGACCAATTTGGCGCCACAATTCGAGCATGAATGCTTGGCAAAAACGCATCACTTCGGCGTCCGATTTTCCTTTTGGATTGAAATCGCTTCCGCCTTTGCCACCGCCCATTGGCAGCGTGGTGAGCGCATTTTTGAATGTCTGTTCAAACCCGAGAAATTTCAAAATCGACAGGTTCACCGACGGATGGAAACGCAGTCCGCCTTTGTATGGGCCGATGGCGTTGTTGAACTGAATGCGGTAGCCGAGGTTGGTTTGCACCTCGCCGCGGTCGTCGACCCACGCCACACGAAAAGTGCTGATGCGGTCGGGTTCCACCATGCGTTCGATGATTTTTGCCTTTTCAAATTCGGGGTGACGAGCGTACACATCTTCGATGGAGAGCAACACTTCGCGCACCGCCTGCAGATACTCGCGCTCGCCTGGGTGTTTCGCCTCGAGCGCATTCATAAGGTTTTGAACGTTCATAGTCGTATTTTATTTAAGGTTGAAGTTCATTTTTTTCGCTCCGCAATTTTAGCGTTTTATTTTTTGAAAAACAAATTTTTCAGCGGATTTTTTCAAAATTTTCAATCGCCTCAATTGCATTTTGGGTGCGCTGCGAGCCATGACCGCCAATTTCGGCAAATGGAACGCCCGTTAGCTCAATTTCGCGCTTGTACCAATCGTAAAAAAACTCGCGCTTGTCGCCATTTTCGCGCACTGGGTCGTATTCCCATGCAATGTCGGGGCGCAGAAGCAGGTAAAAATCGATTTTTTGCTCTGCAATGGCGCGATCGAGCCACTCGGGCATGCGACTGAAGACATGCTCAAACCACACTTTCGTGATAATCAGGTCGGTGTCGAGAAAAATCAGCTTGTTTTTGCTATCTTGTCGATAATCACGCAGTTGTTCTACTTGTCTTTTCGCAATTTGCTCCACATCGGCATAGGTGTAAGGTCGGCCGAGTTGCTCCACATAGGTGCGCGCATATTCCGCAATCCACTCGCAGCCAAAATGCTCGCTAAGTGCCTCACACAGAGTAGTTTTGCCCGTCGATTCAGGCCCGATGATTGCGATGGTCATTTTTTTAATTAAGAGTTTAGAATTATATTGATTTCAAATTTCAGATTTCAAATTTCAGATTGAGGGTGTCCACACTCACTTGCAGTGCCCCCCCTACTTTACAAACTTTAAAAACTTACAATCCCGAAACTATTTCGAGCGCCTTCTGCACAATTTTGTTTTCTTTGTTCACAATGCGATAGTAGTCGCCATCGTCGTAGAGGTCGCGCGCTATCAATGCCTTCATTATCAGGCAGATCCACGCTTTCGATTCGTCAAATTGTTCTTGATTGAATTTCACTTCGGAGTGTTCGCCATTGGCAATCAGTTGCGCCAAAAGTGTCTCGTCGACCTCAAATTTTTTGTCGTATTCTTCGAATGTTGCGTATTTTTTCAGTAGCGAGGTGCGATTTTGCTCAATAAATTCCAGCACAGTCTTGTTCATCGCGCCTTTTGCTACAATGTTGCGATAGTAGGCTGTGGTGCGCGTGGTGTCGATTGGTACAAAAATGTCGGGCATGATGCCGCCGCCGCCGTACACCGTGCGTCCTTTGCGCAGCGTTTTGTATTGCAGCGAATCGGGAAAATTGATGCTGTCTTTTTCCAGAAATTCGCCATGTTCGTAGCGTTTTTCAAGTTCTTTGTGATACGCCTCGATGCCTTTGTCGTAAGGCTTTTGAATGTTGCGGCCGCTCGGCGTGTAGTAGCGCGCCACGGTTAGACGAATTTGTGCACCGTCGATCAGCTTCACGGGCGTTTGCACCAAACCTTTGCCAAAAGTGCGTCGACCAATAATTGTCGCACGATCCCAATCCTGCAGCGCGCCTGCCACAATCTCGCTCGCCGAGGCGGAATATTCGTCGACAAGCACCACCACATCTAGGTTTTCGTAGTTGCCGCGACTGGTGGCGTAGGCTGTGCTTTGCGGATAATTGCGCCCTTTGGTGTAGACCACCATCTGACCATTTTCAAGAAATTCGTCGGCTAAATCAATCGCTGCGCTCATCAGACCGCCGCCGTTGCCTTGCAGATCGAGCATGAGGCGCGTCATGCCTTGCGCAGTCAGTTTTTTCATCGCTTCGGAAAATTCGCTAGCAGTGGTGGCCGAAAAACTGTTCAGCTTCACATAACCGACATTTGGCGCAATCATGTAGGCGGCATCGAGCGAATGCACTGGAATTTTGCCGCGTTTCACCTCAAATTCGATATTTTCGCGCACGCCAGCCCGTCTCACGGTGATGCGCACCATGCTGCCTGCCTTGCCACGAATGAGCGACATGATGTCCGATTGCGGTGTTTTGTTGCCTGCAATGTTGCGCCCGTCGACCGCCAAAATTCTGTCGCCCGGCAACATGCCAACTTTGTCGGCAGGGCAGCCCGAAATGGTCTGAATCACATAAAGCGTGTCCTCTAACATCTGAAACTGAATGCCGATGCCATCGAAACTGCCATCGATTTGCGCGTTCATTTTCTCCACCTCTTTGGCTGGAATGTAGGCCGAATGCGGATCGAGCGATTCCAAAATGCTCTCGATGGCCGTCTCAACCAACTCGTTGGCATTCACGGTGTCGACGTACAATTCGTTGATGATGTAGAGCGATTGGTTCATTTTGCGCATCTGCAACATCGGAAAATCATCGTCAGCCACAGTGTTCAGCACCGACAAAAGTGCCACAGCGCAAGTCAGAAATTTTTTTGTCATTTTGTAAGTGTTTTGTATGAACGCGATATGTCACGTTCCTGTTCGTTTTGACTTTCAAAATTACGCATTTTTCGCCAATCTGCGGCAAATATTGCGCCAATTTCGCCAAAAAATGCTATCTTTGCGGTTCAAATTTTGAAATTTTACATTTTTTCGATGGAAACAATTGACTCGCTTGGCGAATTTGGACTGATAAAACACCTCACCGAGGGCATCGAACTGACCAATAAATCGTCGGTTCGGGGCGTTGGCGACGATGCCGCTGTGCTCGATTTTGGCAAAAAACGCGCGCTCGCCACCACCGATATTCTGCTCGAGGGCATTCACTTCGACCTTACCTACACGCCGTTGAAACATCTTGGCTACAAGGCGGCAATGGTCAATTTTTCCGACATCTGCGCCATGAATGGTCGCCCAACGCAACTGCTTGTGGCTCTGGGAGTTTCGGGTCGTTTTGGCTTGGAACAAATCGACGAACTCTACGCGGGCATTCGTCTTGCGTGCGAACAATATGGCGTCGATCTTGTTGGCGGCGATACTTCATCGTCGCTCACGGGACTCACCATCAGCATCACCTGCTTGGGCGAGGTCGATGCCGACAAAGTGGTCTATCGCAATGGCGCAAAACCGAATCAACTCATCTGCGTGACGGGCGATTTGGGCGCGGCCTACATGGGATTGCAACTGCTCGAGCGCGAAAAACGCGTGTTCGAAGATAAAAAGGTGGAGGAGGGCTTTCAACCCGATTTCGCCGGAAAAGAGTACATCATCGAGCGCCAACTGAAGCCCGAAGCGCGCCGCGATATCGTTGAAATGCTTGACAAAGAAAAGATTGTCCCGACCGCAATGATGGACATTTCCGATGGTCTTTCGTCGGAATTGCTGCACATCTGCACGCAGAGTGGCGTGGGCTGCCGCATTTTTGAAGAACGCCTGCCAATCGACTATGTAACTGCTACCATGGCCGAAGAGATGAACCTGAACCTGACCACTGTGGCGATAAATGGTGGCGAGGACTACGAACTGCTCTTCACTGTGCCGCTCGAACTGCACGACCGCGTGAAGGAACTCGACAATGTTCACGTCATTGGTCATACTTGCGCCAAGGCCGAAGGTTGCGCCCTCGTAACTCGCGACGGACAAGAAATCAATATCAAGGCGCGCGGTTGGAATGCCTTTGAGGCTAATAATGAACAATGAAAAATGAATAATGAACAATAGCTGCAAAAATCATTTGAAATCTGAAATTTGAAATTTGAAATCTGAAATCTCGATATGAAACCACTACATCAACTCTGCATTGGCATTGCATCGGACCATGCAGGCTTCGAACTGAAGCAAAAAGTGAAAGAGATGCTCGAGGCACAAAACGCTAGCGTCTACGATTTTGGCACGCATAGCACCGAAAGTTGCGACTATGCCGACTACGCTCACCCGTTGGCCAAAGCCGTCGAAAATGGCGCTTGCGACTTCGGAATTGCCATCTGTGGCAGCGGAAACGGCATAAACATGACCGTGAACAAGCACCAAGGCATTCGCTCGGCACTCTGTTGGAATGAAGAACTGGCTGCACTCGCACGTCAGCACAACAACGCCAACATTTTGGCATTGCCCGCGCGTTTTATCCCCGAAGAATTGGCTCTGAAACTGGTCGATACCTTCTTCAAAACCGATTTCGAAGGCGGACGACACGAGCGCAGAATCGCCAAAATCCCCGTTCCAATCGAAAATGAGGCGGCAAACGAATAATTTTTTCTGAAAAATTTGTTCACTGCAAAAAAAAGCACTACCTTTGCAGTCCGAAAAAAGCAAATTCTAAAACTTAAAAAATAATAGTTCTACAATGATTATTGTACCAGTAAAAGAAGGCGACAACATCGAACGCGCCCTGAAAAAATTCAAACGCAAATTTGAAAAGACGGGTGTCGTCAAAGAACTTCGCCGCCGTCAACAATTCGAGAAACCTTCGGTTGTAAAGCGCGAAGAGAAGATGCACGCCATCTACGTGCAACACCTGCAGCAGGCCGAAGAGTAATCGCTCCGACGCCCGATGCGTTGTTGCCCAATCGTTCTAAAAAACTAAAAGGAGCAACATCGGCATGACGGAAAAATTCCTGCAATACATTCAGTATGAGAAGAATTACTCTTCTTGTACTGTTTTGTCGTATCGTAAAGACCTCGAACAGTTTGCGCAATTTGTGGCCGAACGTGGTCTGACCGACGATATTGCGCATGCCACCACCGAGCATATTCGGCTTTGGCTCATGGCCATGCGCGATGCCAAATGCAAGGCAACTACCATCAATCGCAGACTTAGCACGCTGCGCTCATTCTATAAATTTTTGCTGCGGCAAAATCTTATCGAAGTCGATCCCACTGCACGAATTGTGGCCGCCAAAACGCCAAAAAAAATTCCGACATTTTTTTCTGAAAAAGATTTGGATAATCTTTTGGATATGTCGGAAAATGTTACTACCTTTGAGGCGTGTCGCAACGAGACCATTATCGAGACCTTCTACCAAACGGGAATGCGCCTTGCAGAACTCATTTCGCTGAAAGATTCCGACATCGATTTCGACCGAAATACCATACGAATTTTCGGAAAACGACGCAAAGAACGCATTGTGCCTTTCGGCGAAGATTTGCGCGAAAAACTGAAAAACTACATCGCCCTGCGCAATAGGGAAGTGGAACGAACTACACCCTATTTATATATACTGCAATCGGGAAAGCAGATGTATGCCAAAGCAGTCTATCGCATAGTAACCGAAGCCATGGGGCAGGTGAGCACACAAGAAAAACGCAGTCCGCATGTGCTACGACACACTTTTGCCACCGCCATGCTCAACCATGGAGCCGACATCAACGCAGTGAAGGAGCTGCTTGGACATGCCAATTTGGCGGCAACGCAGATTTATACGCACACCACTTTCGAGCAGTTGCAAAAAATCTACCAACAAGCGCACCCACATGCCAAGGAGAAATGAAAAAAAACTGATGAAAATCAGAAAAAAATGATAGTTTAACCATTAAACACGATCACTATGGAAATCAGAATTCAATCAATCAACTTCGATGCCGCTGAGCATCTGCGTGCACACATCGAAAAACGCGTGTCGAAACTCGAAAAACTTTGCGAAGGCGTGCCTGTTGCCGACATCAATTTGAAGGTTACCAAGCCAGAAACTGACAATAATAAGGATGCGCAGATTCGTTTGAAGGCTGCTGGCAACGAATTTTTTGCTTCAAAAGTGGCCGATTCGTTCGAACAAGCCATCGACGAATGCGCCGAAGCCATCGAACGTCAAATTTTGAAGGCGAAAGAAAAGAAACACTAATTGTTTGATAATCAGCGAATAAGTCTGTCGGAATAGGGGTGTTTGCGCCCCTTCCGATGGACAAAATTCGACCCAATGAAAAATTTTTTGCAGAAAAATGCCGAAAAGTTTTGTCGGTTAAAAATAAATATCTATCTTTGCAAGCCGTTTTTAGCCACGCATTGTAATCGTGGTTTGTGGCATACGCCTCTTTAGCTCAGCTGGCCAGAGCACGTGATTTGTAATCTCGGGGTCGTTGGTTCGAATCCGACAAGAGGCTCACAAAAGTTCGATCTTTGAAGAAAAATGGGTAGTTTCCAGAGTGGCCAAATGGGGCAGACTGTAAATCTGCTGCGTCTCGCTTCGGTGGTTCGAATCCATCACTACCCACAATTTTGCGGAAATAGCTCAGTCGATAGAGCACTAGCCTTCCAAGCTGGGGGTCGCGGGTTTGAGTCCCGTTTTCCGCTCACAAAAAACTTTTGCTGTTGTAGCTCAGTGGTAGAGCACTTCCTTGGTAAGGAAGAGGTCACGAGTTCAATCCTCGTCAACAGCTCTTTTTTATAGGACATTAATTAACATTTTAACATTTTTGAGTTATGGCAAAAGAAAAATTTGAACGTACCAAACCTCACGTAAACATTGGTACAATCGGTCACGTCGACCACGGTAAAACGACTCTGACTGCCGCTATCTCGAAAGTGCTCCACGAGCGCGGTTTCGGTAGCGAAGAGGTTAAATCGTTCGACCAAATCGACAATGCTCCCGAAGAGAAAGAGCGCGGTATCACCATCAACACCGCACACATCGAGTATGAAACTGCTAACCGTCACTACGCTCACGTTGACTGCCCAGGCCACGCTGACTATGTTAAAAACATGGTAACTGGTGCTGCTCAAATGGACGGTGCTATTATCGTAGTTGCTGCAACCGACGGTCCAATGCCTCAAACGCGCGAACACATTCTGTTGGCTCGTCAGGTGAACGTTCCTCGCTTGGTTGTGTTCATGAACAAATGCGATATGGTTGACGACCCAGAAATGCTCGACCTCGTTGAGATGGAAATGCGCGAACTCCTTTCGTTCTACGAATTCGATGGCGACAACACTCCTATCATCCGCGGTTCTGCTCTTGGCGCACTGAATGGCGTTAAAGAATGGGAAGACAAAGTAATTGAGTTGATGGACGCTGTCGACAACTGGATTCAACTCCCTGTCCGCGACATTGATAAACCATTCTTGATGCCTGTCGAAGACGTATTCTCGATTACTGGTCGTGGCACTGTTGCTACTGGTCGTATCGAAACTGGCGTTGTTAAAGTAGGCGACGAAGTACAACTTATCGGTCTTGGCGCTGACGGCAAAAAATCGGTTGTTACTGGTGTCGAAATGTTCCGCAAATTGCTGGACGAAGGCGAGGCTGGCGATAACGTAGGTTTGTTGCTCCGTGGTATCGACAAAGACGAGGTTAAACGTGGTATGGTTATCACACACCCAGGTACTGTTAAACCTCACTCTGAGTTCAAGGCTTCGGTTTATATCTTGAAGAAAGAGGAAGGTGGTCGTCACACTCCATTCCACAACCACTATCGTCCACAGTTCTACATCCGCACGCTCGATGTAACTGGCGAAATCACTCTTCCAGAAGGAACTGAAATGGTAATGCCTGGCGATAACTTGGAAATCTCGGTTAAACTGATCAACCCAGTTGCTTGCTCTGAGGGTCTTCGCTTCGCTATCCGTGAAGGTGGCCGCACGGTAGGTTCGGGTCAAATCACGAAACTGATCGACTAATCCAAAGAAGTCGTAACCAAAAAAAGCGGGGTAGGCTAGTCCTGCTCCGCTATATACGGAAGTAGCTCAGTTGGTAGAGCACTGGTCTCCAAAACCAGGTGTCGGGAGTTCGAGCCTCTCCTTCCGTGCAAAATCTATTTGCAATATGAAACTCATCAATTATTTCAAAGAGTCCTATCAGGAACTTGTCCACAAGACCTCGTGGCCTACGCGGCAAGAACTGACCAACAGTGCAGTAGTTGTTCTAATTGCTTCCCTAGTTATTGCGCTGGTAGTTTGGTTTATGGACTTTTGCTTTGAGCACCTCATGACTTTCATTTACACCAAAGTACTCTAATTTTTTAGGAGGATTTTAGCGATGGCAGAGTCGGAGGATTTCAAGTGGTATGTGCTTACGGCCATCAGTGGCAAAGAGAACAAAGTGAAGGAATATGCTGAAGCAGAATGCCGCACTTCGGACTTGGGTCTCACTGTGAAACAGGTTTTGATACCTTTGGAGAAGTACTATCAAGTGATCAAAGGAAAGAGAGTTGTCAAAGAACGCAATTATTTACCTGGCTATGTTTTGGTCGAAGCCAAGATGACGCGCGAAACGATGGGACGCTTGCGTAACATTCCGAACGTGCTTGGATTTTTGGGCGAGACCCGTGGCGGTAAACCATTAGCAATGCGCCCAGCGGAGGTATCGAAAATTCTCGGTGCCATCGACGAGCAGCAGAGCGAAGGCGAAGAAGTTGTAGCCGTGCCTTACAGCGTTGGCGAAAACGTGAAGGTAAATGCTGGTCCGTTCGCTGGTTTCTCGGGTGTCATCGAAGAGGTGAACAACGAGAGAAAGAAACTCAAAGTGATGGTAACAATCTTCGGGCGCAAAACGCCGCTCGAACTTGGTTTCATGCAAGTGGAGAAGGAGTAACGAGGCGAGGTTACGCGCGCAAGGTTGCTCGAAATTCATTAACAACAAAATCTTAAAATTATGGCTAAAGAAGTTGCTGGACTTATCAAATTGCAAATTAAAGGTGGTGCGGCTAACCCGTCGCCTCCGGTTGGTCCTGCGTTGGGCTCGAAGGGCATCAACATTATGGATTTTTGCAAGCAATTCAATGCCAGAACCCAAGACAAAGCAGGTAAAATCCTGCCTGTTGTTATCACGTATTATGCAGACAAGTCGTTTACATTTGTCGTTAAAACGCCTCCAGTAGCCATTCAGCTGCTCGAAGCGTCGAAGGTAAAAGGTGGATCGGCCGAGCCGAACCGCAAAAAAGTGGCCGAAATCACTTGGGATCAGGTGAAAACCATTGCCGAAGACAAAATGCCAGACTTGAACTGTTTCACGGTAGCATCGGCCATGCGTATGGTGGCTGGCACTGCTCGTAGCATGGGTATTGCCGTAAAAGGCGAATTTCCCGCAAATGTTTAACATTAAAACTTCAATTGAGAAATGAGTAAACTTACAAAAAGTCAAAAGTTGGCTGCAGAGAAGATTGAAGCAGGGAAAGCGTATACTCTCGACGAAGCGGCAAAATTGGTGAAAGAGATTACTACCACCAAATTTGATGCCTCTGTGGATATTGACGTGCGTTTGGGTGTTGACCCACGCAAAGCGAATCAGATGGTTCGTGGCGTAGTGTCGCTGCCTAACGGAACAGGTAAACAAGTAAGGGTTCTTGCGTTGTGCACCCCCGACAAAGAGGCCGAGGCGAAAGCTGCAGGTGCTGACTATGTCGGACTCGATGAATACATCGAAAAGATTAAAGGTGGTTGGACCGATATCGACGTCATCATTACGATGCCTTCGGTGATGGGCAAAATTGGCGCACTGGGTCGTGTACTCGGTCCGCGTGGTTTGATGCCTAACCCAAAGAGTGGCACCGTTACGATGGAGATTGGTAAAGCTGTTGCCGAGGTGAAACAAGGTAAAATCGACTTCAAAGTCGACAAAGCTGGTATCATTCACACCTCGATAGGCAAGGTTTCGTTTACGGCTGAGAAGATTGTTGAGAATGCTCGTGCTTTCATCAACACCATCATCAAGCTGAAACCATCGTCGTCCAAAGGCACTTATGTGAAGAGCATTTATCTTTCGAGCACTATGAGTCGCGGAATCAAAATCGATACCAAAACTATCGACGAAAAGTAAACAAGGAGACTAAAGTATGAAAAAGGAAGATAAAGCGATAATCATCGAGCAACTTAGCGAAACTCTGAAGTCGTACAGTCATTTTTACATGACTGAGGCTCAAGGTTTGAATGCCGAGCAGGTGAGCAATCTCCGTCGCCTTTGCAACAAGCAAGAGGTGAAGATGGTGGTTGTTAAAAACACCCTGTTCAGAAAGGCTTTGGAGGCCAACGGTATCGACACCGCTCCTCTAGCTTCTGCATTCAAAGAGAACACGGCTGTGCTTTTTTCGAACACTGGCAATGCGCCTGCTAAACTCATCAAAGAGTTCAGCAAAACGGCTGCAAAACCTGTTTTGAAAGCTGCATACGTGGAAGAGAGTTACTATGTAGGTGCTGATCAACTTGAAACTCTTGTTGCTATCAAGAGCAAGAACGAACTTATTGCCGACGTTATTGCATTGTTGCAATCGCCTGCGAAGAACGTTCTGTCCGCCCTCCAATCTGGAGGCTCTACGATTCATGGCGTGCTTAAAACACTCTCTGAACGTTAATTATCAACAAAAACAAAATTACAAACAAATAAAAAATTTATTACAATGGCAGATTTGAAAGCTTTTGCAGAACAATTGGTTAACCTTACAGTAAAAGAAGTAAATGAGTTGGCCGAAATTTTGAAAAACGAATACGGTATTGAACCCGCTGCAGCCGCTGTTGCTGTTGCTGCAGGTCCTGCTGCTGGTGCTCCTGCTGAAGAGGAGAAAACATCGTTTGATGTTGTCCTGAAATCGGCTGGTGCAAACAAACTGCAAATCGTTAAGCTTGTGAAAGAGCTGACTGGTCTGGGTTTGAAAGAGGCTAAAGATATCGTAGACGCTGCTCCTGCTGCTATCAAAGAAGGTGTTGCTAAAGAAGAGGCAGAATCTTTGAAAAAGCAATTGACCGAAGCAGGTGCAGAAGTTGAACTTAAGTAACTCTAACAACCTGATTTTCAGGCAAAAGTGGTTTAGAATCCCGGCAAAACGGGACTCTAAACCTTTTCATGTATAAAAAAAATAAGTTCAACAAATACATCAAAATAAATGTCTTCAACTACTGAAAATCAAAGAATTAGCTTCGCTACCATCAAAAATCAGTTGGCCTATCCCGACTTTTTGGAAGTGCAGCTAAAATCGTTTCAAGATTTTTTCCAACTGGACACCGCTCCAGAGAATAGGAAAAAAGAGGGTCTGTATCGTGTGTTCTCCGAGAATTTCCCAATTTCGGACACGCGTAACAATTTCACTCTCGAGTTTCTTGACTATTACATCGACCCACCGCGCTACACTATAGATGAGTGTATCCGTCGCGGTTTGACCTACAGTGTGCCGCTGAAGGCCAAACTCAAACTCTATTGCACCGATCCTGATCACGAGGATTTCGATACCGTGATTCAAGATGTGTTCTTGGGTTCAATTCCTTACATGACCTCGAAAGGAACATTCGTCATCAATGGTGCCGAACGCGTCATAGTGTCGCAACTGCACCGTTCGCCAGGCGTATTCTTCGGCTCGAGCATTCATGCTAACGGCACTAAACTTTACTCGGCGCGTATCATTCCTTTCCGCGGCTCGTGGATTGAGTTTGCTACCGACATCAATGGTGTGATGTATGCTTACATCGACCGCAAAAAGAAATTGCCGGTTACCACACTGTTGCGCGCCATCGGCTTCGAAAGCGACAAAGACATTTTGGAGGCATTCGGATTGGCCGAAGAGGTGAAAGTGAACAAAGCAAATCTGAAAAAATACATCGGACGCAAATTGGCCGTGCGTGTGCTGAAAACATGGACGGAGGATTTTGTGGACGAAGACACTGGCGAGGTTTCGAGCGTTTCGCGTTCGAAAGTGCTGGTCGACCGCGAGGTGGCCATCGACGCCAGCAACATCGAAGATATTATCGATTCGGGTAATGCCACAGTGCTGCTCCACAAAGAGGAGCCGGGCATCGACGATTTTGCGATTATCTACAACACGCTGCAAAAAGACCCAACCAACAACGAGTTGGAGGCCGTGCAGCACATCTACCGTCAACTGCGCAACGCAGAGCCTGCTGACGACGCTTCGGCTCGCGAATTGGTCAACGGACTTTTCTTCTCGGAGAAACGCTACGACCTTGGCGAAGTTGGTCGTTTCCGCATTAACCGCAAACTTTTCAACGGCAAGACGGACAACATCGATGTGCATGTGTTGGAGCAGGAGGACATCATCGCCATCATCAAATACCTGATTCAGCTCATCAACTCGAAAGTGGAGGTGGACGACATCGACCACTTGAGCAACCGCCGTGTGCGCACGGTAGGCGAGCAACTCTATCAGCAGTTCAACATTGGCTTGGCTCGTATGAACCGCACCATTCGCGAGCGCATGAACGTGCGCGACAACGAGGTGTTTACGCCAATCGACCTGATAAACGCTAAGACGATTGCATCGGTCATCAACTCGTACTTTGGCACCAACGCCTTGTCGCAGTTTATGGACCAAACCAACCCGTTGGCCGAAATCACCCACAAGCGCCGTCTGTCGGCCCTTGGCCCTGGTGGCTTGAGCCGCGACCGCGCTGGTTTCGAGGTGCGCGACGTACACTACACGCACTACGGTCGTCTTTGCCCAATCGAGACTCCTGAAGGACCAAACATCGGTCTGATTTCGTCGCTCTGCGTTTATGCCAAGATTAACGACCTCGGATTCATCGAAACGCCTTATCGCAAGGTGAAAGATGGCCAAGTTGACATGTCGGACGAAGGCATTGTTTATCTGACGGCCGAAGACGAAGAGAATCAGATTATCGCACAAGGTAACGCCTTGCTCGACGATGAAGGTCATTTCATTCGTAAGAAAATTAAATCGCGTCAAGAGGCCGACTTCCCGTTGGTTGAGCCAGATCGCATCAACCTGATGGATGTGGCTCCGCAACAGATTGCCTCTATCGCTGCTGCTTTGATTCCGTTCCTCGAACACGACGACGCCAACCGTGCGTTGATGGGTTCGAACATGATGCGTCAGGCTGTGCCGTTGTTGCGCCCCGAAGCACCTATTGTAGGAACAGGCATCGAACGCCAGCTGGTGCGCGACTCGCGTACGCAGATTATGGCCGAAGGCGATGGCGTGGTAGAGTTTGTCGATGCAAGCGTTATTCGCATTCGCTACGACCGCACCGAAGAACAAGAGTTTGCAAGTTTCGAATCGCCTGTGAAGGAGTACAAATTGCCAAAATTTGTGCGTACCAACCAAGATACGACCATCGACTTGCGCCCAATTGTCCACAAGGGCGACCGCGTAACGCGCGATCAAATTTTGACCGAAGGTTATTCGAGCCAAAATGGCGAACTGGCCTTGGGTCGCAACTTGAAAGTGGCTTACATGCCGTGGAAAGGTTACAACTACGAAGATGCTATTGTGATTAGTGAGCGTGTGGTTCGTGAAGACATTTACACATCGGTTCACGTGAGCGAATATAGCCTCGAAGTACGCGACACCAAACGCGGTATGGAGGAACTCACCTCGGATATTCCGAATGTGAGCGAAGATGCTACAAAGAATCTTGACGAAAACGGTATCATTCGCATCGGTGCGCACGTTATTCCAGGCGACATTTTGATAGGCAAAATCACCCCGAAAGGCGAAACCGATCCGACACCAGAAGAGAAACTGCTGCGTGCCATCTTTGGCGATAAAGCTGGCGATGTGAAAGATGCTTCGCTGAAGGCTTCGCCGTCGCTGCGTGGCGTGGTGATTGGTCGTGAACTCTATGCCAAAGCACAAAGCTCGCGCAAAACTCGCAACAGCGACAAAGAGATTTTGGCAAAACTTGATGCCGATTTCGAGAAAGAGACAACTGCCCTGAAAGAACAACTCGTCGAGAAACTGATTACCATTGTCAGCGGCAAAACATCGCAAGGTGTGAAAGACTTCTGCGGTGGCGATGTCATTCCAAAAGGACAGAAATTTACTCAAAAGTGGCTGAATAGCGTTGATTACAACACCGTTCAACTGCAAAAATGGACAACCGACGAACACAAAAATAGTCTGATTCGCGACATCGTGATGAACTACTTGCGCAAATACAAAGAGGCTGATGCCCGCTTGAAACGCGAGAAATTCAACATCACGATAGGCGACGATCTGCCATCGGGAATTGTTCAACTTGCCAAAGTTTATATCGCTAAGAAACGTAAAATCCGTGTGGGCGATAAAATGGCAGGTCGCCATGGTAACAAAGGTATTGTGTCGAAGATTGTGAGCGACGAAGATATGCCATTCCTCGCTGATGGCACGCCAGTCGATATTGTTCTGAACCCACTGGGCGTACCTTCGCGTATGAACCTCGGTCAGATTTTCGAGGCTGTGCTTGGCTGGGCTGGTAAGGAACTCGGAGTGAAATTTGCAACGCCAATTTTCGACGGTGCTACGCTCGACGACCTGAACACTTGGTGCGACAAAGCGGGCGTTCCTCGCTACGGCAAGACCTATCTTTACGATGGTGGCACTGGCGAGCGCTTCGACCAACCTGCTACGGTGGGTGTAACCTACTTCTTGAAACTGGGTCACATGGTCGAGGATAAGATGCACGCTCGTTCAATCGGTCCATACTCGCTCATCACGCAACAACCTCTTGGCGGTAAAGCACAATTTGGTGGTCAGCGTTTCGGTGAGATGGAGGTTTGGGCACTCGAGGCATTCGGCGCATCGTACATTCTGCAAGAGATCTTGACTGTGAAGTCGGACGATGTAAACGGTCGCGCTCGTGCATACGAAGCCATTGCAAAAGGCGAACCGATGCCAACGGCTGGCATTCCAGAATCGTTGAATGTGTTGCTACACGAATTGAGAGGTTTGGGTTTGAGCGTTACCCTCGAGTAATTCGAAAGGTATCGTCGAACGAAATTTACACTATAAATTTCAAAAAAAGACTATGGCATTTAAAAGAGAAAATAAAACAAAAACGAACTTTACCAAAATTTCGATCGGTCTCGCCTCGCCTGAGGAGATTCTCGCATCGTCGTATGGCGAAGTGCTGAAACCCGAAACCATCAACTACCGCACCTACAAGCCCGAACGCGATGGCCTGTTTTGCGAGCGCATTTTCGGTCCTACCAAGGACTACGAGTGCAACTGCGGCAAATACAAACGCATTCGTTACAAAGGCATTGTGTGCGACCGCTGCGGTGTAGAGGTTACCGAAAAGAAAGTGCGCCGCGAACGCTCTGGCCACATTCAGCTGGTTGTGCCTGTGGCTCACATCTGGTATTTCCGCTCGTTGCCAAACAAAATTGGCTACCTGCTGGGCATGCCAACAAAAAACCTTGACGCAGTAATCTACTACGAAAAATATGTGGTGATTCAAGCAGGTGCTTTGGCCGAAATCACAGCCGAGGACGAACAGCCAGTGAAAGACGGCGACCTGATCGACGAGGAACGCTATCTGAATTTGCTCGACAAATTGCCAGCAAATAATTCGCAACTCGAAGATACCGATCCTAACAAGTTCATTGCCAAGATGGGCGCTGAAGCCATCTACGACCTGCTGTGCCGCTTGGATTTGGACAAACTGTCGTACGAACTGCGCAACAGAGCCAACACCGACTCGTCGCAACAGCGCAAAGCTGAGGCCCTGAAACGCCTGCAAGTGGTAGAATCGTTCCGTGCAGCTCGCCCCAAAAACCGTCCTGAATGGATGATTCTGAAGGTGATTCCCGTAATTCCACCAGAGTTGCGCCCACTGATTCCGTTGGATGGCGGCCGTTTTGCAACATCTGACTTGAACGATCTCTATCGTCGCGTAATCATTCGCAACAACCGCTTGAAACGCCTTATCGAAATTAAAGCACCTGAAGTGATTTTGCGTAACGAAAAACGCATGCTGCAGGAGGCTGTCGATAGTTTGATCGACAATTCGCGCAAGACCACAGCCATGAAGAGCGAGGCCAATCGCCCTCTGAAATCGTTGTCGGATAGTCTGAAAGGTAAACAAGGTCGTTTCCGTCAGAACTTGCTCGGTAAACGTGTCGACTATTCGGCTCGTTCGGTAATTGTGGTTGGCCCAGAACTGAAAATGGGCGAGTGCGGTCTGCCAAAAGATATGGCTGCCGAACTCTACAAACCGTTCATCATTCGCAAACTGATTGAGCGCGGCATTGTGAAGACTGTGAAATCGGCCAAGAGAATTGTCGACCGCAAAGATCCTGTGGTTTGGGACATTTTGGAATATGTGATGAAAGGTCACCCTGTGCTGCTCAACCGTGCACCAACGCTGCACCGCTTGGGTATTCAGGCATTCCAACCGAAGATGATCGAGGGCAAAGCCATTCAATTGCACCCGTTGGCTTGTACGGCGTTCAATGCCGACTTCGACGGTGACCAGATGGCCGTGCACCTTCCATTGAGCAACGAAGCCGTTTTGGAGGCTCAACTGCTCATGCTGCAGTCGCACAACATTCTGAACCCTGCCAACGGCGCACCAATCACGGTGCCTTCGCAGGATATGGTTTTGGGACTTTACTACATCACCAAACCGCGCAAAGGCGTGAAAGGTGAAGGCATGAAATTCTATTCGCCCGAAGAGGTTGAGATAGCATACAACGAACAACAAGTCGATGTTCACGCCATCATTTCGGTGCGTGTGCAGGATTTGGACGAAAACGGCAACTTGGTTGAACGCCTCGTCGACGAGACAACCGTTGGTCGCGTCATTGTGAACAAATTCGTTCCGAAAGAGTGCGGCTACATCAACCAACTGATTTCGAAAAAATCGTTGCGCGACATCATCTCGTTCGTCATCGAAAAGGCTGGCGTGGCTCGTGCCGCTCAGTTCTTGGACGACATCAAAAACCTTGGTTACAAGATGGCGTTCGTCGGTGGCTTGTCGTTCAACTTGTCGGACGTTATCATTCCTGACGAAAAAGCCGAGTTGGTTCAAAAAGGCTACGACGATGTCGAGAGCATTTTGAACGACTACAACATGGGCTTCATCACCAACAACGAGCGTTACAACAAGATTATCGATACTTGGACCGAGGTCAATAGCAAATTGGCTAAAGTTGTGATTGATCGTTTGGCTGCCGACCAAGACGGATTCAACTCAGTTTACATGATGTTGGATTCGGGTGCGCGTGGTTCGAAAGAGCAGATTCGTCAGCTTTCGGGTATGCGTGGTCTGATGGCAAAACCGCAAAAAGCAGGTGCCGAAGGCGGTCAAATCATCGAGAACCCAATTTTGGCAAACTTCAAAGAGGGCTTGTCGGTGCAAGAATACTTTATCTCTACTCACGGTGCTCGTAAAGGTCTGGCCGATACCGCATTGAAGACTGCCGACGCAGGTTATCTGACTCGTCGTTTGGTCGATGTTTCGCACGATGTCATCATCAACGAAGAAGACTGCGGCACGCTGCGTGGCTTGGTTGCAACCGAGTTGAGAAACAAGGAACAAGTAGTTTCGTCGTTGTACGAAAGAATTCTTGGCCGTGTTTCGGTGCACGACATCTATCACCCACAAACGGGCGAATTGATTGTGGCTTCGGGTGACGAAATCACTGAGAAAGAGGCTAAAATTATCGAAGAATCGCCAATCGAGCGCGTCGAAATTCGTTCGGTTCTTACCTGCGAATCGCGCCATGGTGTTTGCGCTAAATGCTATGGCCGCAACTTGGCTACGGGTCGCTTGGTAAACAAAGGCGAGGCTGTGGGCGTAATCGCTGCACAATCAATCGGTGAGCCAGGTACTCAGCTGACTCTGCGTACGTTCCACGTCGGTGGTGTGGCTTCGAACATCGCTGCCGAATCGAGCATGGTTTCGCACTACGATGGTATATTGGAGATTGACGAACTGCGTACCGTTCGCGCTAAAGACGCGTCGGGCAACGAATACGATGTGGTTGTAAGCCGTCAGGCCGAGGCGCGCATTGTCGATGCCAACACGCATTCGCAACTCACCATGCAGCCAATCTCGTACGGTTCGAAACTCTACTTCGAAAATGGCGCTACAGTGAAGAAAGGCGACAAAATCTGCGAATGGGATCCATTCAATGCGGTCATCATCTCGGAGGTCGAGGGTCGCTTGGAATTCGAAAATATGATCGAGAATGTTACCTATAAAGAGGAAGCCGACGAGGCTACTGGCATGCGCGATCGTATCATCATCGAATCGAAAGAGAAGACCAAAGTGCCTGCCGCACTCGTTAAAAATGCTGCTGGCGAGACCATCAAGACATACAACTTGCCTGTGGGCGCTCACATGGTTGTCGACAACAATCAGCAGATAAAAGCTGGCGATTTGCTTGTGAAAATTCCGCGTGCCATTGGTGGTGCGGGCGATATCACGGGTGGTCTGCCGCGCGTTACCGAGTTGTTCGAGGCGCGTAACCCATCGAACCCAGCTATTGTTTCCGAAATCGACGGCGAAGTTATCTTTGGCAAAATCAAACGCGGTAACCGCGAAATCAGCGTCGTCTCGAAGTCGGGCGAGGAGAAGAAATACCTTGTTCCACTGTCGAAACAGATTTTGGTTCAGGAGAACGACTATGTTCGTGCAGGCACGCCGCTGTCCGATGGCGCCATCGCTCCAGCCGATATTTTGGCGGTGAAAGGTCCTACGGCCGTTCAAGAATACATCGTCAACGAGGTGCAAGATGTTTACCGTCTGCAGGGTGTGAAGATCAACGACAAACACTTCGAAGTGATTGTGCGTCAGATGATGCGCAAAGTGCAGATTGCCGAAGCTGGCGACACGCGCTTCCTCGAAGATCAGATTGTCGACAAAATCGACTTCAACGAGGAGAACGATCGTATCTGGGGCAAGAAGGTGGTTGTCGATGCTGGCGACAGCGAGACGCTGCAAGCGGGTCAGATTGTTACCGCACGCAAACTGCGCGACGAGAACAGTGCTCTGAAACGCCGCGACTTGCGCTTAGTTGAGGTGCGCGACGCTATGCCTGCCACATCGTGCCAGATACTGCAAGGTATCACGCGCGCTGCCTTGGGAACCAAGAGCTTTATGTCGGCCGCATCGTTCCAAGAAACCACCAAGGTGCTGAACGAAGCCGCCATCAACGGCAAAGTGGACAACCTCGAAGGCATGAAAGAGAACGTGATTGTTGGCTTGCGTATACCTGCTGGTACGGGCTTGCGCGAATACGACAAACTCGTGGTTGGCTCTATGGACGATTACCAACGCACAAAAGAAGAATCTGGTAAAACAGAGGAATAAGTTTTTTTCATAAATGAAAGGGGACGAGTCGCGCTGTGAAGCGTGGCTCGTTTTTTTTGATTCCATCGGCCTATTAGTGAGGAAAATTAAGAATTAAGAAGGCCAACTACAATTGAGAAAGGCTTGTAGGGACGTGGCGCGCCGCGTCCCTACTGTCGTTATTGAA
>CAVFDI010000014.1:24479-33815 GCA_963621145.1 Paludibacteraceae bacterium | reverse complement strand
GTAAATTTTCTCATCTTTGTTTTGTAGATAAATGTTATAAAAATAGTGTGTAAACAGTCGGTTTGGTTACAATCCGAAAGCGTAGTCTCGCAGACTTACGCCTATTTCTGACAAAGTTACAATTTTTCGGTTAAATGGGCAAGAAATTCAGGAAAAAGAAAAAATCGAGCAAATGTAATTTTTAGAAAAATTCGTTTTTCAAAAAAATGATATTGTTTTTCGATAAACGATAAATTTTACAATCATTTCATTTTCAGGCGATTAAAATTATTTTTGGCGTTTTCACAAATAGACAATAATTTTTCTGTTTTCAAGATATAAACATGCCGAAATTATATGCTGCACAACATATTTTCAGAAGAAATCGGCATAATGAACAGTGGTGTTTTGCACAAAATTTTGCGCAAAAAACATAGGATTTTACCAAAAATTGATTTCAAAAAAGAAATAAACGGGGTGATTTTTTGTAGAAAACGAAAGCAACTTTGCGATTTTACTTTCGAATTGAAAGCAATTTTTGCGTGCCGATTAACAGCCACAAATTATCGACCAGCGACAACAATCACAAATTCGCCTTTGGGAGCATGTTCAGTGAAATGCGCCACCAACTCGGCCAGAGTACCATGAACGGTCTCTTCAAATTTTTTGGAAATCTCGCGCGAAACGGAGGCAGCACGATCAGAGCCAAGCACCTCGGCCAATTGCTGCAGCGTTTTAACCACACGAAACGGTGATTCGTAGAAAATCATGGTGCGCTCCTCGTCGGTCAACGCAGCGAGGCGTGTTTGGCGACCTTTTTTCTGCGGCAGAAAACCTTCGAAACAAAAACGATCGCACGGCAAGCCCGAATCGACCAGCGCAGGCACAAAAGCCGTTGCGCCAGGCAAGCACTCAACCTCGATTCCAGCCGCCACACAGGCGCGCGCCAACAAAAATCCTGGGTCGGAAATGCCAGGCGTGCCAGCGTCGGACACCAGCGCAATGTTCTCGCCATCGGCAATGCGGCGCACTACGCTGTCCACTTTTTGGTGTTCGTTGAACTTGTGGTGCGACTCGAGCGGCGTGTGAATGTCGTAGTGATGCAGCAAAATGGACGTGGTGCGCGTGTCCTCGGCCAGCACAAGATCGACCTCGCGCAACAGCCGCAGCGCACGCAGCGTTATGTCTTCCATGTTGCCAACGGGAGTGGGTATGAGGTAAAGTTTAGACATTCAAGAGATTTCAGATTTCAGATTTCAGATTTCAAATTCTAGATTGTCTCAAAATTTTCGGTGCACAATTTCGAGGAATTCGGCAACAATGGGATTTTCGGCGGCGAGATGAAACTGCGTTTGCAACAACTGTTCGGCCTGGTCGAATGTGGTGCATGCGTTTAGCGCGTCGAGAGCTTTTATCAGTGTTTCGCCATTGTTGCCAAACAATTCGCGCTGAAAACGGAAGCGTTCGGCAATGCTGAATGCCTGTTTCAAATCGGCAACGGGCTTGCTGGCAATAGCGTGCGCCAGCGATTGATCGTCGCGGTGCGAAAACTCGTCGACCACCGTTTCGGGCTTCACAATAGACTCCGCAACCGTCTGCGGCTGATCTGCGGCAGGAGCAGAAGCAGGTTCTGGCTCAATCTCAGGTTCAATCACAGGAATCGGCTCTATCTCGGGAACAATTTCTGGCTCAGGTTCTGGTTCGATGACTTCGGTTTCTGAAACGATTTCTTCCGATTTTTGCACGATTTCCTCGACTATTTCGGGTTCTGGCTCAATCTTTTCCTCAACTATTTCGGGTTCGGAAACAATTTCTACAGGCGCGGCGGGCGCAACAATTTCTGCTTCAGTCTTTTTGGGCTGCTGATTTTCAGAAATTGTCGTTTCAATATTCTTTGCTTGCGGCAATTGCTCGATGCAAAGTCGGATGTTTTCGGCTTTTGCAACGGCCAAATCGACTAGTTGCTGCGGCAAAACTTGAAGTTCCGCAAAACCTTGGGTAAGCGATTTCAGTTCGTCGATGTCCTTTTCGATGAGTGCGAGGAGCGTTTCTCTGTGCATAATATAATAGGGTGTTAATTTGTCTGTTTATAAATTCATTGTGTAAATTCAGCAAAAATTTTCTACCTTTGCAAGGGCAAAAGTGATTGCAAAATGCTCTGCAAAATTACAAAAAATAGACAAATCAGACCCCAATAACCAAACAAATCATGGATTTTTTTGAATCGACATCGCACAATGGTCCGCACCGCGGCAGCATAGAAGTGGTTTGCGGCTCGATGTTTTCGGGCAAAACCGAGGAGTTGATACGCCGCCTGAAGCGCGCGAAATTTGCGAAACAGCGCGTCGAAATTTTCAAGCCTGCCATCGACACGCGCTATTCCGACGTCGATGTGGTGAGCCACGACCATACCGCCATTGCGTCGACGCCGGTGGATTCGCCGTCGAGCATTTTGCTAATGACGGGCGATGTTGATGTGATTGGCATCGACGAGGCGCAGTTTTTCGATGATAACTTGGTAGAAGTCTGCCGCCAACTGGCCGACCAAGGTTTCAGGGTGATAGTGGCTGGTCTGGATATGGATTTTCGCGGCGTGCCATTTGGTCCGATGCCTGCACTGATGGCCATTGCCGACGATGTTACGAAAGTTCACGCCATCTGCGTGCGCTGCGGTCACCCCGCCTACATTTCGCACCGTTTGGTGGCTGGCGAAAGTCAAGTGCTGCTAGGCGAAACCGACAAATACGAGCCAATCTGCAGAAAATGTTACAACAAACTTGCTGAAGAGGAGAAATGATTTATCAATTGTTTAATTACCTAATTTTCAATTATTTAATTAGATTATGACCGTTGACGATGATAATGATTTCGGTAGACGAGGCTAACGAAAAATAACCAGCACTCTTCAACTCATCAATTTAAACAGAAATGAACATAGAAAATCCAAAGATATTTTGGCCATTTGCGGTGGGATATGTTGCCGTGATAGTGGGCGCACTGACCTACATTTTGGTCGACAACACATTGATTGGCTTCATCATCTTTTCCGTGGGTGCGTTGGCTGTTGCCGCCACACGACTGCTAAGTCTGAAAAAAAGCGACAACACGCGCACACGCCGTCTGCAAATGCAACAAATCATCGGCGTAGGCTGCATGCTGGCCTCGGGCTATTTGATGTATGTAGAAAATTCGGCATGGGCTATCACACTGTTAATCAGCGCATTCATCGACATTTGGCTCTCTTTCAGAATGAAATAACGCCGCACGATGGTCTATCTGCAAGTTGAAAATCTCACAAAATCGTTTGGCGACCGACTGCTGTTCGAAAACATCTCGTTCGGCATCGACCAAGGGCAGCGCGTGGCGTTGGTGGCGCGCAACGGCACTGGCAAAACCACGCTGCTCAACATTTTGATGGGGCGCGAAAGCCACGACAGCGGCACTATCACCTTCAGGCGCGATTTGCGTGTAGGTTTTCTGCCGCAAGATCCGCATTTTGGCAGCGAAATGACAGTGCTCGAAGCCTGCTTTGCCTGCGAAAGCGATGTGGTGCGTGCCATTGCCAACTACGAACGCCTGATGGAGCGCAACGAGCAGAACGCCCGCTACGACGACGAGCTGCAACGCGCCATGGCCGACATGGATCGTCTGCATGCGTGGGACTACGAGACGCGCATCAAGCAGATTCTCGGCAAACTCGACATTCACGACCTATCGAAACCTGTGCAGCAACTGAGTGGCGGGCAACAAAAGCGTTTGGCGTTGGCCAATGTGCTGATAGCCGAACCCGATCTGCTGCTGCTCGATGAGCCAACCAACCACCTCGATCTGGAGATGGTGGAATGGCTCGAAGATTTGCTAAATCACTCGCGCATGACACTGCTGATGGTTACGCACGATCGTTATTTCTTGGATCGCGTGTGCAGCGACATCATCGAGATTGACCAGCAAACACTCTATCGCTACCGAGGCAACTACAGTTATTATCTCGAAAAACACGACGAACGCATCGAAAATCAGAATGCCGAGACGGCGCGCGCAAAAAATCTTTACCGAAAAGAGTTGGATTGGATGCGTCGTCAACCGCAGGCACGCGGCACAAAGGCACAAAGTAGAATCGACGCTTTCAGCGAGATAGAACAGCGCGCCCGACGCCGAATCGAAGAAAAACAGTTGTCGCTCGGCGTGAAATCGACCTACATCGGAAGCAAAATTTTCGAAGCACAATATGTGTCGAAAGCCTTTGGCGACTACAAAATTCTCGACAATTTCTACTACAATTTTTCGCGTTACGAAAAACTCGGCATCGTCGGCAAAAATGGCACAGGAAAATCTACTTTTCTGAAAATGCTTTTGGGCGAAGTGCAGCCCGACAGCGGTCGGTTCGACATTGGCGACACCGTGCGTTTTGCCTACTACAGCCAAATGGGCATCAAATTCGACGAGCGCGACAAAGTGATTGATGCCGTACGTGCCATTGCCGAAGAGATTGACCTTGGCGGCGGCAAAAAACTGACCGCATCGCAGTTCCTGACGCATTTCATGTTCCCGCCCGACAAACAGCACGACTTCATTGCCAAACTGAGCGGCGGCGAGCGCCGAAGGCTTTACCTCTGCACCGTGCTGATGCGCAATCCAAATTTTTTGGTGCTCGACGAGCCAACCAACGACCTCGACATCGCCTCGCTGAACGTGCTCGAGGACTATTTGATACACTTCAAAGGCTGCGTGATAGTGGTGAGCCACGACCGTTTTTTCATGGACAAAGTGGTGGATCATCTGCTGGTTTTCAAAGGAAATTGTCAGATTCAGGATTTTCCGGGCAACTACACCGACTATCGCCAATGGCGCGAGCTGAAAGAGGCTGAACAGGCTGAAAATCAGGCAAAAGCGACACAAAAATCTGCACCAGAACGCCAACCGCGCCACGAAGAGAAGAAGAAGCTCACCTTTGCCGAACGACGCGAATTTGAGCAACTCGAAACCGAAATCGACGCGCTCGAAACCGAGAAAAAAGAGATTGAAACGGCACTCTCGAGCGGCGCACTCGACAGCAATGCGCTCACCGAAAAATCGAAACGCTTTGCCGAACTCACCGACCTGCTCGACACCAAAAGCATGCGCTGGCTCGAATTGAGCGAAAAAGCGTGATCAATTAATTAATTATCTAATTTTCAATTATTTAATCAAATTTTGGCAGCATTTCGGCGTCCTGAATTTGAATTTTTGCGATAAGCGAGCGCAGTACCAAACTCGTTTGAGTAATGCCGAGCGGAGCAAAAATCAAATGAAATTTGAAATTTGAAATCTGAAATCTCCTATCATGCAACCCTTCGAACCCACATGGCAAGCGCATTTGGCGTCGGAATTTGAAAAACCGTATTTTCAAAAACTCGCCGATTTTGTGCAACACGAATACGAAACGCAGCAGATTTTTCCGCCCAAAGAACTGATTTTCAACGCATTTCGTCTTTGCCCGTTCGATAATGTGAAAGTGGTGATTATCGGTCAGGATCCGTACCACGGCGAAGGGCAGGCGCATGGGCTCAGTTTTTCGGTGAACGACGGCATCGACATTCCGCCATCGCTGCGCAACATCTACAAAGAAATTCATTCCGACCTTGGCATAGAGCCACTACCGAGTGGCAATTTGGAGCGTTGGGCGCGACAAGGCGTGCTACTGCTCAATGCCACACTCACCGTGCGCGCCAATGCGGCAGGTTCGCACCAAAAACGCGGCTGGGAGCAGTTCACCGACTGCGCCATAAGCACGTTAGCCGCTGAGCGACAGCACATTGTGTTCATGCTTTGGGGCAACTACGCACAGCAAAAAGCGCAACTCATCGACCCGAAAAAGCACCTGATTTTGCGCAGCGTGCACCCCTCGCCCCTTTCGGCAAGTCGCGGCTGGTTTGGCAGCAAACACTTCTCGCAAGCCAACAACTATCTGATACAGAACGGATTAGAACCAATCAACTGGCAATAAAAAAAATCTCCAACCTTTTTTCGAGATTGAAGATTTCTTTTGAGGTACCTAGCAGAATCGAACTGCTGTATGCGGTTTTGCAGACCGGTGCCTAACCACTCGGCCAAGGTACCCTAGAATTGCGGTGCAAAAGTACAACATTTTATTGAACGCGCAAAATTTTTTCGACGAAAGTTTCAAAAAAAATCATTTTCGCCGATTTCGTTCCGCTGAAAAGCGCAAATACACGGATTTTTCGTATCTTTGCAGATTGTTTGAAAATCAGCAAAATGGCATTTTATACCAAAGAAAAACTCGAATTTCTGACCGTAGCGGTGGAAACTTGCAAGTATCTCGACGCATTGGAGAACGAAAAAAAGCAAGATTTCGTCAACAAAATGGTGAAACTGCTACCGTTGCTCTATCTGAAAGCAATGATGACGCCAGCCAACGAGCCAACCGACGATGTGGAGCGGTTCGTCACCGAATTGGACTACGAAAATGTGCGCAATCGCATTGCGACACTGCTGGGCGAGGAAGATGACTATCTCGACTCGTTCGACGCCGACATGGCGATGAGCGAAACCACCATCTACGCCACCATTTCGGAAGATTTGGCCGACATGTATCAGTCGCTCAAGGACTTTGTGTGCTGCTGTTCGCTTGGTAACGACGAGCAGTCGGAGTTGGCGCTCGACACCTGCATCAGCGATTTCAGAAACTCGTGGGGAATGCGATTGCTCGGGGCTTTGCGTGCGTTGCATGTGGCGCTAGTCGATCCAAAAGACATCGAAACGGAAACGGAATGAAGCAGTTTTTAGCGCATATCGAAAAAGAGTGTGTGGCAGCCCTGCCTGTGGTTACTGCGCCAGCCAACATCATGGTTGTGAAGACGCAAAAAGAGGCCGATTTTGCCGCGTCGGTGCTGATGCAGCAGCAAGTGATCGGTTTCGACACCGAGACACGACCGAGTTTCACGCCAAACACGCACCACAAAATTGCGTTGTTGCAACTTGCCGCTGCCGACCGCGTTTTTTTGTGCCGATTGCAGCAGATTGGCGAGCATCAAGGTTTGAAAGCAGTGCTCGAGTCGCCCCATGTTTTAAAGGTTGGACTTTCGGTAAAAGACGATTTTCGCATGCTTCAAAAGTGGATGGCGGTGAATCCGCAGAACTATGTGGAATTGCAAAATTACGCGCCAAAA
The DNA here is from genome assembly GCA_963621145.1 of Paludibacteraceae bacterium. GTDB lineage: Bacteria > Bacteroidota > Bacteroidia > Bacteroidales > Paludibacteraceae > W0P28-013. Next base: position 26,667 of record CAVFDI010000014.1, on the reverse strand, counting down.
TTTGGAATAGAGGACAAAAGTCTGCAAAAAATCTATGCCATAGTTTTTGGTAAGCGCATCTCAAAGTCGCAACAACTCTCGAACTGGGAAGCGCCCATTCTTTCGCAGCCGCAAAAAGACTATGCCGCCATCGATGCGTGGACCTGCAGAGAACTCTATTTCGAATTCAGAAAAATCGAGGAATCAATTATTTAATTAACTAATTATCTAATTTCCAATTACTTAATTATTTTTGGCGGCATTTTTGGGAACCGTCAATTTAAATTTTTGCGATAAGAGAGAGCAAACGAAAACTCGTTTTCCGTTTGCCGAGCGAAGCAAAAATCAATCTGAAAATTGATTTTTTGCGATAAGTAAGAGCAAAATCAAACTTGTATATTTTGAAGCGAAGCAAAAATCAGATAAAATCTGAAATCTAAAATGACTATTATCACACTTAAACCTCACAAAGAAGAGAGTCTACGACGTTTTCATCCGTGGGTATTTTCTGGAGCCATTGCCCGCATTGGAGGGCGCGTAAACGAGGGCGACCTTGTGCGAGTGGTGGCTGCCGATGGCTCGTTTTTGGCCATTGGTCACTATCAAAATAGCAGCATCGCTGTGCGCCTGCTGTCGTTCGACGATGTAGAGATAGACGAGGCATTTTTCCGCCAGCGCATTCGTGCGGCATACGCTGTGCGCCAAGCACTTGGCTTGACCACCGCGCCCGACACCGACACCTACCGTTTGGTGCATGGCGAGGGCGACGGACTTTCGGGGCTTGTGGTCGATGTTTATGGCGACACGGCCGTGATGCAGGCACATTCGGTTGGCATGCACAATGTGCGCGAAATGTTGGCGCAACTTATTGTAGATGAGGTAGATAGAGTAAAAAATGTCTACTACAAATCGGAAGGAACGCTGCCATACAAAGCGCCCGTCACGCCCGAAGATGGTTATCTGATTGGCTCGGTTGGCGATTGTTTGGCGGTAGAAAATGGTTTGAAATTTCAGGTGGATTGGTTGCGCGGACAGAAAACTGGATTTTTTGTCGATCAGCGCGAAAACCGTGACTTGCTCGAGCATTACGCCAACGGCCGCAGTGTGCTGAACATGTTTTGCTACACGGGCGGATTTTCGTTCTACGCCCTGCGTGGTGGCGCAAAGTTGGTACATTCGGTCGATAGTTCGGCCAAAGCCATCGAACTCACGCGGCGCAATGTGGCGCTAAACTTTGGCGACGATGTGCGCCACGAGGCCTTTGCCGAAGATGCGTTCAAATTTTTGGAAACGGCCGACAACAAATACGACCTCATCATTCTCGATCCGCCAGCATTTGCCAAGCACCAGAAGACGCTGCGCAATGCGCTTCACGGCTATCAGAAACTGAATGCGCGCGCGTTCGAGGCCATTCGTCCTGGCGGCATTCTGTTCACTTTCTCTTGCTCGCAAGCGGTGAACAAAGAGCAGTTCCGTTTGGCGGTGTTCAGCGCAGCAGCGCAAAGCGGTCGCAATGTGCGCATTTTGCATCAGCTCACTCAGCCCGCCGATCACCCAGTGAACATCTATCACCCCGAAGGTGAATATCTGAAAGGATTGGTGCTTTATGTTGAGTGAAAAATTTCAGATTTCAGATTTCAAATTTCAGATTACGGAATCCAGAGCCGACTGCAAATAGTTGTGGAGTGCGAACTTGATAAACTTTTTAACTTGACAAACTTCGAAATGAAACATACCATTTTTACAATACTTTTTGCGCTGTGTGCGCTGCAGATTTTTGCGCAAAAGGAATTTCTTGGCGAATGGAAAACCGTGAGCGACAAAACTGGCGAGCAAGAGGCTGTGGTGCGCATTTTCAAAGCCACCAACGGCATGTACTACGGCAAAATTGAGCGATTTATCAATCCAGAATATGCAGGCAAAGGTTTTCGCTGCGACAAATGCGAAGGTGCCGACCACAATCAACTCATCGAAGGGCTGATAATTGTGCGCGAACTGAAATACGAAAACGGCAAGATGGTGGGCGGACATGTGCTCGACCCCGAAAGCGGCAAGATTTACTATGGCGCAATCACTTTCGACGCTGAGACAAAAAACATTGTTTTGCGCGGTTCGCTCGACAAACGCGGCATTTTCGGGCGCAGTCAGACTTGGGTGCGCTAATCACATTTCGTTATGGGTAGGTTCTTAAAATTATCTTTGCAAGAAT
>CAVFDI010000014.1:0-24281 GCA_963621145.1 Paludibacteraceae bacterium | reverse complement strand
TCTAGTAACTTACCAAAGAAAAATATAAACGCGTAGAATTTTTAGAACCTACCTATGGTCAACCAGTTTCTTGCACGAAAAATTCGCGAACAGCTGCCTTTCACGCCCACCGACGAACAGCAGGTTTGCATCGAGCGGTTGGCCGATTTTTGCGCCAGCACCGAGCAACATGCGGTTTTTCTGCTCACGGGCTACGCTGGCACGGGCAAGACATCGGTTGTTGGCGCGTTGGTAGCGGCTTTGCGCGCGCTCAAGCAACACACGGTGCTGCTTGCTCCGACGGGTCGCGCCGCAAAAATCTTCGGCACTTACGCTGGTCAACCAGCCTACTCCATTCACAAACGCATCTATCGGCAAAAATCGGCTTCGGTAGAGTTTTCGCTCAACTACAACGCCGCGCACGACACGCTTTTCCTTGTCGATGAAGCCTCGATGGTAGCAAACACGCCCGGCGATGGTGCCAATTTTGGTTCGGGCAGATTGCTCGACGATCTCATAGAATTTGTCTACACTGGCGAAAATTGTCGGTTAGTTTTGATTGGCGACACAGCACAACTTCCGCCTGTGATGCAACCTTTTTCGCCTGCACTTGAGCCACGAAACCTCGAAGGCTACGGCTTGAGCGTGACGGCTTGCAGTCTTACCGAAGTGGTACGCCAATCGGCCGAGAGCGGCATTCTGCACAACGCCACGCGCATTCGCCAAGCATTGGAACAGACGCTGCCAGCCATCTCACTAAAAACTGATTTTCCCGACATTCATCGCGTCGATGGTTTCGATTTGATAGAACAGATTCAGAGCGCCTACAGCCGTTCTGGCGTAGAAAATTGCATCATCGTAACGCGCTCGAACCGTCGCGCAGTGCTCTACAATCGCGGCATTCGCAACCAAGTGATGTGCAAAGAGGACGAACTCTCGAGCGGCGACCTGCTCACCATCACACGCAACAACTATTTTTGGAGCAAAAATTATCCCGAAATGGAATTCATTGCCAATGGCGACTCGGCCGAACTGCTACGCATTCGCGGTCATCACGAGATGTACGGCATGCGCTTTGCTGATGTAACGCTACGCTTTCCCGACTACGATTGCGAGATGGACGTGCGCCTTCTTGTCGACTCGCTCTACACCGAAACACCCGCCGAAGCCACGCAGTTGAGCAAACGACTTCTTGCCACCATCGAGGAAGATTACATGGACATTGGCAACCGCCGCGAACGCTACAAAGCCATGATGCAAAACGAATATCTCAATGCCTTGCAGGTGAAATTTGGTTATGCCGTAACCTGCCACAAGGCGCAAGGCGGTCAGTGGAGCGAAGTCTTTGTCGACCAAGGTCCGATAGACGCATCACAAATTGATGCCGACTATCTGCGCTGGCTCTACACTGCCTGCACCCGCGCACAACATCAACTCTATTTTGTCAATTTTGCCGACCAATTTTTCGAATAATTGCAACTTTCGCCGAAAAGTCGTAACTTTGCAGAATGTAGACGAGTTGCACTCACTGAATCATTGAATTATTGAATCATTGACTCATTGAATGATAGAATAGTAGTCAACCGCCGAAAGTTGCGCATACCAATAAATTTGAAATCTGAAATTTGAAATCTGATACCCTCTTAATTCATAATTCTTAATTCCAAACATGTCCCCCTACAGCAAAGATTATCCCACCGATGCCATGCTTGCCGAAGTGATGGAGCGTGTGCATAAGGACATTCTCGAAAATTCCGCCAAAGTGCAGCGCGAACTCGACCGCCGCATGGACGAAGTTCGACAACACATTGCTCAAAATCGTTCTAAAAAGTGAAAAAATCTAGCGAGCAAAAACCAGTTTTGTGCGTGGTTGCTGGACCAAATGGTTCTGGCAAAACTACAACCACACTCCAATTGCTGCAAAGCGAATGGAGTCACGATGCCATCTATATCAATCCTGACAACATCGCACAACAGCGTTTTGGCGATTGGAATTCAGAATCGGCAGTGCGTGCAGCCGCTGAATTTGCCACAAAATGGCGCTACGGATGTCTTGCAGAAGGTAAATCGTTCACCTTTGAAACTGTTTTTTCGAGTGCAGAGAAACTCGAATTTTTGAGAGAAGCAAAAGAATCTGGTTTTTTCGTTCGATTTTTTTTCGTTTGCACCAAAGATCCCATCATCAATGTCGAGCGCATCACAAAACGCTACCTTTCAGGCGGTCACGAAGTACCAATTTCAAAGGTGATTAGTCGTTATTATAAATCATTAGAGCAGGCAGCATCTGCCGTTGAATTTGTCGATCGCGCCTATTTTTACGACAATTCCATTGAAAACGAGAATCCGCGGCTCGTATTGCGCACAGTTGACGGAACAACATACAAGACCTACGAAAATCCCCTACCTGAATGGGTTAAACCGATCGTAAAAATGTAAATCGCGACTATTTTTTCAAAAATCAACTTTATTCCTAATTCAAAATTCATAACTCACAAAATATGACTCCCTTAAATCTCATCACCTTCGCCTCGGAGCTGAACAAGCAAGGCACCATTCGTCACGCACATCGCGCGCTGTTCGACATGCTCGACGCGCACTACGATGTCCACATCATTTCGCCCGACGCCATCGATGCCATCGAAAAGAACGAACTGCAAATCGTCTTCATCTCGAGCGGCGGAACGGAATTCGTCTTTCGCAGTTACTACGACCAACTGCCCAAACCCATTGTGCTGCTCACCGATGGACTGCAAAACTCGCTGGCGGCATCGCTCGAAATCAACACTTGGGCGCGCCAACAAGGTGCCGAATGCCACATCATTCATGGCGACGAAGCTGTGGTTCTTGGCGAATTGAATGCCTACAAAACACTTTTTGAACGCAAAAATCTGTTGGCTGGCAAACGCATTGGCGTAATTGGCGAGCCATCTAAATGGCTGATTGCCAGCGGAGTAGACTACGAAGCCGCGCGCCGTCGTTGGGGCGTAGAGTTTGTTGATGTGCCATTAGATGAGGTGGTCGAGAATTTTCAGAAAATAGCAGATGATGAAGTGCGCGCCAATGCCGAACTCTTTGTGAAAAACGCTTCGGCAGTTCGCGAACCCAATATCGACGAAGTGATAAAAGCCTATCGACTCTACTGCGCCGTGAAAATGGTCTGCAGCCGTTATGCACTCGACGCATTCACCATTCAGTGCTTCGGACTCATTCCACGCATCGGCACGACGGGCTGCTTGGCACTGTCGCTGCTCAACGACGAAGGCATCATTGCTGGTTGCGAAGGCGATATGCAAACCGTTTTCACCATGCTAGCCGCCAAAACCGTGACGGGCATCGACGGTTTCATGTGCAATCCTTCGCAGATAAACATGCACGACAACTCCATTCTGCTGGCGCATTGCACCATCGGACTGAAACAGACAAAATCGTACATCGTGCGCAACCACTTCGAAAGTCTCAGCGGTGTGGCAGTGCAAGGCGTTCTGCCTAGCGGCGATTACACACTATTGAAATGTGGCGGCGGCGCACTCGATCAGTTCTATGTAACCACAGCGCGACTGCTACAAAACACCGATTTCGACGATGTTTGCCGCACACAAGTGCGCATGCACCTTGGCTCACCTTGCGGATATTTCTTCAACAACCCAATTGGCAACCACCATGTGCTTCTGCACGGCAACTGGGTCGATGCGCTCACCGACTTCTTCGAGATGAACCACACGCAGCGAGTACACTAGAGTTCGAAAGTTTGTAAAGTTTAAAAGTTTATAAAGCAGGGACGCACCGAGTGTGTCCGTGCTCATAGTTTGCAAATAGTGTTAAATGCCCCACACTTCTCATTACTCACTTCTAACTACTAACTTCTCACTCCTAACTCCTAACTGAATATGCGAATCGACATCATCACAGTTTTGCCCGAATTGCTCGAAAGTCCGCTGCGCAACAGCATTGTGCGACGTGCGTGCGACCGCGGAATAGCCGAAATAGTCATTCACAACCTGCGCGACTACAGCACCGATCTGCGCCATCATCGCGTTGACGACTACGCCTTTGGCTTCGGGGCTGGCATGGTGATGCAAATAGAACCGATTTTTCGCATCATCGAAAAGCTGAAGAGCGAACGCCACTACGACGAAGTCATTTTTATGGCTCCCGATGGCGAACAATTCACTCAGCGCATGGCCAACGATCTGTCGCTGCTGCAAAACATCATCATCTTGTGCGGCCACTACAAAGGCGTGGATCACCGCGTGCGCGAACACCTGATAACTCGCGAAATAACCATTGGCGACTATGTGCTTACGGGCGGCGAACTGCCTGCTGCCGTGGTGGCCGATGCCGTGGTGCGACTGCTGCCTGGTGCCATGGGCGACGAGCAATCGGCTCTTTCCGACTCGTTTCAAGATGGGCTGATAGCACCGCCAGTCTACACCCGCCCCGCCGAGTTCAACGGCTGGCGCGTTCCCGAAATACTGCTCTCGGGCAACGAACGCAAAATTGCCGAATGGGAGCACCAACAATCCATCGAGCGCACCAAACTGCTTCGTCCAAATCTTCTTTCGGAGAAATGAGCAAAGTTTCTGATTTCTGGTCAGAAAATTGCTTGTTTGATTAAAGGGATGAGCCATGGCACTTCCGCATTTTGTAGTTGTAATTAATCTCGGTGTTCCCCATTCATTGCCAAAATCTCCCAATTTTGCAGTTCGAGAAATTTTTCGTACCTTTGCATCAAGTTTTAAAAATTACCATTATGCAAAACAAGAAAAATCCAGAAATGTTGAAACGCGAGCAACTTGCCAAGGAAAGCATGGATTTGGTGTTGAAACGCGGTGGTGTTACCAAAAAAGTTTTGCTCGAAGATGCTATGCATCAATTTTTTGCTGCCAACTATAAGGAATTACTAACTCCAGCCGAAATTCGCAAATACTCAAGCGTCATTTTATGAAAAGCAGCAAAAAAGCGAGACGCATATTTGTCGATACAAATGTGTTTGTCGGTCATTTCCGAGAAGTTAAGGCCGATTTGATCGCTATGGGTAAACTCACAAAATTGCGCGATTGCGAATTGTATACCTCGGCACTCGCCGTGGCGCAGACCATTTCGACGTTGCAGGGCAGAAAGAAAGACACTGAACACCGACAAAAAATTGTAGAATACATCGAATGGCTAATGCACCAGTTTAATGTAATTGGTCTAACCGATTCCGACATTGAAAATGCTTTGCACAGATCAGAAATGGACATCGAAGATAACATTCAATTTGTAGCTGGCGAGAAAGCAAAATGTTTTACCTACATCACCAACAACAAAAAGGATTTTAAGCAATATCAGTACAACAACGTACGGGTGATTTCGCCCAAAGAAATTGGTCGATTGCCGCTTACCCCTTATTCAACTATTTGAAAAAATACGAATAATGACTAGCCGCCCTTGTTTGGGTGGCTTTTTTTGCCCCCAATTCGCCCAATTTTGCAGATCGAGAAATTTTTCGTACCTTTGCAAGTTTGGAACATGTTTTTGTAAATCGCTAAAAAATAGTTCGTTATGGGAAATCTTGTGGCCATTGTTGGCAGGCCAAATGTCGGGAAATCGACGCTTTTCAATCGTCTTACGCAGACTCGGCGCGCCATTGTGAACGAAGAGGCTGGCACCACGCGCGACCGCCAATATGGCCTTAGCGAATGGGGCGGACGCACTTTTTCGGTGGTCGACACGGGCGGCTGGGTAGTCAATTCCGACGATATTTTCGAAGAAGAGATCAACCGCCAAGTGAACATTGCCATCGAAGAGGCCGATGTGATTATGTTTGTGGTTGATGCGCTGAATGGCGTTACCGACCTCGATACGCATGTGGCAGAAATTCTCCGCCGCAGCAAAAAGCCCGTAATTTTGGTGGCCAACAAAGTCGATACTTTCGAACTGCAATATCAGGCGGCAGAATTCTACAAACTCGGACTTGGCGATCCGTTCATCTTGTCGGCCGTGAATGGTCTTGGCACTGGCGAACTGCTCGACGAACTGCTGAAACATCTGAAACCCGATGTGAACGACGAGTTGGAAGACCTTCCGAAAATAGCCATCGTGGGCAGACCAAACGCAGGCAAATCGTCCATTGTGAACGCATTCATCGGCGAAGAGCGCCACATCGTAACCGACATTGCAGGCACCACGCGCGACTCCATCTACACAAAATACGACAAGTTCGGTCACGCATTCTATTTGGTCGATACTGCAGGCATTCGCAAAAAAGCCAAAGTGAACGAAGACATCGAGTATTATTCGGTTATTCGCGCCATTCGCGCCATCGAAAGCAGCGATGTTTGCGTGCTGATGATAGACGCCACACGCGGCATCGAGAGCCAAGATCTGAACATTTTTTCACTCATTCAAAAAAACCGAAAAGGCTTGGTGGTGTGCGTGAATAAGTGGGATTTGGTAGAAAAAAAAGAGGCAAAAGACATCAAACAATTCGAGAGCAAAATTCGCGAACGACTGGCTCCATTTGTCGATTTTCCGATAGTTTTTGCGTCGGCACTCACCAAACAGCGCATTTTCAAAGTGATCGAAACCGCCATGCAGGTTTACGAAAACAAATATCGCAAAGTGCCAACTGCAAAACTGAACGAATTCTTCTTGCCGCTGATTGAAAATTATCCGCCACCAGCCATCAAAGGCAAATATGTGAAGATAAAATATGTAGCGCAACTACCTAATACTCAAGTACCTACGTTCGTTTTCTTTGCCAATTTGCCGCAATACATCAAATCGCCATATCTTCGTTTCTTGGAAAACAAATTGCGCGAAAACTGGAATTTCAACGGCACGCCAATTTTGTTGTTCCCAAGGCAGAAGTGATTGCACAACTACACACTTTATAAACTTTTTGCTTTCTACTTTACGCACTTTTCAACTCGTCAACAAAAAAAATGATAACCTTCATTTCATCAATAGTGCTGCTCGTGGTGGGCTACGTGGTCTATGGAGCGGTTGTAGAAAAGATTTTCGGCATCGACGCATCGCGCCCAACGCCTGCCATCACGCATGCCGACGGTGTGGACTATGTGCCGATGTCGGGTTGGCGAATTTTTTTGGTTCAATTTCTGAATATCGCTGGTCTGGGGCCGATTTTTGGCGCAATCATGGGCATTTTCTTCGGACCGAGTGCTTTTCTGTGGATTGTTTTCGGAACCATTTTTGCAGGCGGCGTTCACGACTATCTCTCGGGAATGATGTCGCTGCGCAAAGGCGGCGTGAGTCTGCCCGAAATAGTTGGCGGCGAACTCGGCAACGGCGTGAAACACTTCATGCGCGTGCTGTCGCTCGTTTTGCTACTTTTACTCACCACCACTTTTCTTACTGGTCCTGCCAATCTGCTTCACGGCTTAGTCGAAAACATCAGCGTGATGTGGTGGATTTTGATTGTTTTCGTCTACTACATGCTTGCCACACTGCTGCCAATCGACAAAATAATTGGACACCTCTACCCTATTTTCGGCGGCGTGCTGCTGTTTATGGGCGTTGGCATCATGGTGATGATGTTTGTGAGCAACGCACCAATTCCCGAAGTAACCGATGGTCTGCAAAGTCGCGATCCAAACGGTTATCCGCTCTTCCCGATGATGTTTGTGAGCATTGCTTGCGGCGCAATCAGCGGTTTCCACGGCACGCAATCGCCCATCATGGCGCGCTGCATGACCAACGAACGCCAAGGACGACGCATTTTCTACGGTGCCATGGTGGCCGAAGGCATTTTGGCACTCATTTGGGCTGCCGCAGCAGGTTCATTTTTTGGCGGAATTGATGGTCTGCAAGCCTTTGCAGCCGAGCATCACGGCGAAAACATTGCAGCGCTGATCATCGACAAAATTTCACGCACTTGGCTGGGAAAAGTTGGTGGCATCTTGGCCATCATTGGTGTGGTGGTTGCGCCCATCACTTCGGGCGATACGGCTTTGCGCAGCGCACGCCTGATAGTGGCAGATTTTCTGCATCTCGAACAAAAATCCATTCCAAAACGGTTAATCATTTCGTTGCCGATGTTTGCCGTGGTTTTTGGCATGACTTTCGTCGATTTCGAAGTTGTTTGGCGTTATTTTTCGTGGACAAATCAGACCTTGGCGGCTTTCACCCTGTGGACTAGCGTTGTCTTTCTCTGTCGAAATTCGCAATATCGCTGGGGCTATGTGATTGCGCTAGTGCCTGCACTGTTCATGACGGCCGTCTCAACTTGCTACATCATAGTTGCGCCCGAAGGCTTCGCGCTACCAATCTGGATTGGCTATGCCACATCGGCTGTAGTATGCGTGGTCTGTGCCACAATCTTCGCCCATTGGAAATTAAAATTCAACCAAACACGAACCAACAACTAACCTATCAGCCTCAACTGAACCATTAAACTCATCAATTTATCTACACGATAACTTTAAATATGGATTTTCAGAAAATTCACGATTTCGTATATGCGCAGCGCAGCATCGGCGAACATTCTGTTCACGGGCCAGAACATTGGGCGCAAGTGGAATTTAACGGCCTATTTTTAGCGGGATTGAATGGTGCAGACAGCGATGTAGTGCGGCTTTTCGCACTTTTCCACGATTCGCGACGCATAAATGATGGTCACGACCAAATGCACGGTCCGCATGGTGCTGAGTTAGCGCGCAAGGTTCGAAATGAGTTATTGCCGATTGATGATGAAAAGTTTGCAATGCTCTATCTGGCTTGCACGGCGCACACGGTAGCAAGTCGCACCAGCGTGGTCACGGTCGATACCTGTTTCGATGCCGATCGTTTGGATTTGGTGCGAATTGGCATAATGCCCGATCCTGCGCGAATGGCCACGCCCGAAGGTGCAGCCATTGCCCGTTTGGCGCAGCACGAAGGCATTAGCGCAAACGAATTTCGTGCATGGATTCGCGCCCTCGATCCGAAGAAAATTATTGTAGAATAGCGTTTTCGGCCAGACGACTTCCGCAAAGCCATTCGGCGGCGTTCATGCGGCGTTTGCCAGCCACTTGCAGCGATTTTATCAGCACAAAACCGTCGTTCACAGCCACTTTCAGCACTTTTTTGCCATCGCTCACAAGCGTGCCACAAGGCAAATTGTGCATTGCCATTTCGCGCTCCACTTCAAAAATCTTCACCATCACACATTCGTCGCCGTTGTGCAGTTCGGTCCAAGCCGTTGGGTAAGGCGACAGTCCGCGCACAAAATTGAACACCTCGTTGGCACTTTTTGTCCAATCGATTCGACAAGTCTCCTTAAAAATTTTTGGCGCAGGTTTCAGTTCAGCCGAATGCTGCTGCGGTGTGGCAGTAACATCGCCCGATAAAATTTGGTCGACTGTGTCGGTCACGGCTTTTGCACCGATTTCCATCAGTCGGTCGTGAATAGTGCCAGCATTGTCATCATCGTTTATTGGCGTGCGGCGTTGCAAAATCAGGTCGCCCGTATCGATTTCTTGTTGCAAGAAAAATGTGGTTACGCCCGTCTCTTTTTCGCCGTTGATTATTGCCCAATTGATGGGCGCAGCGCCACGATATTGCGGCAGCAACGAGCCATGCAGATTGAACGTGCCGAGCCGCGGCATAGCCCAAACCACCTCGGGCAGCATGCGGAATGCCACCACTATTTGCAGGTCGGCACGCAGCGCACGCAGTTGCTCGAGAAACTCCTCATTTTTCAGTTTTTCGGGCTGAAGCAGCGGCAGATTGTGCGCCAAAGCATACTCTTTCACAGCCGAAAATTGCAATTTATATCCGCGCCCAGCGGGTTTGTCGGGCATGGTAACCACGCCCACCACATTGTAGCCGCCCACCACCAGCGCATCGAGGCTCGCCACCGCAAATTCGGGCGTGCCCATGAATACTATTCGTAAATCGTTTTTTTGCATCGTTTTTTTTAAGTTGATGAGTTTATTAGAAGTTGAAAGTTCGCACAGTTCAACGATTTAACACTGCGCACCAAAAGTCATAGTTTGATTATCCAATCGTCATGCTAAAATTCTTCATTTCCTAAGATCGGCGCCCCACATCAACTTGTTTCGCAAAGTGCGTAGAAACGAGTGATTGTTCGGTTCTATCACTTTCAGACTGAAATCGGCTTTGGCAATGTGCAGTTTAGTCGATTGGTTCAGCACCTGCGAACGTCCGTCGAACGAGATGAGGTAACTGTGCGAACGACTCTCTATCTCGAGGTCAATCTCGCACGAATCGGCAATGACTAGCGGGCGCACCGTGAGACTATGCGACGCCACAGGCGCGAGTATCAGGTTGTGCGTGCCTGGCATCACTATCGGACCACCCACGCTCATAGAATAGGCGGTAGAACCCGTTGGCGTTGCCACTATCAGGCCATCGGCTTGGTAGGTGGTGAGGTATTCGCCATTTACCATGGCATGAATGGCTATCATCGACGACAAATCCTGCTTCAGCACGGCAACCTCGTTAAGTGCGAATGGCGTAGTGCAAGTTTGCTCACCACAGGTCTTCGCAGAAATCATACACCTTTCGCGCACACTATAATTGCCAGCAAGCACTTCAGCCAACACCTTTTCGATTTCGGTATCAGCCACATCGGCCAAAAAACCAAGTCGACCATTGTTTATGCCCAAAATCGGAATGTCGCTATTGCCCACAGCGGCTGCTGTATTCAAAAAAGTGCCATCGCCACCAATGCTTATGGCTATGTCGGCGTGCAAATTTTCGGAATTGACGATGGCGTACGAGTCAAATTGTGCGTCGATTTGTGACATTTTGGCATGCAACTGCTCTTCGATAAGCACCTCGACACCACTATTTTCGAGAAAATTGATGGTTTTTTTCAACAATTTGTCGTTTTCCGCACGATAATTTGTGCTAAATATGGCAATTCTCATTTTTTTTGTGTAATTTTGCTTCGAATTTGGTCTGCTTTTTGCAATGCAAAGATAGACAAAATTTTTCAAGCGGAAAACTGGCATTTGCACCGTTTCTCTCGCTACTTGTAACAAAACAAGAATGACAATTTTAAGCGTAAATATCAACAAAATCGCCACATTGCGCAATGCGCGTGGAGGCGACAATCCGAATGTTTGTCAGGCAGCGCGCGACTGCGAGCATTTTGGTGCGCAGGGCATCACGGTGCATCCGCGTCCCGACGAACGCCACATTCGCCGCCAAGATGTGTTCGACCTGCGACCGATTGTTACCACCGAGTTCAACATCGAAGGCAACCCAACGCCGCAATTTGTGGAATTGGTAAGTGCCGTACGCCCGCAGCAGGTTACTTTGGTGCCCGATGCGCCCAACGCCATCACCTCGAATGCAGGCTGGGATTGCCACGAAAACCTCGATTTTTTGCGCGGCATAACGCAGCATTTTCACGAACTTGGCGTGCGCGTCTCCATTTTTGTTGGCACCGATTTGAAAAACATAGAGATGGCGGCCAAGACGGGTGCCGACCGCATCGAACTCTACACCGAGCCGTATGCATCGCTGTTCCCGACAAATCACGAGATGGCAGTTGAGCCTTTTGTGTCAGCAGCCGAGCGCGCGCGTCGCTGCGGTTTGGGCGTGAATGCGGGGCACGATTTGAGTTTGACAAATTTACGCTATCTTTGCACCCGAATTCCATTCCTCGCCGAGGTGTCGATTGGGCACGCGCTCATTTGCGATGCGCTCTATCTTGGTTTGGAAGAGACGATAAAACGCTATCGCGAAGCCATCAACATCGATTTGGCTCAAAAATCGTTCGAACTTTGATAATCAAAAAAAATCTGAAACAATAATGAACCTGACAATTTTGTTGCAAGCAGTTGGCGCAGTTAGCGACTCTGCAAATGCTGTGGCACCTGCTGTGTTGCCCCAAATGGCCGCTGTGGCCGAACAGCCAGAAGTTACCGAAGTTACCATCAGCCTTTGGGATATGTGCCTGAAAGGCGGCTGGATAATGATTCCGCTGGCACTGCTTTTTGTGTTGGCCATCTACATTTTCATCGAACGATTGGTAGTGCTGCACAAGGCTGGTCACGAAAATTCGATGTTTATGAACCGTATCAAAGATTATGTGTACGACGGCAAATTGGAGTCGGCACTGAACCTTTGCAAAGATACCGATTCGCCCTCGGCTCGCATGATTGAAAAGGGAATCACCCGCTTGGGACGCCCCATGAGCGATGTGCAAGTGGCTGTTGAAAACGTGGGCAACATGGAGATTGCAAAACTCGAAAAACACCTTGGCTTGCTAGCGACCGTGGCTGGTGGCGCGCCAATGTTGGGATTCCTTGGCACCGTGCTTGGCATGGTCGAGGCATTCTTCGAAATGGAGCAAGCAGGCGGCAACACCATCAACCTGAGCCAACTGGCTGGCGGCATCTACACCGCCATGGTAACCACCGTGGCTGGTCTGATAATCGGCGTTTGCGCATTCTTTGCCTACAACTATCTAGTTGGCCGCGTCGACTCGGTAATGCGCCGTCTCGAAATGCGCAGCATGGAATTTATGGATCTGCTGAACGAACCAGCAAAATAAGTTATTAGTGAGCGGCTAGGAGTTAGAAATGCGAAGGCATTCAACTCGGCTAACTCTATATACTAGGAAAAATGGCACTTAAGAAACGAAATAAAGTTGAAGCATCGTTCAGCATGTCGTCGATGACGGACATCATCTTTCTGCTGTTGCTTTTCTTCATGATAGCCTCCACCATGTCGGCACCCAACGACATGAAGGTGAAACTGCCGCAGAGCAAAGCGCAAACAGCCACCAAAGCGCATTTGGTGAAAGTGGGCATTGCTGCCGATGGCACTTACAGCATAGCCGATGGCGGCGAAACTCCGCGCACGGTCGATTTTGCGCAGATTGAGCCAATTTTGCAGACTGCCGCCGCGCAAGACACCACGCTCTATGTAGCACTGCATGCCGACGAGGCCGTGCCTTATGGCGAAATTGTGAAAGTGCTCGACATAGCCAACGAAAATCATTTGAAAATGGTAATTGCAACCAAAGCCATCGAGAAATGAAGATAAAAGATTCGGACATATACGCCTCCGTTGGCACCATTGTGGTGTGCGCACTTGTGCTGCTGATACTGCTCTACTGCGGCATGTCGGCCTCGCGCGACCAGTCGGCCGATGGCATCGAGGTAAGTTTTGGCTACGAAGATGATGGTTTTGGAATGTCGGAAGAACTTGCCGCCGAACCCACTGAGACAGAGCCAATTGCCGCAGCCGAGCCTGCCAAGCCAACGCCCGCGCCCAATGTTGCGAGCGAGCCACTGATGACGCAAGACGACGAATCGGTAGCGATAGCGCAGGAGAAAAAACGCCGCGAGAAAGAGGAGCAAGAACGACTGCTGGCCGAACAGCGCGAACGCGAACGTCAGGCCGAAGAGGCGCGCATTGCAGCCGAAAAAGCCGAACGCAAAGCCAAGCGCCAAGCCGAAGAGGCTGCCAAAGCCGAAAAAGCAAAAAATATAGCCTCGGTATTTGGGCAAAATGCTGGTTCGGGCAGCGGCACCACCACAGGCGATGCCATGGCTGGAAATCCTGTTGGTTCGGGCGTTTCGGGCGGACATGCTTGGTCGCTGGCGGGCTGCTCGCTGAAAGGCACTATTCCACAACCTGCCTACACCAACAACGAGGAAGGACGCATTGTGGTGAATATACGCGTTGACAGAAACGGCAATGTTACCGATGCGCACGTCAATCCCAACCTTTCGAACATCACCGACCAAACGCTGCGCAATGCCTCTATCAATTCCGCAAAAAAGACCAAATGGACCACCAGCGGCGAAGTAAGCAACGGACAAATTACATACAATTTCCGCATAAAATAATTGGCAATTACCGCCGTTTACAAACTGAGAAACTTTACAGGCTTTATAAACTTTCCACTTTATGAACTACATCTTTCTTTCCACGGGTTTTGAAGAGATTGAGGCGTTAGCCACAGTCGACATTATGCGCAGGGCGCAATTGCAAGTCTGCACCGTTTCGATGGAGCACACACTGCAGGTTGTAGGCTCGCACCACATTGCTGTGGAAGCCGATGCGCTGTTCGAAGAGGTCGATTTTGCCGATGCCGAAATGCTGATTTTGCCCGGCGGCTCCATCAGATTGATGGAATTCCAAGAATTGGGCGAACTTTTGAAACGCCACAACGCTGCGAAACGTCATCTGGCAGCTATTTGCGCTGCGCCGAGCGTGCTTGGTGTGTTGGGAATTTTGGAGGGCGAGAAAGCCACTTGTTATCCAGGTTTCGAGAAATATCTTGGCGAAAGTTACGTGGGCGGACGCGTAGTCGTCTCACACCATATTATTACCGCAAATGGTCCTAGCACGGCAGTCGATTTTGCGCTGCAAATTGTAGAGACGCTGCGTGGCAAAGAGGCAGCCGATGCAGTGCGCAAAGGAATGCTAATTGCTTGATTTTCAGCAAATCAATCCTCAATTCGATATTTTCCGCTTCGCTAGTTGGAATCACGGGAAAAGAGAGGAGTTAAAAAGTACTAAATCGGTAGGGATTCGGTACTTTTTTTTGTCTTATATATTGTAGAATAGTTTGCAATTTTGTAAATTTGCAGGCGATATTATGAAAAACACACGACCATGAAACACACCCTTAAGTTGGTGGCGTTTCTTCTGTTAGTGCCGCTATTTATGTGCATTTCGGAAGCGAACGCAAACGGCTATGTTGTGCAAGATATGTACAACCAAGGGGGAGCGTATGGTTATTCGTCTTCATCTTATCCATCGAGTTATTCGCCATTTTCTTCATCGGGCGCTTCGACTCAAAGAAATCTCCAAAAATCATATCAAAGCAACAGCTCGTTGACCCGTTCTACCACGTCGCAAGGCAGTATTTTTGTGCCGTTTAGTGGTTCCACATCGCCATTTAGTGCTGCAGCTGCGGCTAGCGACGACGATGACGACGATTGGGGCACAGGCACACCAGGCGGTTTCGACAATGTGGACCAACCGGGCGATAAATTTAAGCAGCCGCTCGGCGCACCGCTTGTGTTGTTGCTATTTGCTGCGGCATACGCTTTTGCAAAATTCTTTTTTAGATTGAAAACCGAAAAACATAGAAAGTCATGAAACTTTTCGTTGAAAATATAAAACGCCTTGCACTGCTGTTTGCGGCAATGGTTTGCTGTAGTGGAGTGTGGGCTGGAGCAGGATTCTGGGATCTCAATGCTGTTAAATCCTTAATAATCAAAGTAGATGGTTCTGCGAATAGTAAACAAGCATGGAATAAATCTGGGGAATCTGCCGTTAGCCTAGGGACAATTACATCAATCTACATTACTTCGTATGAAGTAAATGTATGGAAAGACAAAAATGGTAACATCTGTAGTAGCAAAATACAGTATCGTGTCTACAAAGTTGGGGAGACTGCGGGTTCATGGCAGACAACAGAAGGTAATTGGAAAAGCAACGATGACAAAAATCAAGTTTGGGCAGGTTCTGTAAACAAGGACGTAACACCGACAGAACCAGGTAGTTACAAATTAGAGATTCAGTTTATTTCGACTGGTAGTCAAAGCTCCACTAGTAGCTGCGGCGAAACATTCACCCTCAACAACGGAGGGAAATACTATGTATTTACATTTGAAATTCCAGGTGTAACTTACAATGTTTCCGTCACCAACGGCACAGCGTCGGCTGCTACCGTAGCCGAAGGTGGAAGCGTTACGCTTACTGCTAGCGATGCCGCTGATTGTCAGCAGTTTAAAAATTGGACAATTTCAGGTGCAACAGATTTGGATCTAACGCAAAATCCGCTCACTATCAGCAATGTAACGAGCGATATTACCGCCACGGCAAATTATGAGGACATTGCTGTGCCAACCGAGGTTTCGATGACGCTTTCGGCAAACACAATCACGCAAGGAAAATCGATAAGCATTACTGCTAGCAGCACGCCCGAAGTCTCGGGAGTTTCGTACACCTATCAGTACAAAAAATCGGACGCCAGCAAATGGACCAATTGTTCCAGCACACTCACGCTGAACGATGTGGGCAGTTACACCGTGCGCGTGGTCGGCAAAGTGTCTGGCTGTAGCGCCAAAATCACTTCCGAAGAAAAAACGGTAACGGTAACGGCTCTGCCCGGAACAACTATTCATGTAAAATTTCCATCGGCATGGTTTAGCAGTTATTCAACCCCAACCGTTTGGTATTGGGAAGGTAGTGGTAGTGGTACGGAAGGAGTAATGACCTACGAATTTGACGATGCTGACGGCGGGAAATGGTACAGTTTTGAAATTCCTTATGGGAAAACGGGTTTTTTGCTTAAACCTTCCTCTTCTTGGGGGTGGCAAACAGCGGATACTAGTGTTCCTTCTGCTGAAACTTGTTATAGAGTTGTAACTACAAACAATAAAGCCGCCACCGTTATCGATTGTGTGACGCCGCCAGTCTATTACACCGTTTCGGTCACCAACGGCACTGCATCGGCTAGCAGTGTGATGAAAGGCGACGAGGTTACACTCACAGCCGATACGCCAACCGACTGCAACATGTTTACAAATTGGACAATTTCAGGTGCAACAGATTTGGATCTAACGCAAAATCCGCTCACTATCAGCAATGTACAAGCCGATATTGTGGCTACTGCAAATTTTGCCACGCTCGTAATTCCAGACATAACCATTTCGTTGACATCGTCCACGGTTTATCAGAACAAGCCGGTAACCATCACGCCAACGGCATCGCCAAAGGTATCGGGCATTTCGTACAAATATCAGTACAAAAAATCGGGCGACAGCAATTGGACCGACGCCTCGAGCGCCACACTCACCTTGAGCGAAGTGGGCGATTACACGGTGCGCGCGATTGCCAGTTTCGAGGGTTGCGACCAAACCGCCACATCGAACGAGGCCACGCTCACAGTCGAAGAGATGCCTGGAATTGTGATTCATGCTAATTTCCCTTCTGAATGGTTCACAACCTATTCTGGCTGTGCGCCAAGTGTTAATCACTGGGGAGGTAATAATGGTGGTGTCGATGCCATGACATACGAAGCCACTGATGACGATGGCTCACTGTGGTACAGTTTTGAAATTCCAAGCGACAATTCGGGTTTCAAATTTACCTGCAGTTGCGGCAACGGGACTTGGGAAACAACAAATAACAATAGCCTTCCAAATTCGTCGACTTGTTATCAAATGCCAACAAAGAAGGCAGATTCCCAAATCCGCGACTGCCCCACTTTCAACCCAAGCATGACGCTCTCGTCGAGCGAAGGCACATCGCTTGTTGCGGGTACAAGCACCACCATCACGGTTGGTAGCAGCAATTTCTCGGGCAGCGTATCGTACACCATCAGCATCGATGGCACGCAGGTAGCAAGCAAAAACACCTACACTTGGACTGCAACCGCTGCTGGCACCCACACCATTTCGGCAACGGCAACCGATGGCACTGAAACACTCACAAAAGAGTTGCAAATATCTGTAGTTCAAACAGTTAGAGTTCTATTTCGTATCCCCAAAAGTACCGAAAGCTTTGGTGCGATCAATGGCTGGAGTCAACAAACGCCTGAAATCTATATGGCGACGACCTACACCACGGGCGAATATTATTTCAGCCAGTTTACAAAAATCGGCATGAACTTTTACGCAACCGACGACAACAACTACAATTGGTACACCGCCAATGTAGCAGAGGGCGCACAAATATTCTTCTTCGATGGAAATTCTGCACACATTTATCAAGGTTACCCATACTACTGTTCCTCAACGACAATTGTATCAGCAGCAAATGCTTGCTATACCATCGAAAATCAAGAACGCAACGATCCAGATCGTTTTGTGCTGACCACGGGCAACTGTCCGACGCTGTCGGGACGTTTCCGCCTGCGCAGCGAAACAACCGATGGGCGCACTTTCTACTCGAATGTAGGCACGCTAAACGACACGCTTTCGGTGTATGTGGCAGGTCGGCTCTATCTCGAAAAATATGACAACGCAACCGACGCTTGGGCCGATTCAACCGAATTATCCCTCACTGCCGACCTCGATTCGATGCTGATAATCAGCACTTACACCGACAATCAGATTACTTTGGCTCCGTATGTTGGCGACATCTATGTGCGCACCGATGGCGCAAGCGGTGGTTGGGTGAACTACATCAACGACGACAACCGCATGACCAACTGGGCGCCAAATCGCTCGTTGGCGAGTGAATATTACGACTATTATTGGGTGAAATGGCTCGAAAGAAATGTGAATCTGAAAGCCGCTGTGGCAAACCGTTTCAACCAAAGCATTGCAAACGAACTGGGCGATTTGGTGCTTACAAAAGCGGGCGCGAACACACGTTTGGCGTACGATGCGCCATCGAACCGCTTCTATCGCAACATGATTGGCGGCGCTGGAACAAACAAATTCTTGGAGATTACCGAGATGAAAACCTCCGACCAACACTTGCTGTTTATGGACTCGCTCAAGACCGATCCTGTGGCTTACAGCGGCAACAATGGTCGTCTGCTCACCGACGTATCGAACTGGAACTACTACATCGACACCTATTGCTACCCTGGCGCGGCTGTTCACATGGAAGGCACGCAAGACGACGCTGGCACGCAGGTTTTGGTCGATAGTCTTGTGGTGCTGAAAGGCGAAACTTTCCCAACTAAGCCCTACCGCGTGCGACTGATTTATCTGTTTGCCCAAAACCGCATTGTTCACGCATGGTTGCCCGATGGCGAACTAAGCGACAGTTACGAAATCGGCTCTGGCGTGCTGTTTGTGCGCGAAGACGATTCGCTGGTAAATTCGCTCAGCATGTCGCAGTTGGAGCAAGCAAAAGTGGTGGCAGAGCGCATCTATCTCTGCTTAGAAATAAACAAATCGAATTGGCAGAAAAAGAAAGCCGTGAACCAGCAAGCCTATTTCTTCTCGTTGCCCTACACTTGCAAGATAGAAGATATCTACGGCAGTTTCGACAAGACGCACTACAATGAAAAGTGGATTATTCAACGTTACCGCGGTGATAAGCGTGCGCAGTTTGGTCTTGTTGAAGGCGCCAACTATTGGGCGACCATGAAACCGACAGCAACGCTCGAAGCCAATCGTGGCTATGTGCTGCTCACCAATTTTAAAGAGAGCGATTTCAAAGATGCAAATGGTGTTTCGCGTCTGCGCTTCTATTTCCCATCGGTTGGCACCGATTTCATCTTCAAATTTGAAAATAGTGCCACATCCACGCTCGAATCGTATCCTTGCACCATCAACATTCCCGATTCGCTGATGGAATACGGACGTGGCGACCGCCGCTCACTCGACAACGACTGGCATGTGTTTGGCATTCCTGGCTTTGTGCCGATGACCATCGACAATGTAAACCTTGGCGGAGAATCAGCGCCGAATTATGTCTACAAATACACCATGCGCTCCACTGCCGACGCTGACCCATCGAGCCAATACTCGCTCTACAGCACGGCAGGCAATTTTGCAATGAAACCCTTCTATTCCTATTTTGTGCAGTTTGCAGGCACAGTCAATTGGTCGGCCTACACTAGCGTATCGCCGCACAATTCGGCTGCTAATGCGCCCGCCTTGGCACCAAGTAGCGAAAACATCACGGAACAATATCTGCTTACGCTCACCAACACCGCCAATGCCGAGGATCACATGTACATCACGCTGTCCGACGATGGCTCCGACGACATTGTGAGCAATCGCGACGTGCTGAAAATGCTCTCGACAGGTCGCAGTTTCCCGCAGATTTACGCGCTAAATAATCGCGAAAAATTTGGTGCGATAGACCTTGCTCGCAAGTCGCAAACCATTCCGCTGGGTATCTATTTTGGCACCGATGGCAACTACACCATTTCGCTTTCGACGCTCGATGATTATGATATTGATGCGGTAATTTTGTACGACAAGACGCAGAATCAATATTGCAACCTGTTGCTGGGCGACTACACATTTGCCGCCACCACTGGCAGCGACGAAGCACGTTTCGAAGTCAGCATCAATCGCAAATCGGGCATTAGCACCGAAACACCAACCATCGACGAAAACCATGGCGCATGCGTATTTGCCTATGCGGGTCAACTTGTAGCAGCCAACCTCACGGATGGCGACCAAGTGCGCCTCTACGATGCCGTTGGTCGTCTGCTCACAACCGAGCATGCTGCGGGCGGACAAGTGCGCTTCTCATCGCTCAATGCAGGCGTCTATCTGTTAGTGATCGAAAGAAAGGACGGAATTTCGACACAGAAAGTTGTGGTTGAATAAGCCCAAACAGAATAACTAAAGGTAGGTTCTAAAAATTATCTTTGCAAGAATTTTTGAATTATAATCGAGCAGACGTGAAGGATTATCGAAGGAGCAGGATGTCCTGTGACTGGAAAAACTCGAAAAAGATGCCGATTAGAAACGAAAATTCGCAAAGAGCGAAAAAAATCGCCGAAACTTTTTTGAACCGACCAGAGAAAACAATAAAAGCGTAGAATTTTTAGAACCCTACCTTAAAAGCCTCCGCTCTCAAACGAGAGCGAAGGCTTTTCTTGTACGCCCATACGGAATCGAACCGTAACCAAGGGAACCGGAATCCCTCATTCTATCCATTAAACTATGGGCGCAAGTGTGCCGACACCTTCATCTTTTCAAATGAAAACATCGGCACAAATTTTCACCAGATTAGAGATCGCGACGATTTTCTGGATCGCGGAAATCGGTTGGGGTGTGATGCTCACGGCGCGGACGACGGTCACCACGGTCACCACGATCACCACGATCGCCACGCGGACGGCGTTCACGAGGCTCTGGCTCGACATAATCGGCAGGTTTCTCTTTCAGAACGCGAGCCGAAAGACGGAATTTACCAGTCTTTTCGTCGATATCGAGCAGTTTCACACGAATGGTATCGCCCTCTTTCAATCCCGATTCTTCCATGGTTTCGAAGTGTTTCCAATCGATCTCGGAGATGTGTAGCAGACCCTCTTTACCAGGCATGAACTCTACAAATGCGCCATAAGGCATAATCGATTTCACTTTGGCATCGTACTCTTCGCCAACCTCGGGCAGTGCCACAATGGCTTTGATTTTCTCCAAAGCCGAGTCGATAGCAGCGCGGTTCGATGCTGCAATCTCAACAATGCCATGGTTGTCGTCCTCGTCGATAGAAACGGTAGCACCCGATTCGGCTTGAATGCCTTGAATGATTTTGCCACCAGGGCCAATCACTGCGCCAATCAACTCCTTCGGAATGGTCATGGTTACGATGCGTGGAGCGTGTGGTTTCAGGTCGGCACGAGGTTCTGGCATCACTTCGAGCATTTTGCCAAGAATGTGTGCGCGTCCCTCTTTAGCCTGCATCAAGGCTTTTTCAAGAATCTCGTAGCTCAAGCCATCTACTTTGATATCCATCTGAGTAGCGGTGATACCATCTTTGGTGCCAGTAACTTTGAAGTCCATATCGCCAAGGTGATCCTCGTCGCCAAGAATATCGCTCAGAACAGCGTAGTTTGTACCTTTATTTTCGGAAATCAATCCCATAGCGATACCCGAAACAGGTTTCTTAATCTGCACGCCAGCGTCCATCAGCGCAAGACAGCCAGCGCAAACGGTGGCCATCGACGACGAGCCATTCGACTCCAAGATGTCGGAAACCACGCGAACGCAGTAAGGATAATTTTCAGGAATCATGTTTTTCAGGGCGCGGCAAGCAAGGTTACCGTGTCCAATTTCGCGACGACCAACACCGCGTTGTGCTTTGGCTTCGCCCGTAGCGAATGGCGGGAAGTTGTAGTGCAGCAAGAAACGGTCGTTGCCTTGAATCAGTGCTTCGTCAATCATCTTTTCGTCGCGTTTGGTGCCAAGCGTTACAGTCGAGAGCGATTGCGTTTCGCCACGAGTAAAGATGGCCGAGCCGTGAGGTCCAGGCAGGTAGCCAACTTCGCACCAGATTGGGCGGATTTCGTTGGTTTTACGACCATCGAGACGTTTGCCTTCGTCGAGAACGGCGCGACGCATAGCCTCTTTTTCAACATCGTGATAGTAGCGGTCGATCATGCCCTCTTTTTCGGCCAATTCCTCTTCGGTAAATTGTGCTTTGAAATCGGCACAGATGGCAGCAAAAGCCTCTTCGCGATGATGTTTGTCGGTGTCGGCCGAGGTGGCTTGCGCATAGGCGCGATCGTAGCAGAAATCATGCACTTGTTGGCGCAGTTCCTCGTCGTTCACCTCGTGGCAATATTCGCGTTTCACGGTTTTGCCAGCGGCCTCCATCAGTTCTATTTGTGCTTGGCACTGTGGTTTGATGGCCTCGTGAGCGGCTTTGATGGCTTCGAGCATCTCCTGCTCGGTAACCTCTTTCATCTCGCCTTCTACCATCATAATGTTGTCGAGCGTGGCAGCCACCATCAGTTCGATGTCGGCGTGCTCGAGTTGCGCAAATGTGGGGTTGATCACCATTTTGCCGTCGATGCGGGCAACGCGCACTTCGGAGATTGGTCCTTCGAACGGAATGTCCGACACAGCCAACGCAGCCGATGCAGCCAAGCCTGCCAGCGAGTCAGGTGTTTCGATGCCGTCGGCAGAATAGAGCGTTACGTTCACAAAAGTCTCGGCGTGATAGTTGCTTGGGAAGAGTGGGCGCAGAGCGCGGTCGACCAAGCGAGCGATCAGGATTTCGTAGTCGTCGGCACGACCTTCGCGGCGCGTGAAGCCACCTGGGAAACGGCCAGCCGAAGCAAATTTCTCTTTGTACTCAACAGTCAGCGGCATAAAGTCGGTGCCTGGAACGGCCTCTTTGGCGGAGCACACTGTGGCCAAAAGCATGGTTTTGCCGCAGGTTACCATTACGGCGCCGTCGGCCTGCTTGGCCAACTTTCCTGTCTCCAGCGTAATGGTGCGTCCATCACTCAGTGTGATGGTTTTTGTAATTACATTCATAAAAGGATTACAGTTAAAAAAATTATTTCTAGAAAATTCGCGCAAAGGTACGACTTTTTTTTGGAATAGTAATTCTTTTGACGACGACTTTTGACAATGACTTTGACTTTGCCAACTGCGATGTTTGAGCAAAGTTGCACGCGGTGTATCCAAACAATCCTGCAAATCCATAATCATCTAATAATCAACAAATTAACCACAACACACTGCATTTTTTTGCCCAAACGCTTGCATTTTTCGAAAAGAAATGCCTAAATTTGTAGATTGATTGTGTGCGTGCGCCGATGGCTCTTTTTGAGGTTTTGGCAGTGTGCTAACTTTTTGTGGTGCAAACTGTTGACTCACATCTTGGGCTGATGCCAGCGCAAACACGAAAATGATTTTTTTAGAAAAATATGGAAGAATCGCATCTAAAGGTAGCCATAATGGGCGGCGGCAGTTGGGCCACGGGCATTGCCAAAATTGTTCTCGATACCTACCCTGAAATTATTTGGTATATGCGCCGTCAGGACCAGATCGACGAATTTGTGCGCACTAGCCGCAATCCATCGTACCTATCGAGCGTGAAATTCGACATCAATCGCATTCATTTCACATCGAAAATAAATCAGGCGGTGAAAAATGCCGATGTGCTGATTTTTGCCACGCCATCGCCCTTTTTGAAGCAACATCTGAAAAAACTGCGCCTGCGACTCGATAGCAAAGTGGTGGTTTCGGCCATCAAAGGCATTGTGCCAGACGAAAATATGGTTGTTTCGGAGTATTTTCACCAGTTTTATGGCATTCCTTACGAACAGATAGCCGTGCTTAGCGGCCCGTGCCACGCCGAAGAGGTGGCGTTGGAGCGCACTTCGTACCTCACCATTGCTTGCGCCGACCGCGACCGTGCGCGCCAACTATCGCCCATATTCACAAACCGCTATGTGCAAACCTACACGAGCGACGACACTTGCGGCATAGAGTACGCCTCGGTGATGAAAAACATCTACGCCATTGCCGTGGGCATTTGCCATGGCTTAAAATATGGCGACAATTTTCAGGCAGTTTTGGTGTCGAATGCCATTCAGGAGATGAGCCGTTTTTGCAACGCAGCGCACCCTGGGCATCGCAATCTGCAAGAGTCGGTCTATCTGGGCGATTTGCTGGTTACGGCCTATTCAAAATTCAGTCGCAACCGCACCTTCGGAAACATGATTGGCAAAGGCTACAGCGTGAAAACCGCTCAAGTAGAAATGGAGATGATAGCCGAGGGTTACTACGGCACCAAGTGCATTCACGAGTTGAACGAGAAATATCAGGTGAACATGCCCATTCTCGATGCCGTGTATGCCATTCTGTACCAACGCCGCCAACCCTCGTGCGTAATGCGCGAACTGACGAAAAAGTTGCAATAATTAGTCGCAAGAAGCAAGAAGCAAG
>CAVFDI010000013.1:29661-35491 GCA_963621145.1 Paludibacteraceae bacterium | reverse complement strand
TTAGCAATTCCCCCTGTCTTCGCCGATTAATTTGAGCAATTTTTCTACGGCTTGCTCGGCGGGGATGTTGCGCTCGACGCACTCTTTTTGGCGGTAGAGGCTCACACGACCTTTGCCCGCGCCAACGTAACCATAGTCGGCGTCGGCCATCTCGCCAGGACCATTCACAATGCAGCCCATCACGGCAATTTTCAGGTTGGTGAGGTGCGCAGTGGCGGCTTTTATCTGCGCCACGGTGGTCTGTAAGTCGAACATGGTGCGACCGCAACTTGGACACGAGATGTATTCCGTTCGGCTGGTGCGCATGCGAGCGGCTTGCAAAATGCTGAATGCCAGCGAATTAACATCTTCTTTGCTTATTTCTGCGCCTTCGTTTGTTATCAGAATGCCATCGCCCAGACCATCGACAAAGAGCGGACCAAGGTCGGCCGAGGCTTTCAGTTGCAGCGTTTCGAGGTCGTTTTCGGCATAATGGCGCGCAAGAATCACGGGTGAATCGATTTCGTTTTGCATCAGGCGGAAAAAGAAGGCGCGCATTTCGCCCACGGGATTTTGATGATGCGATTTCAGCAAAATTATCTGCGGATTTTTGCGAAGATTTTCGATTGTCTCGGGCGTGAGTTCGGCGAGCGTGAGCGGAAGCATTTGCGGTGCATTTTCGCTCAAGATGAAATCGGGCTGAACTGCGTAGTTGCCGTTTTTTTCGGCTATCACCACAGGCACATTGTTGCTGCCAACGTTGCTAATGGCGCGGGTTGGGCGTCGCTTGAAATGTAGTGGATCGAATGCTTCGGGCAGTGTGCCATCGATGGGTGCATGACCAGCGCGCAGGCCGATGTAGTCGACCAATTTTCGCGCTACAGGAATTTCGCACTCGGGCGGTTCGCTCAGCGACACACGCACCGTATCGCCCAATCCATCGGACAAAAGTGTGCCAATGCCAACGGCCGATTTCACGCGACCGTCTTCGCCTTCGCCTGCCTCGGTTACGCCAAGGTGCAGCGGATAGTGCATGTCGGCTTTGTCCATTTCGGCAACCAAAAGTCGCACGCTCTGCACCATTACACGCACATTCGACGCCTTGACCGACAGCACAATCTGCCGAAAATCTTGCTCTTCGCAAAGGCGCAAAAATTCCATGCACGAGGCGGCAAGACCTTCGGGCGTGTCGCCATAGCGGCTCATGATGCGCGGCGAGAGCGATCCGTGGTTCACACCGATGCGCAGTGCAGTGCCGTGCTCTTTGCAGAGTGCGATGAGCGGCGTCAGTTTCTCACGAATTTTATCGATTTCGGCGGCAAATTCCTCGTTGGTGTAGTCGCCATGCTTGCCAGCTACAAAATTGCCAGGGTTAATTCTCACTTTTTCGACCAATTGCGCAGCCTCCAGAGCTACATTGGCATTGAAATGAACATCGGCCACGAGTGGCACTTGGCAACCTTGATCGCGCAGGGCGGTACGGATTTCGCCAAGACTTTGTGCCTCGCGCACACCCTGCGTGGTGAAACGCACCAGCTCGCCGCCAGCAGCCACAATGCGTTCGGCTTGTGCCACTGACGAAACGATGTCGTTGGTATCGGTGTTGGCCATCGACTGAATGCGTATTGGAGCATCGCCACCGATAGTGATATTTCCAACTCTTACGGCAGTTGTTTTGCGGCGAATGTAGTTTATCATGTTCATTTCAAAAAGTGTATAAAGTCTGAAAGTGAAAAGTCTGTAAAGTGTATAAAGTTGGTGGACTACGCTAGTTCTCGAAAAGTTTCTTAATTTGCTTCGCTCGTCAAAACAAACAAGATTGATTTTGCACTCGCTTATCGCAAAAATTCTTAATTCAAAATTCTTAATTCTTAATTCTCAAACGTGCATTGGATTATAGAGTTCGCCTGTTTTTTCGTCGGTTTGCGATTGGCGCGGGAAGAGCAGGGCGACATTGTTTTGGCTGAAATATTTTGTGAGATAGTGCGGCAGTCGCTCGAACAGCGGATTGTACGACAGCGTGCCTTTTCGTGCCGAGATGATGATGACCGAGTCGTGCGGTCGAACGGCTTTGGTTACGAACAGGAAGTCTTCCCAACTTGCCAATTCCGTGAAACGAACATTCTGAAAATTTTGTTCGTCGCAGAGTTTTTCGAGTGCCGTTTTGGTTCGATTGCTGGCGTAGAAGAGCGTTTTGGCGCCAAGGTTGGTGGCAATGTTGCGAATGCGCGAAAACCACTCTTCGAAACCTTGTTCTAGTTCGGCTTTGTCGGGAATCACCACCACAAGTCGTTTCACATCGCTCAGGGCATTCACGGGCTTGTAGACGAAGATGTTGAGCGCGCTCTCTTTCACCAATCCGCTGATGGTGTTTCCAAGAAATGTGTCGGCAAAACGGCTCTTTTTGTGCATGGTCATCAGCAGGTCGGTGATGCCGTGTTCTGCCACAGTTTCGAGAATGCAATTGGCCACATTTACGCCACTTTTTACGCTGGTAGTCAGTTGGTTATCGGTGGCGGCGGCTAGGTTGGCGGCGGCTTCCATCAGTTTTGTGCCGCTCACATTTTCATTATTGTCCGAATCGACATAAACGGCATAGAGCGCGTTGTGGTTGTGCTGTGGTTTCAGCAGATTTCCAACATCTATCAGATGGCGAATGTCCTGTTCGGCGTTTATAGGAATGAGTATTCGCTCGTTACCTTGTTTTTGGTGTGTTATCTCGGCTTGCAACTCTTCGGTGGCAAGTTGGCGCGCGGCTTTTTCGGTCACTACGGTGCTTACGGTGCAGGTGAGCAGAATCATCAGCACGCTGCCGTTTAGCACGCTTTCGCTGAGTAGACCGATTTGGTGACCAATCATGATGACGGCCAACGTTACGGCGGCGCGTCCGCAACTCAAACCGAACAATGTGCGGCGTTCGCTCGGGCGCATGTGGCAACTTTTTTGTGTGAGCCAAGCGGCTAACCATTTGGTTCCCAGTACCATGGCAGTCATCACAAGGGCGGCGTAGATGCTATCGAAACTTTCGGTGAAGGCGTCGATGTTCATCATCATGCCTATCGAAATCAGGAAGAATGGTATGAAAATGGCATTACCAACGAATTCGATGCGGTTCATCAGCGGCGAAACGCTCGGCACAAGGCGGTTGAGTGCCAATCCTGCAAAAAATGCGCCCAAAATGCCCGACAATCCGACAATTTCAGCCAGAAGTGATGCGAAAAATACGGCTGCCAGAACGAAAATGTATTGCGTTACATTGTCGCTCACTTTGTGTAGAAAAAAACGCGCCACAAGCGGCAAAAGCCAGAAGACGACTGCACCGAAAAGCATTGTTCCAGCGGCAAAACGCACCCAATACCACACGTCGGCAGTGCCTTGGCGCAGCGCCACTATCACCGCCAAAAGTAGCAGTGCTGCCGTAACGGTTACGATGGTCCCAGCCACGGCAATGCTCACAGCGCGACTTTTCGAAACGCCCATTTTGCTGATGGCAGGGTAGGCTATGAGTGTGTGCGAGGCGTATATGGCCGCCAACAGCGTGGCCGACATCCAATCGAGGTGCAGCAGCCACATGTTTGCCGCAATGCCCAAAATCATCGGAACAAAAAATGTGTAGATGCCGAAAACTGCGCCTTTTGCACTATTTCGGCGGAAAGTATTCAGGTCGATTTCGATGCCTGCCAAAAACATGATGTAGAGCAACCCGACTTTGCCAAAGAGCTCGAAACTCTGACCATTGTCGAGCACATGCAATCCATACGGGCCGAGTGCCATGCCAGCCACAATCAGCACAATGATGTGCGGAATGCGGATTTTTCCAAACAGCGGCGCCACCAAAATGATGGTCAGCACCACTAGAAAAATCTGTATGGGGTCGGTCAGTGGCATAATTTAGTGTGATAGTGTGAAAGTAATTTCTGATTTCTAGTTTCTAATTTCTGGTTGGGTTGGTTGATTGATCGTTGAAAAGTTTGACGCATCAATAAAGGTCTGTGGGGTTTATTTTTGGTTTCTGGTTTCTAGTTTTTTTTGCTTCGCAAAGATTTTTTCTCCGCTCGGCATTGCTCAAACAAGTTTGGCACTGCTCTCGCTTGTCGAAAAAATTCTCAAAATTGCTGCCGCAATATTGTTTCTATGTTTCTATGTCTATTTGGCTAATCCGACAATCTGAAATCTGAAATTACGACTTTGCCGCATCACTCCTCACTCCTAATTTCTCACTCCTCACTCGTCTTGCTACTTGCTACTTGTATCTTGCTACTAATTGCCCTTCGGTGTCATCGTAACGAGCGGAACGAGCATCTCTTCCATCGAAATGCCACCGTGCTGGAATGTGTCGGCATAGTAGCTCACATAGTAGTTGTAGTTGTTTGGATAGGCAAAAAAGTCGCTGCCCGTGGCAAAAATGTATGCCGAACTTACATTCGGACTTGGCAAGCCATATTTTGCAGGTTGAAGAATTTCGTAAACTTCTTTCTTGTTGTAACTCAGTGCTTTACCAACTTTGTAGCGCAGATTGGTGTTGGTATTTTTGTCGCCGACTACTTTTATGGCTTTGTCCACATGAATGGTGCCGTGGTCGGTTGTGACCACCACTTTGTAGCCTTGGCGTGCCAGTTCGCGGAACAGCGGCAGTGCGCTCGAGTGCTTGAACCACGACAGTGTGAGCGAG
The DNA here is from genome assembly GCA_963621145.1 of Paludibacteraceae bacterium. Lineage (GTDB taxonomy): Bacteria > Bacteroidota > Bacteroidia > Bacteroidales > Paludibacteraceae > W0P28-013. The sequence continues at coordinate 30,840 of CAVFDI010000013.1, read as the reverse complement.
CGGTAGGCCGAATCGGAATTTGCCAATTCGCGCATCATCTTGCTGTCGGTGCGGGCGTGCGAAAGCATATCCACAAAATTCAGCACGCAAACATTCAGCGGATTATCTTTTAGCGTTTTCAATTTTGCTACCACTTTGTCGCCAAACGACGATTCGTTAATCTTGTGATACGAAAACGAAATGTGGCGGCGAAAACGGTCTAACTGCGTCTGTATCAGATCTTTTTCGTTTAGATTTTTGCCTTCGTCTTCGTCCTCGTCAACCCAAAGGTCTGGGAACATTTGCTGAATTTGCAGCGGCATCAATCCCGAAAAAATGGCATTGCGCGCATATTGCGTGGCGGTGGGCAGAATGCTGTAGTAGAGTTCTTCGCTGTCGAAAGTGAAAAATTCGGCCAGGACATCGCGAATGGCGAGCCACTGGTCGAGGCGGAAGTTGTCGATTACCACAAAAAAGACTTTTTCGCCCTTGTCGATGAGCGGGAAAATGTTGGTTTTGAAAAGGTCGGGACTCATGGTCGGACGCTCTTCGCCACCTTCGAACCAAAGTGGATAATTCCGTTTGATGAATTTTGCGAAAACGCCGTTGGCTTCGGCCTTTTGCATGGCTAGCAGGTTCAGCATTTCGGCATCGTTTTCGGCCAATTCCATCTCCCAATAGACTAGCGTGCGGTAGAGTTCCTTCCACTCGTCGGGCGAGAGGCTTTCGCTGATTTGCGAACCGATTTCCATGAATTTGCTGCGGTAGTTGCTCGACACCTGCTCGGCTATCAACTCTTTTTGATGCACATGTTTTTTCAGCGTCAGCAATATCTGGTTGGGATTCACGGGTTTTATCAGGTAATCGGCTATTTTGTTGCCGATTGCCATGTCCATTATATTTTCCTCTTCGCTCTTGGTTATCATCACCACGGGCGTGCTGGGCGCGATTTTCTTAATCTCCGTCAGAGCCTCGAGTCCGCTGATGCCAGGCATGTTTTCGTCGAGAAAAACAATGTCGAAAGTCTGCTGGCGGCACAGTTCTATGGCGTCCTGCCCGTTGGTGGCGGTGACGGTTTCGTAGCCTTTGTCTTTCAGAAAAATGATGTAAGGCTTCAGCAGATCTATTTCGTCGTCGGTCCAGAGAATTTTCATAATGCTGTTGAATTGGTTTTGTTTCTAGATTTCTGGTTTCTAATTT
>CAVFDI010000013.1:0-29650 GCA_963621145.1 Paludibacteraceae bacterium | reverse complement strand
TTTTTCGCGCTGTTTCAAAGTTTCAAATTGTTGAAGCGTTTAATCGTTCGGGCGTGGCATGGCGCACCCCTACTTTCGCACTTTCATACTTTCAAATATTCACACTAAAAATTCCTCACTCCTCACTCCTAATTCCTCACTTTTTTTATGACGCTCGCAGGGTAGGCGGCCAACATAAATCCGAGCGCAACTACTGTGCCAAAAATGGCGAGCACATCGCTCCAGCGCACCTCCACGGGATATCGTTCCACCACATAGCCCGAGCCCATGCTGATGATGCCAAAATGTTGTTGCGCGGCGCAGACTATCACGCCCAAAACAACGCCCACCACCGCACCATAGATGGCTATCATCCAACCTTCGAAAAGGAACAGTCGCCGCACTTGCGTGGTTGGCGCGCCCAATGCATCGAACAGCGCAATGTCGCCGCGTTTGTTTATCATCAACATCGAAAGCGAACCGATGATGTTGCACGTGGCAATGAGCAGAATGAATGCCAAAATGAGGAATGTAATCCACTTTTCAATCTGCAAAATGCGATAGAAATCGGCCTGCTGCTCGTAGCGATTTTTCACGGTGAAATCATTTCCTAACCACTTTTCAAAATCGCTTTGAACTTGCGCTACATCGGCATTTGGCCGCAGACGAATTTCGACCGACGAAACCTCGTTTGGCTCGTAGTCGCACAGCGTTTGTGCCAATTCTATCGGGACAAAAAGCACTGCGTCGTCGCATTTTTCCTGACCCGAGGCAAACACGCCTGTGAGATAGATTTCTTGCCGATAAAAAGCATTGTCGGGGCGCGCAAGGTTTACGCGTGCTTGGCGTTTGGGCAGATAAATTTCGATTGGCGCATCGTAGGTTATGCCTAGTGCGTTCGACAGTCCCACGCCAGCCACAGCGCCTTGCTCAGTGCTGAATTTTCCGTCGATTATCAGTGCCGAAATGTCGCTCACTTCGGCAAAGTTTTTTGCCACACCACGCAGTTCGGCTGGCGTTTGCCGGCCATTTGTCGCAACCAACGCATTGCTCTGCAGCACTTCGCTGAAAGTCTGCACGTTTTTGTCTTTTCTGATGCGACTAAATGCTTCATTATCAATGCTAAAAGTGCGTCCTTCGGCACTCTCGATGCGTAAGTCGGGATCGAACGCCACAAAAGTGCCGTTCACAAGCCCCTCGAAGCCGTTGAGCACCGACATTACGCACACTAGCGCCATGGTGCCGATGGCAACACCGCACATCGAAACCAGCGTGATGATGTTGATGGCGTTGTGTGACTTTTTCGAGAAAAGATAGCGCTGCGCCACAAAGAGCGGCCAACCATATTTCGACCAAAAACTCATGGTCGCGGCATATTATTGGTTCAGCAGTTCGTCGATATGCTCTAGTCGGTCGAGCGATTCGTCGAGTTTGAACTCCAGCTCGGGCACCACGCGCAGTTGATTGCGCATGCGGTTGCCAAGCTCAAAACGCAGATTTTTGGCGTTTTCTTCGACCAATTTCATCACTTCATGCTGCTTTTCTGTGGGAAAAATGCTCAAAAATGTGCGGGCGAGGCTCAAATCGGGCGTTACGCGCACCTCCGAAACGGTGATAAGCACTCCCTGCTGACGGCGTGCAAAAAGCAGAAATATCTCGCCCAACTCCTTTTGCAGTAGGCGACAAACCTTCTCTTGGCGTGATGGTTTCATATTAAATTGTGTTTAATTCTTTGATAATCAGACTAGAAATTATCCGACCACTTTTTTCTTTTTTTTCGACGCAAAGATAATGAAAAAAATTGTAACTTTGCAAATTGTAATTTTTTTTGCGGAACATTGGACGGCATTATTGAACACGAGGGCGTGGTCGAGCGCATTGATGGCGCAGTGGCTTTTGTGCGCATCGAGCAGCGTTCGGCTTGTGCTGCGTGTCGTGCCAAATCGCTCTGCACCACGGCCGATATGACCGAAAAAATCGTCGAAGCCGACTTGCGACCCGAGCGTGCGGTGGCGGTTGGCGACCGTGTGACGGTGGTCGGCAGTCGCAGCGTGGGTTTCAAGGCAGTGTTCTGGGCGTTTGTGGTGCCAGTGGTGCTGATTTTCGCCACACTTTTTGTTGCGCGCCATTTCACTAGCAACGAAGCCATTTCGGGCACTGTGGCACTAGCAATTTTGCTGCCTTATGCTGGCGTGCTTTATGCCTTGCGAAAAAAGATGGCGGCCAAGTTTAGGTTTGCGGTGAAATAGAAAAACTGATCGAAATTCAAACAAAAAAATAACAAGACTAACAAAAAGTCATGAATGTAATCGTAATTTCTCTGATTGTGCTGGGCGGAATTGGCTGCCTTTCGGCGGTGATTTTGTATGTTGTGGCACAAAAATTTAAGGTCGACGAGGATCCGCGCATCGACCAAGTGGAGGCGGCACTGCCTGGCGCCAACTGTGGTGGTTGTGGCAAGGCTGGCTGTCGGAATTTTGCCGAATCGTGTGTGAAAGCCGACTCGCTCGACGGACTGCTCTGTCCCGTAGGCGGCGCAGCGGTGATGTCGCAAATTGGTACTATTCTAGGCATGGAAGTGTCGGCTGCCGACCCCAAAGTGGCGGTGGTGCGCTGCAATGGCTCGTGTGCCAACCGTCCGCGCACTACGCAATACGATGGCGTTAAGTCGTGCCGCATTATGGCCAACCTCTACGCTGGCGAAACTGGTTGTCGCTTTGGTTGTCTTGGTTGTGGCGATTGCGTGGCTGCATGCCAGTTTGGCGCTATCAAAATGAATCCTGAAACGGGTCTGCCCGAGGTGGACGACGACAAATGTACGGCTTGTGGTGCGTGTGCCAAAGCCTGCCCAAAAGGTATCATCGAACTACGCAAGAAAGGTCCGAAGTCGCGCCGACTGTTTGTGGCGTGCATGAACAAAGACAAAGGCGGAGTGGCGCGCAAAGCCTGCTCGGCGGCTTGCATCGGCTGTGGCAAATGTGCCAAGGTATGCCAGTTCGAGGCCATCACCATCGAGAATAATTTGGCTTACATCGACTACACCAAATGCCGCTTGTGCCGCAAATGCGCTGCCGAATGTCCAACGGGCGCCATTCACGAGCTCAACTTTCCACCGCGCAAACCCGCTGCCGAAGAGACTCAAGTGCTTCAAAATCAGCAACCTGCGGAGGCTGCCAATTGATCATCATTTACCGAAAAAGCGATTTTTAAGATATGAAGACATTTAGAATGGGTGGTGTTCACCCAAACGATAACAAAATTTCGGCTGGCGTTGCCATAGAGCGTGTGCCGCTGCCAAAACAGGCCATCGTGCCGCTCAGTCAGCATATTGGCGCACCAGCGCAGCCCATTGTGGCCAAAGGCGATAGTGTGAAAGTGGGGCAACTCATTGCACAGTGCGGCAGTTTTATGTCGGCCAATGTGCATGCACCAATTTCGGGCATCGTGTCGAAAATCGATACTGCTATCGATGCGTGGGGACAGCCCATGCCTGCCATCTACATCGATGCTGAAGGCGATGGCGACAGTTGGTTGGAAGAGATCGATCGTACCGACGACGTCAACCGCATTTGCAAACTCGAGCCGCAGCAAATCATCGACAAGATAAAAGATGCTGGCATTGTGGGTTTGGGTGGCGCTTGTTTCCCAACGCATGTCAAATTGATGCCGCCTCCGGGCAACAAAGCCGAGGTACTGATTGTGAACGCCGTAGAGTGCGAGCCATATCTCACTTGCGACCATCAGTTGATGATGGAACACAGCAATGAAATTTTCATTGGCATATCGCTGCTGATGCGTGCCCTGAAGGTTGAACGCGCCATTGTTGGCATAGAAGCAAACAAAAAAGATGCCATCGCGCTGTTTCAAAAATTGGCCGATCGCCATTTTGGTATCGAGGTTTGTCCGCTCAAAATGCACTATCCGCAGGGCGGCGAAAAACAACTGATCGACGCTACCATCGGTCGCCAAGTGCCGAGTGGTGCGCTGCCTATTTCGGTGGGGGCAGTGGTGCAAAATGTTGCTACTGTGTTTGCCGTTTACGAGGCGGTGCAGAAAAATAAACCGCTTGTCGAGCGTGTGATGACCGTGACAGGACCAAGCGTGAAGCGTCCGGGCAACTACCTTGTGCGCTTTGGCACGCCGTTGGCCGATGTTATCGAGGCTGCGGGTGGCATTCCCGAAGATACGGGCAAGATAATTGCTGGTGGACCAATGATGGGACGCGCCATGCAAAATGTGGCGATGGCTGCACACAAACGCACATCGGGCATATTGCTGTTGCCGCAGAACGAAAGCGTGCGCCGCGAACCCCAAAACTGTATGCGCTGCGGCAAATGCGTTTCGGCTTGTCCCATGGGCTTGGAGCCTTATCTGATGGCAAAACAGGCCGAACTGCAACGCTGGGACGAGTTGGAACAGAACCGCGTGATGGACTGCATAGATTGTGGTTGCTGCCTCTACACTTGCCCGAGTTATCGCCCACTGCTCGACTATATCCGTATGGGCAAAGCCACTGTGGGCGGCATTATTCGTGCACGCAATGCTAAAAAATGATTTTGTAACAATTTCAGAAATAAAAAATCCATGAACTTGATAGTTTCTCCTGCGCCGCATGCGCATGCAAACAATTCGGTAACCAAAACCATGGGTCATGTGTTGATAGCACTGGCTCCTGCCTATTTGGTTTCGCTCTACTACTTCGGGCTGGGCGCACTCATTGTAAGTCTCACTTCGGTGGCTTCGTGCGTGCTGTTCGAGTATCTCATTCAGCGTTTTTTGCTGAAAGGTAAACCCACCATTGGCGATCTGTCGGCAGTGGTTACGGGTCTGCTGTTGGCATTCAACTTGCCATCGAATTTGCCACTCTGGATGGTGGTGATTGGTGCTTTGGTAGCTATTGGCATTGGTAAAATGTCGTTTGGTGGCTTGGGCAACAACCCATTCAACCCTGCGTTGGTTGGTCGTGTGTTTTTGCTCATCTCATTCCCAGTGCAGATGACCACTTGGCCGCGTCCGCTAGGGCAGTGGGGCTTGTCGGCTTCGTACCTCGATGCCGAAACGGCTGCCACACCGCTGGCTATGCTCAAAGGTCATTTTGGCGAACTGCCGCAACACCTCGATATGTTGCTCGGTAACATGGGTGGCTCGCTGGGCGAAGTGTCGGCCATAGCATTGCTTATTGGCGGCATCTATCTGCTGGCTACACGCACCATCACTTGGCACATTCCTGTGAGCATTCTTGCTACTGTGGCGGTGTTCACGGCCATTCTGCACGTTGCCAATCCCGATGTTTATGCCTCGTGCGATGTTCATCTGCTAACGGGCGGATTGCTGCTCGGCTCCATCTTCATGGCTACCGATTATGCCACATCGCCTATGCATCCGTGCTCGCAATTGATATATGGTGTGGGCATTGGCATCATCACCGTGGTTATTCGTACTTTTGGCGCTTATCCCGAAGGCATGTCGTTTGCCATTTTGATAATGAATGCCGTTACGCCGCTGCTCAATCACTACATCAAGCCAAAACGCTTTGGTGAAAAAGTAAAGGTTGCGAAATAAAAAGTGAGTGAAAAAACAGAAATACAGATATGGAACGATTAAAATCAAATTTTCTGAACATGGCTTTGGTGCTGACCATTATCAGTTTGGTGGCGGCTGGGGCGTTGGCAGCGGTCTATACGCTCACCGTCGAACCAATAGCGCAAGCCAAAGCACAAAAAGAGGAACAGGCTGTGCGCGATGTGCTGCCCGACTATACGCGCCTCGAGGCCGATTCGGTCGATGGTTTTGCCGTAACGCGCGCCTACAATGGCGATGTGTTTGTTGGCTCGGCCGTAAAAACCGAAGACAATGGTTTTGGTGGTACCATCAAGTTGATGGTCGGTTTCGATGCCGAGGGCAAAATAGTGAACTATTCGGTGCTCGAGCAGACCGAGACGCCTGGACTTGGCACAAAAATGGTCGATTGGTTCAAAACTGATAAAAATCGCCAAAATGTGTGCGGCTTGAATCCTTCGCAGGTCAATTTCAAAGTGAGCAAAGATGGTGGCGATATAGATGCCATTACGGCTGCAACCATCAGTTCGCGCGCCTTCCTGCGTGCTGTGCAAAAAGCCTACAATGCTGCCGTTTCTGCTCCACAAGCCGATGTGGCAAGCGGCGCTTCGGCACAAATAACCAACGATAGCATCGATGCCGAGACATCTGCTACGGAATTAACGCAAGAGCCTGAACCTCAGGCGGTTACTGGTGCAAGTCAGCACGTCGATTCCGCAGCGAGTGTTGCAAACGACACCATCGATACGGTCATTGTTAAATCTGAAAACAACGATACACTATGAAAGGTCTGAAAGTTTTTCTGAACGGACTCATCAAAGAGAATCCAACTTTTGTGCTGTTGCTTGGCATGTGTCCAACGCTCGGCACCACCACATCGGCACTCAACGGCATGAGCATGGGCTTGGCCACAGCGTTTGTGCTTGTCTGCTCCAATGTGGTCATTGCTCTGCTGCGCAATCTTATCCCTGATAAAGTGCATATTCCAGCCTACATTGTGGTGATTGCCACTTTCGTAACCATCTTGCAAATGTGCATGGAGGCTTATATGCCTGCGCTCTACGACAGCCTCGGACTTTTCCTTCCGCTGATTGTGGTCAACTGCATTGTGCTTGGTCGCGCCGAGGCTTTCGCTGCAAAAAACAACGCTTGGCTCTCGCTTTTCGATGGACTTGGTATTGGTCTGGGTTTCACTTTTGGTCTGACTTTGCTTGGCACCGTGCGCGAACTGCTTGGCACTGGCAAAGTGTTCAGCCTCACCATCTTCCCCGAAAATTATGGTATGCTCATCTTTGTGCTTGCACCAGGCGCATTCATCACTCTTGGTTACCTTATCGCCATTTTCAACAAAATCAGAAAAGGTGCGAAGTAAGTTTTTTTTTGAAAAATCATTGAAAATCAAATAATTAGCGCATTTTTATTATGGCTTTTATCTTAATATTTATCTCGGCTTTGCTGGTGAACAACATTGTGTTCACGCAGTTTTTGGGCATCTGCCCGTTCCTTGGCGTGTCGAAAAAAATTGATACGGCTCTGGGTATGGGAGCAGCGGTAACATTTGTGCTTACTTTGGCCACCATCGTTACCTATCTCATCAATCTGATGCTCGTAAATTTCCATCTCGAATTTCTGCAGACCATCGTCTTCATTTTGGTCATTGCAGCGCTTGTGCAGATGGTGGAAATAGTGCTGAAAAAACTCTCGCCTGCGCTCTATCAAGCACTTGGCGTATTCTTGCCGCTCATCACCACCAACTGTTGCGTGCTTGGTGTTTCGCTGCTGGTGGCGCAAGGTAAATTCAACACTTTTGGTGCCGAAACGGGATTGCTCTCTGGCACAATGTTCGCTTTTGCCACTGCGCTCGGTTTTGCGCTGGCGTTGGTGCTTTTTGCTGGCATTCGTGAGCAACTATCGCTTGTGAAACTACCCAAAGGCATGGAAGGAACGCCCATCGCACTGCTCACCGCTGGTCTGCTCGCCATGGCTTTCATGGGCTTCTCGGGAGTAGTCTGAAAAAAGTGAGAAGTGAGAAGTTAGGAGTGGTCGGTAACTAAATCAACAGCAAAGAGTTGTTGAACCCTAACTTTATAGACTTTATAACTTTACAAACTCATCAACTAGATATTGAACCTCGTCACCCACGACATAGCATCTGCGCTCGAACCGTTGTTGCCCGACAATGCGGACGAACCGGTTTTTGTGCTTACCGACAGCAACACAGCGCGCCTCTGTCTGCCGCTAGTGCAGCGTGGTAGGCTCGTTTCGGCGCACATCATCACCATCGAGAGCGGCGACGAGAACAAGAACCTCGCCACACTCACGCACATTTGGCAGGCACTGGTCGACGGCGGAGCCACACGCCATTCGCTGCTCATCAATCTTGGTGGCGGCATGGTTACCGATGTTGGCGGATTGGCGGCTTCCACCTTCAAACGCGGCATTCGGTTTGTGAATGTGCCAACTACACTGCTTGGCGTTGTCGACGCAGCCACAGGCGGTAAAACGGGCATCAATTTCTGCGGATTGAAAAACGAAATCGGCTCTTTTGCCCAGCCCGAAGCGGTTATCATCGATAGCCATTTTTTTCAAACGCTCGATGAAAAAAGTCTGCTTTCGGGCTACGCCGAAATGCTGAAACACGCTCTTATCAGCGATTCCGATTTGCTGCGCGATACGGTTGCTCTGGTTTCGGAAGATTCTTCTGATGAACCGCTCAAAGATTTGATTACCAAAAGGTTAGCGAGCAGCGATTTGATTGCCAGAAATCTAGCGGTAAAAGAGCGCATCATCGCTGCCGACCCAACCGAACACGGACTGCGCAAAGTTCTGAATTTCGGTCACACTTTCGGTCATGCTTTCGAATCGCTGTCGCACACGATGGGCAGTCCGCTGCCACACGGCTTTGCGGTGATGTGGGGCATGGTGTGCGAACTCTATCTCTCGTGCCGATTGCTGGGGCTGAACAAGACTATACTGACCGATTTTCTCTATCTTGCGAAGGAGAATTATGGCGCGTTCCCGTTTTCGTGCAAAAACTACGATGCTTTGCTCGCTCTGATGCATCACGACAAGAAAAACGAGGCACAAAACATCAATTTCACGCTGCTTGCTGCCGTTGGACAGCCAAAAATCGACCAAACTGCACCACACGACCTGCTACTCGAAGCCCTCGACTTTGTCCGCGAAAATTAGAAATTTCAGATTGTCGCACTGTCACGCTGTAATGCGTTAAACTTTTCAACCTCTCAACTCATAAACTTTTCAACTCAATCATGAATTTGGCTCTCATCGGATATGGCAAAATGGGGCACATCATCGAACAGGTGGCTCGTCAGCGCGGACATCAAATTGTCTGCACCATCGACAAGGATAATCAGGCCGATTTTGCTTCGGCAGCGTTTGCCTCGGCCGATGTCGCCATCGAATTTACCATGCCTGCCGTGGCGGTCGACAACTACCATCGTGCTTGGGCTGCGGGCGTGCCTGTGGTCTCTGGCACAACGGGCTGGACGGCGCAACTGCCTGCCATTCGTCGCGAGGTGGAGCAGGGCGGACACACGCTCTTTTGGTCGTCGAATTTCAGCCTTGGAGTGAACATCTTTTTCGAGCTCAATCGGCATTTGGCGCAGTTGATGAACCGCTTTCCAAACTACGAACCATCGCTCACCGAAATTCATCACACCGAAAAGAAAGACGCACCGTCTGGCACTGCCATCACACTTGCCGAGGGCATTCTGGCCGAATTGCCACGCAAAGAAAAATGGGTGCTTGGCGAAAAAACTTCTGATTCCGAATTGCCCATCGAGGCCATTCGCCAAGGTCAAGTGCCTGGCACACACACCGTGCGCTACGACAGCGCCGAGGACCGCATCACCATTACCCACGAAGCCAAAAGCCGCGCGGGGTTTGCCCTTGGCGCAGTGCTTGCCGCCGAATTTGTGAAGGACAGAAAAGGCTTCTTCACAATGCACGATATGCTTCAATTTTGATTTATTTGTAAATAGTTGATATTCAGATAGTTATGGAAGAAAATCTTTCTGCTAAAAAACAAAAACTTAACATAAAAGAGCGCCTTTCGCGCCCGCGCCGACAGTATGTGAAAGCCGCCATTTGGAGTTTGCTCTATATTTTGTTCATCGTTTGGGTGGGCAATTTCTGGTGGTTGCTGCTGCTGCCGCTCATTTTCGACGCCTTCGTAACGAAATTTATTCCCTACGATTGGTGGAAAAAATACAAAACTACCAAACATGCGCTCTATGTGGTTTGCAGTTGGGTCGATGCCATCATTTTTGCCCTTGTGGCGGTCTATTTCATCAATCTCTATCTGTTCCAAAACTACCAAATTCCAACTTCGTCGCTCGAAAAAAGCCTGCTCGTTGGCGATTTTCTCTATGTGAGCAAAGCCGCCTACGGACCGCGCATTCCCAACACGCCACTCTCGATGCCGCTAGTGCAAAACACTTTTCCAGAATGGCTTGGTGGCGGAAAATCGTATTTCGAAAAACCGCAGTGGGAGTATCGCCGACTGAAGGGCTGGGACACGCTCGACCGTGGCGACATTGTGGTGTTCAACTTCCCCGCTGGCGACACGGTCTGCACCAAAATGCAAAATCCCGATTATTACACGCTTTGCCACTATCTTGGGCGCGATTATCTGGAGTCGCACAAAGCCGAGTTTGGCGAAATTGTTTGGCGTCCCGTCGACCGCCGCGAAAACTATGTGAAACGCTGCGTTGGTCTGCCTGGCGACACACTGCAAATTGTCGACAATGTGGTCTACATCAATGGCGAAGCCGAGCCAGTGCGCGATGGCGTGCAACTCAACTATTTTGTACAAACCACAGGCGGATTGCTCAACGATCGCCAGTTCGAACGGCTGAGCATTAGCCGCGACGACCGCCAATTTGCCACGGTCGACGATGCCGATTTCCTCACCGAAATGGGATTCGATCTCACCATGCCCATCTATCACTTGCCTCTCACTCGTAGCGCATTCAACATGCTCGAACAACAGAAAAATGTGGCACTCATTGCCGTTGAACCAGCACGCCGTGGCGGTCGCGTCTATCCGCTCGATGGCGACTATGGTTGGTCGCGCGACAACTATGGACCCATCTACATTCCGAAAAAGGGCGAAACCATCGCTCTCTCGCTCGAAAATCTGCCAATCTACAGCCGCATCATCGGCACTTACGAGCATCACACGCTTGCTGTGACCGACAGCGTCATCATTATCGACGGACAGCCAGCTACCACCTACACTTTCGGTATGGACTATTTTTGGATGCAAGGCGACAATCGCCACAACTCGGCCGACTCGCGCTATTGGGGTTTTGTGCCTGAAGATCACATCGTTGGCCGACCCATGTTCGTTTGGCTCTCGCTCGATAAGGATAAATCCCTCTTCCATGGTAAAATCCGCTGGAATCGCTTCTTTAAGGATGCAAAGAATTGATTTTTTGGACTAATTTCAGACTTACTTTTGCTAAGAAACTTTTTTTGAACCGACCAACGAAAATAATAAACGCGTAGAATTTTTAGAGTCTACCTTTAACCAGAAATTAGAAATCATATTTTCCAATGCTCTCCACGCTCATATTCGACTTCGGCGGCGTGTTAATCGACCTCGACCGCCAGCGTTGCATCGATGCATTCCGCCAACTAGGCCTCAACGAAATCGACTCGCTCATCGACAACTATGTGCAGTCGGGCATTTTCAAACAACTCGAAAATGGCGACATCACACCCGCGCAATTTCACGAAGGTGTGCGCCAAATCATTGGTCGCCCCGTCGCCGATTCTGACATAGATAACGCACTCAACGCTTTTCTCGTCGGCATACCGCACGAACGGCTGCAACTGCTAAAAACATTGCGTAGCCGCTATCGCCTGCTTCTTCTGAGCAACACCAACGCCATTCATTTCCCCAATTCCGACCAAAGCCTCGTAGCGCCCGATGGCTCGCGCTTGTGCGACTATTTCGACCATTGCTACCTCTCGTACGAACTACATCTGTCGAAACCTGAACCCGAAATCTTCCAATATCTGCTCCAAAATGAGCATCTCGACCCGCACGAATGCCTCTATCTCGACGATGGACCGAAAAATATTGCCGCTGCTAACTCGCTGGGATTCAACTCGATACTCGTTCCTGAACGACCCAATCTGCACGAAATTCTAAAAAATTATATCTAATCGCTTGCAACTTCAAAATAAAGTTGTAACTTTGCACTTGCTGAAACATTGCATTCAGTGCAAATTTTCATCTTGTGAAATTTTAGATCTTGAGAAGATAGCGCATAGAACATAGACTTGGAATTGCACCCAATTTAGAAACTTTCTAATCAGAATAGAAAATAAACAGAATGAACCCTGAATTTTCCTCCTCGCGCCACTTGCAGCAGCATGGCATTGAGCCGACGTTGCAACGCATTGCTGTACTCGACGATCTTTATCAGCATCGCACGCACGCCACTGCCGACGAAATTTTTGAGCGTGTCGCTGCAAAATATCCTACCATCAGTCGCCGCACCATCTACAATGCGCTGAATCTTTTTGTTGAAAAGGGTGCAGTGGCGGCCATCAACATCGACGAGACGCATGTGCGCTACGATTTCGATGTGCGATTCCATGGGCATTTCCGCTGCCGCGAGTGCGGACAGATTTTCGATTTCGTGATGCACCGTCCGCATGGCGCCGAACGCTTTGGCAAAATTGATTCGGCACAATATTACGTCTACGGACTCTGCCGCGCTTGCGCCGAAAAAACTAATCAATCGATCAACTAATAAACTTAAAAAAAACTATGGAAAAATTCATCTGCCCAATTTGCGGCTATGTTCACGAAGGCGATTCCGCGCCCGAAATTTGTCCGCAATGCAAACAAAAAGTCGAGTGGAAACGGCTCGACGCTAGTGCAACGCTCAAATTCGCTACCGAGCATGTGCTTGGCGTGGCCAAAAATGCCGATGCCGAAATGAAAAAAGACCTGAACGCGCACTTCATGGGCGAGGCTACCGAGGTTGGTATGTATTTGGCCATGGCGCGCCAAGCCGATCGCGAGGGCTATCCCGAAGTGGCCGAGGCGTTCAAACGCTATGCGTGGGAAGAGGCTGAACACTGCGCCAAATTTGCCGAATTGCTAGGCGAGGTGGTTTGGGACACCAAAACCAATCTGGAAAAACGCATGAATGCCGAGGCTGGCGCTTGCGAGGACAAACTGCGCATTGCCCGTCGCGCTCACGAACTTGGCTTGGACGATGTGCACGACACCGTTCACGAAATGGCGAAGGACGAAGCGCGTCATGGTCACGGTTTTGAGGGACTTTTCAATCGTTATTTCAAAAAATAACGCTACGAAAATCGAAGGAAAATGCCGCGTCTCAACCAAGAGGCGCGGTTTTTTTGTCGCTTGGCGCATTTTTTGTAAATTTGCACAAAAATAATGCAGCCAAATTTCCGTTTATAAAAAGGGATTTTTACTCTTCGAAAAAATGCGTCGTTGCCTCACATATTTGATGATTTTGTGCCTCGTAGTGGCGGGGTGGGGCTGCAGCACGCGCAAAAATACGGCTGCTACGCGGTCGTATCACTACACCACGGCCAAATACAACATCAATTTCAATGCGCTGCAGCATTTCGAAAAAGGCAACGAGCAGATGCAGACTGCCATGGTCGACGACTATTCGCGCCTGCTGCCAATGTATCCCATTTCGGTTCACGAAAATGGCGAGGCCGTGGCAGGCGAGATGGATGTGGTGATAGAGAAATGCCGCAAAACCATAAAGCAACACAGCATCACCAAAAAGCCGAAAAAGAATCCGAAAAAATCGAAAGACCCTGATTATCAGCATTGGTACAATCAGGTTGAGTTCAATCCGCAAGTCATCAAAGCATGGATTTTGCTCGGTAAAGCCGAATTTTCGAAGGCTGATTTCATTGGCGCAGTCGGCACTTTCACCTACATCGCGCGGCGCTACGCAAAAGAGCCTGCCGTGGTTACCGAGGCCAGAATTTGGATGGCGCGCGCCTACGCCGAAATGCAGTGGTACTACGAGGCCGAAGAGGTGCTTGGCAAGATAAACGAGAACGATGTTCCACGCGAACTGAATGGCATTTTTGCCGCTGCCAAAGCCGATCTTCTGCTGAAACAACACAAAAATCAGGAGGCTGTTCCGTTCCTGAAAATAGCGCTCGAAAAGGAGAAAAATCGCTATCAGCAGTTGCGTTTCAGCTATATTTTGGGTCAGTTGGCGCTGCAGCAGGGCGATTTGCAAACGGCCAACGGCTATTTTCGCACTGTGGCGAAACACGCGCCAAACTACACCATGGAGTTCAATGCGCGCATGCAGATGCTCACTTCCGAGACCGAAAATTTGCCAAAAGCCATCAAATCGCTCGAAAAGATGGCAAAAAATCCGAATAACAAGGATTATCTCGATCAAATTTACTACGCTGTCGGAAATATCTATCTTGCTGATAATCAGAAAGATAAGGCAAAAGAGGCCTACCGCCGTGCCATCGACGAAAGCACGCGCAATGGCGTGGACAAAGCCACGGTGCTGATAACGCTGGGCGATATTTACTATGCCGATCGCGAATATATTGCGGCGCACCCTTGTTTTGAAGAGGCTGCCACGCTCATCAGCAGCACGCGCGACGACTACGATCGCATTAGTCGTCTATCGGAAACGCTGGGCGAATTGGCACAAAATTTCACCACGGTGCAGTTGCAAGATAGTCTGCAAATGTTGGCGCAACTTTCGTCTGCCGAGCAGCGCGCCATTGTCGACAAAATCATTGCGCAGGTTGTTGCCGAAGAGGAGGAGGCGCGCCGTCGTGCCGAGGACGAAGCCGCCATGGCCATGGCTAGCGACGACGACGATTTTGGCACCATCAACATGGGCAACGCTTCGGGCGATTGGTACTTCTACAATCAGTCGCTCATTGCCAGCGGTCGCGCGCAGTTCCAGAAAAAATGGGGCAAACGCAAACTCGAAGATAACTGGCGGCGACTGAATAAATCGGCGCAATTTGCCGAATCGAGCGACGATGGAACCAACGAGGAAATCGATGAGCAGACGGCCGATAGCATTCGTCAGCAGCAAATCGACGACAGCAAAAATCCCGAATTCTATTTGGCGCAAATTCCCAAAACGCCCGAGCAGTTCGAACAGTCGAATGCCGAAATTGCCACGGCTTTGCTCGCCATGGCCGATATCTATCAGAACGATTTGGAAGATTACCATGCAGCCATCGAGACTTTGGCCGATTACGAGCGTCGTTTCCCGCAAGGCGATGGTTTGCTTGATTGCTATTATGCTGAATATCAGATATTTGGTAAGCTCGAAATGCCCGTGGAGCGCAACATCGCTCGGCATAAAATCGTAGAAAATTTCCCCGAAAGTAAGCAGGCCATTGTGCTGTCGCAGCCCGACTATGCCGCGCGTGTGGCGCACATGTATGCCATGCAGGATTCGCTCTACGAGGCGACTTACGCCTGCTATTCGCACAACGATTTTGCGTGCGTCTTGGCCAATTACGATCGCATGGTGGCAGAATATCCGCTCTCTACTTTGATGCCGAAATTTGCTTTTCTGCGTGCGTTGAGTTTGGGCAAATCGCGCCCTGCCGACGAAATGAAAGTGGCGCTCGACGACCTTGTGGCGCGCTATCCGCAGAGCGATGTGGCAAGCATGGCCAAAGATATTCTTGCGCTAATGAGTCAGGGCAAGGAGGCGCAACAAGGCACAACTGGCAATTTGGCTGCGCTGCGCGAACAGGAGTTGCAGCAGGAGGCCGAGGAGCCAATCACCGAGAAGACTTACACTGCCGAGCGCAAACTGCCGTTCTGCATTCTGCTTGAACCAGTCGACGAGCAGGCACAAAACCGCACGCTCTACGACTTGGCGGCCTACAATTTCTCGAAATTCTTGATAAAAGATTACGATTTGGCTCTGCGCGTGCTCGATGGACACAAAGTGGTGGTGCTGTCGGGCTTCGAAAACTACGACGAGGTGGCGTGGTATCTTTCGCTGGCCGAAAAAGATGATGCGTTGCGCTCAGTCTTTGCCGAATGCACCGCCGTCTTGCCAATCTCGGAAGATAATTTGTCGCTGATAAATCTGCTTGGATTCGACGTTTATGCGCAATTCTACAACCAAAAAATCCGCTAAAACGTTCTCGTACGACGAACTGCTGTTCAAAGCCTCGGCCTATTGCGCCATGGCGGAACATTGTTGTGCCGAAGTGAGCGAAAAACTGCGTCAGTGGGGCGCAGCAGAGGCTGATGTTGCGCGCATTGTCGATTATCTTGTCGATCAAAATTACATTTCGGAAATGCGCTACTGCGAGGCTTTTGTGCGCGATAAATTTCGTTTCAACCACTGGGGACGAATCAAAATTGGCATGATGCTGCGCGCAAAAGGTCTGCCGTCGGAATGCATTGCGGCGGCTTTGGCGCAAATATCCGATGATGAATATCGCCAACAACTTGCCGACTTGCTGCACGCCAAGGAGCGCACCCTGCGTGGCGATGACGAGTATCAACGCCGCAACAAGCTGCTACGCTTTGCCCAAAGTCGTGGCTTCGAACCCGATTTGATCTTGAAAACGATTGAATGAGGTTTATTTCACCACAATCTTTGTGGCGCGATTGCCAATGCGCACCACATAAATTCCCGCTTGTGCGACTAGCTGAAAATGCGTGGCTTGTTGCTGTTCGCCAATCTTTTGTCCTAGAAGTGAATAGATGACCACATCGGCTGGCGCACCGCATTCTACCACAATTTCGCCATTCTCCGCAAAAATCTGATTGCTCAATTCTGTGGCGTTGAGAGCTGTCTCTTCGACATCGCTGTCGGTGCAGGTGTTCGACACGGTGTAGTTGCTGCCGTTTTCTTGTTTTACGTTGATAGTCAAGCATTTAGCGCTCGCTTTGTGGCTATTGCCTTCGTCGTCGACTATGTCGTAGGTTACGTTGTATTTGCCGCTCTCGGTGCAGGTGATGCTGACCGAACCGCTCCGAATGACTGCCGACGCGCAGTTGCCGCGCCCGCACACATGCCATTGCGACGAATTGCTGCTTCCTGTGGCCAATCCGCCAACATTTGTGCCTTTGTCCGACGAATACGAACCAACGAACGATTTGCCATTGGCGGTGTAGAGGTCGAATGTGGCATAAGTTCCCGTGCCTTCGATGGTTTCGTCGCCATCTTGCGTGCCAAAACTGATACCATCGGAGTAGAGTTCGATCATGAAGTTGTTGTTTGTGCTGTATTTCGTGCCATAGAAGAAGGCGCGTCCTTGCGTTATTGGGTACTCTTTGGTGAGGTCGGGCGTGTCGTCGTCGTCGCTGCCAGTGCCGTCCGTCTCTATGCGAATGGCGGTGAAACAGAGTTGTCCTCTCTCATTGCTTTTGCTGCCGTAGTTATTGTTGCCCACGGTGAAAACGACCGATTGTGCGCTGCCGCTCCATGTGGCGGAGTAGTCGGGATCGTTCGCAACAGTGGCTGTTCCAGTCGATACGCTGAGTTCGGGCAGACGCTCTTTGCCTTGCGATGAGAGAATGAATTCGATGGCAGTGATGTGTGGATCGGTGGTTGTAATGGTGAGTGTGCCGCCAAATTGCACACGCACATCGCCTGTGGCAGCGAAAAAGCCCGATTGCGCGCCAAAAGTGCCTTTTGTTGCGGTTAGCGCGATGCCTTTGTCGGCGTCGTTAATGGCGAAATTTTTTTGTGCATCGGCAGTGAAATAGTCCGACATGGTCAGTTTCACGGTGCGTGCCGAAACGCTTGTGGCGGCTATCAGTGCGATGAAGAGTAGTGTTTTTCTCATGGTTTTGATTTTTTTTGATGGTGCAAAATTACGAAAAAATCGGCACACAAAAAATCCCACTCCTTTTTCGAGGAATGGGATCTTCCATTTCGAGTTATGGGATTCGGTTACGCCTCGATGGGAGTTACCGAAACATACGATTTATCGTCGCGTTTTTTGCGGAAAACCACGATGCCATCGACCAATGCAAACAGCGTGTGGTCTTTGCCCATGCCTACGTTTTCGCCAGGGTTGTGCACTGTGCCGCGTTGACGCACGATAATGTTTCCTGCTTTGGCAAATTGACCGCCAAATATCTTCAAACCAAGTCGTTTGCTTTCTGACTCACGACCGTTCTTCGAACTACCTACACCTTTCTTATGTGCCATTTTCTTCTAATTTTTAACGGTTAAGCAACAATTTCGTTAATCAAGATCTCCGTGAAATTCTGACGGTGACCATTCAATTTACGATAGCCTTTGCGGCGACGTTTGTGAAATACGAGCACTTTCTCGCCACGAACGTGCGATACAACTTCGGCAACAACTTTTGCGCCTTTTACTACGGGTGCGCCAACGTTCACTTTGCCATCGTTGTCAATCAAAAGCACTTTGTCAAATTCAACTTTCGAGCCACGTTCGGCCTCTTCCATGCGGTGAACAAAGAGTTTTTGTCCAACCTCTACCTTGAATTGCTGTCCAAGGATTTCTACAATTGCATACATTTTTGTGTTGTATTTTTGGTTAGATCGGGAGGCGAGATGCCGAATATCACATTCGGTAGTGCTTCTTGTAAGCCCCTTTACGAATCGGACTGCAAAATTACTACTTTTATTTTATCTGACAAAATGTTTTTCCGAAAAATTTTGTAACTGCCTCATTTTCAACTAAACATCTGCTTGAAACGGGCGAAAAAGTTGGTTTTGGCCGCTGCCGATGGCTGAAAATTGGGCGATTCGGCAAGGTGTTCGATTGTCTTTTTCTCGTCCGACGAGAGATTTTCTGGCACATAAACGCCCACATTCACTAGCAAATCGCCTGTGCCGTAGTTGTTTACATCGGGCAGACCTTTGCCGCGCAAGCGCAGTACTTTGCCAGGCTGTGTGCCTTTGTCTATCTTCACTTTCACTTTGCCATCGACGGTCGGAATTTCGACTGTGCCGCCCAAAATGGCAGTTGGTAGTGGAAGCAACAGGTTGTAAATCAAATCGTTATCGTCGCGAATGAGTTCTGGATTTTTCTCTTCTTCAATCACTACTAGCAGATCGCCATTTACGCCACCGCGGCGTGCTGCGTTGCCTTTGCCGCTCATCGATAGTTGCATGCCTTCAGCTACGCCAGCGGGTATTTTCACGCTGATTATCTCTTCGCCGCGAACTATGCCTTCGCCGTTGCAGTGCGGACATTTGTCGACTATGGTTTTGCCTTCGCCGCCGCAAGTTGGGCAGGGCGATTGCGTCTGCATCTGACCGAGAATGGTGCGCTGCATTTGTGTTACGTAGCCCGTGCCGCGACAGGTGCTGCAGGTCTGTGTGCGTCCGTCGCGCGAGCCAGTGCCGTTGCAGTGTTCGCACGGAATATATTTGGCAATTTTCAGCTTCTTTTCGGTTCCATTGGCCACCTCGGAAAGGGTTACTTTCACCTTCACGCGTAGGTCGGTGCCTTTGCGCACACGCCTGCCGCCTCGCCCACGGCTCGATCCACCGCCGAAAAAGTCGCTGAATCCACCGCCAAATCCTCCAAAATGTCCGCCAAAAATGTCGCCAAGGTTTTGGAAAATGTCGTCCATGGTCATGCCACTACCGCCAAAACCGCCTGCGCCGTTCACGCCTGCGTGGCCAAATTGGTCGTAGCGTTGGCGTTTTTGCGGGTCGCTAAGCACTTCGTAGGCTTCGGCAGCCTCTTTGAACTTCTCTTCGGCCTCTTTGTCGCCAGGATTTTTGTCGGGGTGATATTGAATGGCTTTTTTGCGATAGGCTTTTTTTATCTCGTCGGCCGATGCGGTTTTGTCCACACCAAGCACTTCGTAATAATCGCGTTTTTTCTCGTCCATAGGAATTTTCTCCTTATTTTCCGACTACTACTTTGGGGAATCTGATGATTTTTTCGTTCATCTGATAGCCTTTTTGTACGCAATCGATTATTTTGCCTTTCAAATCGTCGGTTGGCGCTGGAATGGTGGTTACAGCCTCGTGCTTTTCTACGTCAAATGCTTGATTTTCAGTGTCAATCACGCTCACGCCCTGTTGTTTGAGCAGGCTCATCAGTTTTTGATAGATCAGATTTACGCCTTCCGAAACGGCTGCAACATCGGCGGCATTTTCCATCGATTTCAGGCTGCGTTCGAAGTCGTCGACAATGGGCAGAAGGTCGGTAACAAGACGTTCTGCTGCATTTTTGATCAGGTCGGCACGCTCGCGCATCATGCGTTTGCGATAGTTGTCGAACTCGGCCATCAAACGTAAATGTGTGTCGTTCAGGTCGTTGTATTTGGCTTCGTAGTCGACTTTTTGTTCAGCGGCTGCTTCTGCTTCGGCTGTAGCTTCGGCTACGTTTTCTTCTGATTTAGTTTCAGTCTCGGGCGTTTGCTGTTCGGCAGTTTGCTGCTCGGCTTTTGGCTCCGATTCTGGCTTTGTTTCGTGTTTTTTACTCATATCGTTGTGTTTTCATTTTCAATAAAACAAGGCAACCTTTTTCTATCAAAAAGTTTGCCATCGAGTTTTGTCCAATTTTTATAGCAAAAACTGACAAATTGTCAGTCTTTGTTTGTAAAAATCAGCTTTTGTGCGTCGCTGTCGAGATCCACTTTCAGAACATCGCCTGCTTTCACATTGCCAGCGAGCAATTGTTCGGCCAGCGCATCTTCCAAATGGTTTTGAATGGCTCTGCGCAGCGGTCGCGCGCCATATTGCACGTCGTAGCCTTTGTCGGCCAAGAAATTTTTGGCAGCGTCGGTCAATTCTATCTTGAAACCGAGATTTCCGATGCGTTGGTAGAGTTTTTCAAGCTCTAGATCGATGATTTTGAAGATCGATTCGCGGCTCAGTTGGTCGAAAATGATGACATCGTCCACGCGGTTGAGGAATTCGGGCGAGAAGGTTTTCGACAGTGCTTTTTGAATGACGCCGTGCGCATATTGTTCGCTGTTTTGCGATGGTTGCTCGAATCCGACGCCGTGTCCAAACTCCTTCAGCTGGCGTGTGCCGACATTCGAAGTCATGATGATGACGGTGTTTTTGAAGTCGATTTTGCGACCGATGCTATCGGTCAGGTGACCTTCGTCGAGCACTTGCAGCAACATGTTGTAGACATCGGCGTGCGCTTTTTCAATTTCGTCGAGCAGCACGATGGAGTAGGGTTTGCGACGCACTTTTTCGGTGAGTTGCCCGCCCTCTTCGTAGCCCACGTAGCCTGGAGGCGCACCAATGAGTCGCGAGACGCTGAATTTCTCCATAAACTCGCTCATGTCCACTCGAATAACGGCATCTTGACTGCCAAACATGAACTCGGCAAGGCGTTTGGCCAGATAGGTTTTGCCCACGCCCGTAGGACCGAGAAAAATGAACGATCCGATGGGTCGATTTGGATCTTTCAGTCCAACGCGACTGCGCAGAATCGATTTTGCTAATTTTTCGATGGCGGCATCTTGCCCAATCACCTCGTGTTTCAATTGATCGGCCATCTGCAGCAAGCGTTCGCCTTCGGCTTGTGCGAGTCGTTGCACAGGCACGCCCGACATCATCGAAACGGTTTGTGCCACGTCGTCGGCCGAAACCGACACGCGCTCGGCATTTTCGCTTTCAATCCATTGTTGCTTAGCTTGCGCAAGTTCGTCGGTCATTTGACGAACCAAGTCGCGCGCCTCGGCAGCGAGTTCGTATTTTTGGGCAGCCACAAGGGCATTCTTCTCTTTGTTTTTCTCTTCGATTTGCTGTTCCAACTCCTCGATGTGTGGCGGAACGTGCAGATTCTGCATGTGCAGGCGCGATCCAACCTCGTCCAGTGCGTCGATGGCTTTGTCGGGGAACGAGCGGTCGCTTATGTAGCGGTCGGTCAGGTTCACGCAGGCTTCGAGCGCCTCGTGCGTGTAGGTAACCTGATGATGATCCTCGTAGCGGAATTTGATGTTTTCGAGAATTTGCAATGTCTCCTCTTTGGTGGTTGGCTCTATCATCACCTTTTGAAAACGGCGTTCGAGTGCACCATCTTTTTCGATGCTTTGGCGATATTCGTTGAGCGTGGTGGCTCCAACGCACTGTATTTCGCCACGAGCCAAAGCAGGTTTCAGCATATTTGCCGCATCGAGCGAGCCAGACGCTCCGCCAGCACCTACAATGGTGTGAATTTCGTCGATGAACAAGATGATGTTCGGATTTCTCTCCAACTCGTTGAGCAGCGATTTCATGCGCTCTTCGAACTGTCCGCGATATTTTGTGCCAGCCACAATGCCAGCCATATCGAGCGAAATAACGCGCTTGTCGAACAGAATGCGCGACACTTTGCGTTGCACAATGCGCAGCGCAAGTCCTTCGGCAATGGCCGATTTGCCAACGCCTGGCTCGCCTATCAGTACGGGATTATTTTTTTTGCGTCGACTGAGAATTTGAACCACGCGCTCAATCTCGCGGTCGCGTCCAACTATTGGGTCGAGTTTGTCCTCGAGGGCGGCTTTTGTTATGTCTTTCCCGAAGAGGTCGAGAACGGGCGTGTCGCTGCTGTTCTTTTGTGTAGCTGATTTGGTGGGCGCTTTTGCGGCTGGACGTTCATCTTCGTCGTCGTCTTCATCGCTGAAAACAGGTCCCATCTTCACGTCGCGGTGCTCGATGACTTTGGCGCGCACTTTTTCGTAGGTAACATTTTGGCTGGTGAGCGCTTCGTAAGCTGCACCTTCGCCACATTTGAGTAGTGCCAAAAGCAGATGGCGCGTGTCGGCAGTAACCGACGAGGTGGCGCGGCATTCAAGGTCGATGAAACGCAAAACGCGGTCGGCAGCAGGCGAAAGCGTGTTCGGCAATAATGCAGAACGGCGCGTGCGAATGGCGTTTTCAATCTCGTCTTTTAATCGTGCAAAATCGACCTGAAACGTGCGCAAAAGCTCTACGGCTGTGGCATTTATCCGAAGTAGACTCAAGAGAAAATGCTCTGGCGTCACCTCGTTGTTGCCCAGTCGAGCCGCCTCTTCGCGACTGTATTTGAACACTTGATTGAGATGCTCGGAATATTTATTTGGTGTGTCACTCATAATTTTGTTTAATCGTTGAATGGTTTAATCGTTGGTGTGTTAGAATCAACGATTGCCGTTCGATTTTCGGCGCAGTGCTTCTTCTTTCAGATTGTTCATGAAACCTTGTTCGCGCCACTCGAAAATGTTGCGGAAACGGCGTTGTGTGATGAAAATGTTGAAGAACCAACCAAAGCGAATATGCACTTCCACACTCATTTCGATGTGATCCTCATCGATTGCTTTCACAAAAAATATGCCATAGGCTTTTTTTAGCACGGCGTTGGAGTAGTAGATGTCGACATCGACACGTGTGGTGGCGTCGTTTGGGTTGGAAATCAGCACTTTACTATCGACTGGCACATCGCGGAACGAGGTTACGTGCGGCACTTCTATGTCGACCACCATGTTGCATTTGCCTGACAATCTGTCAAAATGCGATTCTTTCACAAGCACTACCACTTCGTCGCGCACATCGTCCTCGCCTTGCTGTCCGAGACCTTTGAAAGCCCACGAAAATAGTTGCTCGTAGTCCGATGTTATCTGATCGACCAAATCTTCCACAATGGAGTCGCCAACGGCTTTTGGTGCAGCTACATCAACCGAACAGAAGCTGATAAATTCGCCTTTCACATAGCGTGTGCTGATGCTATCGTTGGCCAAAATTGTGCCTGCTGTGGTCAGCAGACAACAAAGTATGAAAAATGTCTTTTTCATCTAAAATCCGTTGTAAATCATTTTGATGCGCAGCGGCGAGGTTTGATTGTTGGCGCTACGCAGGCTGATGCCGCTCAGTTGTCGCAGCGGCACGACCGACTGAATTTCGCCCGACGAATCGTAATTTACCTTGCACGGTACAATGGCGAAAGTCTCCACATCGTCGGTGCGGTCGTAGTTGTCGCGTACTTCGTAGGTGAGCAGATAGGCAAGGTCGAATTGATATAGATTGCGGTCGCTATCGTATATGGCTACTGCGCCCAGCGAGTCGTTGGCAATTGGCGTGTAGTCGTCGATGGCAAATTTCTCCAATTGCGATTCGCGCAGCAGAAGTAGCGCAGTGGGCATTTGCAGTGGCAGCGTGCCAGTTTCAGTCTCGGCAATTTCGGCCTCGAGCACGGCGCTGTTCACATTGTAGAGTCGGTCGCCAATGGAATCGCGAATGGCGGCGCGCATTTTTCCAATGGGAATATGCACACGCGGATAGAGGCCAGCGGGCGATTTCACAAGCAGCAGACTGTCGTCGGCCAGCGAATCGGCCATAAATTCGCCATGAACGAAGTGGTTGAGTTGGCGCACTTCGCGGTTGGCTGGGAAAATGATGGATGTGTGCAGCGTGTCGCCAACCGATGGACGCGTGTAGTGGTAGAACAATTTCAACGATATTTGGTTGAAATAGATCATGGTCGATGCGCCATATTTTGTGGTGATGTAGAGGCCTTTGAACTCGTCGGTGAAGGCTTCGTACGACTCGTAGGCGCTGCGTGGCATAGTGAAGAATCGATTTAGTTGTTCGTCTGAAAATTTGTAGCGGAACGAAGGCGTGTAGTCGTCTGAGTTGAGTACCGAATCAGCCAAAGTTTGATCTACCGAAGTGATGACGCGCCGTCCCATCAGCACCGATTCGTCGGTAAAATCCGACACATCGAGGTCGCTGTAGTAGGTGGTGTTGTAGTCGATGGCTTTTTTGTTGATTTCGTAGATGCTGATTTCGAGTGGAGCGGTTTCGCTGCCAAAATATGAGTCGTAGTACATGTAAAGCACCAGCGAGTCGGGCGTGGGGTTGAGCGAGTCGGGCGCAAATTCGTAGCCGATAGGCGGTGCCAATTGTACCAAGAGTTCGGCTTTGGTGGAGCCGTAGCGTTCGCTGTAAAATTCGCCAAGAGCCATGGCTGCGGTGTCGCATTGTGCCGAAATCACATTGTTGTAACTCTCGTTGGCAGTAACGCCAAAAGTGTCGACAAACACAAGGATGCGGTCGTTGTCGGGCTGCACCACAAGACCGGTTTTTTCGGTGTCGGTGCAACCTACAGCCACTAGCACAACAAAAAGTGCCAATGTGTAGCGAAATTGGCAAAAGCGGTCGGAAAAAATTCGTTTCATATTTTAGTAGCGTGGCGTTTCACGCAAATTAGTAGCAAGTAGCAAGATACAAGTAGCAAGATACAAGTAGCAAGTAGCAAGAGATTGGTTGAATCGACCAAGTCTTGACTTTGGCTCACTAAAATAGTTCTTAATTACAAATCGCGGAACACTTTGTCGATATCGGCATAGATGCGCAGATATTTTTGGCGGAAATCCTCCTCGAATGGTGCGAAAGTGCGATTTTCGGCTTGAGCCAATTTTTCGAGCGTTGCGTCCATGTTTTCGCAGCCTGAATCGGCCACGTCGGCATAGCGGAAGGCGAGGCGTGTAACCTCGTCGCAGCCCACAGGCGCATTGGCAATGGTCGAGACATCTTCGGGCGTAACTCCTTTAGTCAGAGCGTGTTGTGCAAACTGCGCGCCGAAAGTTTTGTGAAAAACATTGTCGTAGGCGGTGTAGACCACTTTGGCGTTTTCGAAGAATGGATCGTCGCCGTAGGCTGTGCGCAGATAGAGCGGCACGAGCGATGTCATCCAGCCGTGACAGTGAATGATGTTGGGCGTCCAACGCAGTTTTTTGATGGTTTCGAGCACGCTGCGGGCGAAGAAAATCATGCGGTCGTCGTTGTCGTCGTATTCGTTGCCCTCGGCATCGACTGATGTGCCGCGGCGACGGAAAAATTCTTCGTTGTCGATGAAATAGACCTGCATGCGCACCGATGGTATCGATGCTACTTTGATGATGAGTGGGTGGTCGTTGTCGTCGATTATCATGTTCAAGCCCGAGAGTCGTTGTACTTCGTGCAGTTGGTTGCGTCGTTCGTTGATTACACCATATGCAGGCATGAAAATGCGAATTTCGCAGCCTTGTTCTTGAATGTATTGCGGCAACTCGCGACAAATTTTAGCCATCTCATTTTCAGGCAAATACGGCGTTAATTCTTGCGCAATAAACAAAACTTTTACAGGTTCTTTCATAATCTTCCCCTATTTACAAAATCATTTGCAAAGTTACGAAAAAAAATCGGGAAACGGGCAAAAATCTATCAGAAAAAATGTTAATTGCCTGATTATCAACAATAAAGATTTTCCGTGTAAAATTGAAAAAAACAGCCGACTGGGTGAGCCGACTGTCTGTTTTTTTCAGCCCCATAAAATTAGACCTATACGCCTAACTTTTAGAACCACCTTAAGTGTATTTTGGCGAATGTAATACTCGCCCCGAAATTAAAGTGCGTCGCGTGCGCGCGCATAATGCGCGAAGAAAAATTGCAAGTTTTTGCGGAGGTTGTTTTTGTTCCAATTTTGCAGAAAAAATCATTTTTTCGTGTCTTGACTAATTTTTCTCTGATTTTTTGGAAAAATGCGATGTTTCCCGACTCGAAAAATCCGTTTTCGTTGCTGAAGTGGTGATTTTGATTGCTGATTTTGCAGAAATTATTTTTATTTAACTGACTTTATTGCGAAGATGGCAAAAAAAATCAGTCAATCTTTGCGATTTTTCTCAATTCGGAGAATTTTACTACCTTTGCGTTTCGAAAAATCGGAAAGAAAAAATGAAAAAAATTTTGATGATGATGGCAATAGCGGCTGGACTTACAGCATGCAACACAAACAGCAACGAGGCTGAAAAATCGCCTATTGGACCAAACAATCTGCAACTCGAAGGCGACCGCCTGACGCCCGAAGCACTCTGGTCTATGGGGCGCATTGGCAGTGTGGTGCCCGACCTCGAAGTGGGCGGCGTGGCTTACACCATTTCGTACTACAGCGTGCCAGAAAATCGCTCGACCACTTGGGTGCGATTGGCAATGGAAGAGGGCGACACGCTTCGCACTTACGATGAATTTGTGGGTAGCGACCCTATGTGGTGGGGCAATGCGCAACTGACCTATTTGAAGGGTGGAAAACTGTACTTGACCGCTGGTCTCGACAACGAAAAAGAGCTCTGTCTCGAAGGCTTCGACAAGGATATAGAGGGCTACCTACTTTCGCCAATGCGCGACAAAATAATTCTGATTGCGCAGGTGAAAACCATCGAAGCAACTGCCGAAAAATATCCCGATCTGCCGCTGGCAAGCGGTCGCGTGGTGGACGATTTGATGTACAAGCATTGGGACGAATGGGTCGAAACGGCGCCGCATCCTTTCCTTTGCGATTTGCTCAGCGATGGCACTTCGCTGCGTGTCGAAAATGTTGTGGATCTGCTCGATGGCACAGCGTTTGAATGTCCGATGAAACCATTTGGCGGAGTAGAACAGTTGGCTTGGAGTCGCGACGAAAAGACCATTGCCTACACTTGCCGCAAAAAAACTGGCTTGGAATATGCTGTTTCAACCAATTCTGATATCTATCTTTACGATTTGGCGACGGGCGAAACGCGTAATCTCACCGAAGGCATGATGGGCTACGACATCAACCCGACTTTCTCGCCCGACGGACAGTGGCTTGCGTGGGAGAGCATGGAACGCGATGGCTACGAATCGGACAAAAATCGACTTTTTGTGCAAAATCTTGCCACTGGCGAGCGCATCGATGTGTCGAAAGATTGGGATCAGAGCGTGGCTTCGCTTGTGTGGGACAATAATTCGCAGGATATTTACCTGACGAGCTGTCAGCATGGCACAACGCAAGTCTATCGCGCCAACATCGCTACAAAGCAATTCGCGCAACTCACCGAAGGCGTTCACGACTATGTGGCGCTGGCAAACAACGGAACGGGACTCACGGCACTGCGCCAAAGCATGAGCGTACCAACCGACATTTTCAAAATTGATACAAAAACGGGCGAACAACGCCAAATCAGTTTTGTGAACAAACCGCTGCTCGATCAGATGGCATTTGGTCGTGTGGAGGAACGTTGGATGACCACCACCGACAACAAACAGATGTTGGTTTGGGTAATCTATCCGCCGCATTTCGACGCATCAAAAAAATATCCGACGCTGCTCTATTGCGAGGGCGGTCCGCAATCGCCTGTGAGCCAATTTTGGAGCTATCGCTGGAATTTCCAGATAATGGCAGCCAACGACTATATTATTGTCGCACCAAACCGCCGCGGACTCTACGGATTTGGTCAGGAATGGCTCGAGCAGATTAGCGGCGACTATGGCGGACAGTGCATGAAAGATTATCTCACCGCCATCGATACGTTCTGTAAAGAGCCGTTTGTCGACACCGACCACCTTGGCTGCGTGGGCGCAAGTTTTGGCGGATATTCGGTCTATTGGCTGGCTGGTCATCACGAAAAAAGGTTCAAAGCGTTCATTGCGCACGATGGCATTTTCAATATGCAACAGCAATATCTCGAAACTGAAGAGAAATGGTTTGCCAACTGGGACATGGGCGGCGCTTATTGGGACAAAAACAACGCCACGGCGCAGCGTACATTTGCCAATTCGCCACACCTTTTTGTCGATAAATGGGACGCGCCAATTCTCTGCATTCATGGCGAAAAAGACTATCGTATTTTGGCGTCGCAGGGCATGAGTGCTTTCGATGCGGCTAAAATGCGTGGCGTGCCTGCCGAATTGCTCATTTTCCCCGATGAAAATCACTGGGTTTTGAAACCGCAAAATGGCATTTTGTGGCAGCGCACATTCTTCGCTTGGTTGGATAGGTGGCTGAAGGAATAATCATCGAATTATTGAATCATTGAATCATTGAATTATTGAATTGATGGGTGGGTAGGTGGCAAAAAAAATGTTCGTTTTTTTTGTTAAATTGCAGTCCGCCAGCACTTTACAGATTTTTTGCTATAGCGAATAGAAATGAAACGGCTTTACATACTTTTGTGCGTTGGTGCGCTGTTGTTGTGCGGTTTGGCACTGCAAACAGAGAGTGCGCCTGCCGTTGGTGTGCCTAGCGAGCCTACCGAATGTGCATGGACCGAGTGGCATGCAACCGCTCAGTGCGCTATTCTTTGCCACAGCGTGAATGCGCCCAATGTGCAGGTTACGCAGGTCAATTCGCACTCGTCGAACGCCCCAATTTTCAGAAATCATGCTCTTGAAAAATCGCAATTCGAGAGCCTAAAACAACAACGCAGACTCTACACGGCGCGCCTTGGCGATGCCGTAAACGCTGCCACGGCGCAGGATTATGTTTTCGCACTGCGGCGTATACTGCGTTAGCCCGATTTTTCCCAATTGTTATAGATTTTATGCGCATTTCCCACGATTTTCGGTGGAAAATAGTGCGCAAACTCTGCGTGTTGTGCGCAGAAAAAGATTGTTTTACACATTTTTTTTGAAATAATAAAAGGAAAAATTATGGCAAAATCGAAAATTTCGGAAAGCCTGCTTCAAGGTTCCGAAGAAAATATCTCGAAAAATATTTGCGTGAAAGACATTGTCATTGGCATTTTGTTGGTGGCGGCGGGCATGGTCATGTTTGTGGTGATGCGTTCGTTGCAAAGCGAAAACACCGACACTGCATTTTTCGCGCTTGGTTGCGGCGCCATCATCTTTGTGATTTGGGGCTGTCTCTATTTGGGCTATCATTGGCGTCAACTCTGCTACAACAAGAGTGCGCTGCATGGCTACGTTATTTATGTTCAGACTGGTTCGGCCAAAGATGCCATTCGTTTCATCGAAGAGCAGAATTGGGATGCGCTGGCCAAGGTTGTTTCGCGCAACGAGACCAATGTGAAAATTGATTTCGTGGCATCGCGCGACAAGCAGTTTGCGCGCTGCCAAGTGCTGACATACGTTCCTCACCAATTCGAGCCAATGTCGGACTTGAAGGCTTTGTCGCCCGAGGGTGCCGACGCACTGCTTAAGTTGGCAAAATAAACGGGTCGGCTCTGAAAAATTTTAAGAGTCAACCTAAAAAAATCTCTGCAAAAACACGGCGTCCTCCGATAGTTTCGGGGGGCGTTTTTTTTGTCTCACTAGGCAATTATGAATTTAGAATTAAGAGAAAGCCCGCTGCAATTGAGAAAGGCTTGTAGGTACGTGGCGCGCTTTAATTGACAATTTTGCAACCTGCAACCT
>CAVFDI010000012.1:0-35584 GCA_963621145.1 Paludibacteraceae bacterium | reverse complement strand
TGAAATCTGAAATTTGAAATTTGAAATTCCTGCGTAACATACTGATTTTGTTCACGATGATCGCGCTAGCGGGCTATCTGATTTTTGCAGTGGTTTACACCTCGCCACTGCCCGATGGCGATGTGTGCCGACGCATCGAGACGCGCGTGCTTGATGCCGACGAACTCGGTTTCATC
The DNA here is from genome assembly GCA_963621145.1 of Paludibacteraceae bacterium. Lineage (GTDB taxonomy): Bacteria > Bacteroidota > Bacteroidia > Bacteroidales > Paludibacteraceae > W0P28-013. Next base: position 35,408 of record CAVFDI010000012.1, on the reverse strand, counting down.
AACGAAAAAGATGTGCAAAATCAACTCGGACGCATGAATCAAAATTACATCGGCACGCAAATTGGCAAAATCGATTTCAACGAGATTGAAACGCTGATTAAAAAGAATCCATTCGTCTGCGAAGCCTCATGTTACTATACGGCAGACGGGGCCATTCGCATCGATGTAACGCAGCGTCGCCCCAAGTTCCGCGTGATGACTGCTTATGGCAATTTTTACATCGACGAGCAGCGAAAGCGCATGCCTGCATCGACTCGATTTAGCGTGTATGTTCCTGTGGTTACGGGCATTGTGAACGACGAATTTATCTGCGGTGCGCTCTACGATTTTATCGACGAGATTGAAGACGACGATTTTTGGCGCAGTCAGATAACGCAAATTCGTGTGATGCCCAAAAACGAGTTGCAACTCACGCCACGCGTTGGCGACCATGTCGTCTATCTTGGCACACTCGATGGCGCCGAAGAGAAACTAGAAAAACTGCGCACTTTCTATCGCAAAGGACTGCCGTACATCGGCTGGAATCGCTATCGTGTAATCGATCTGCGCTACCGAAATCAGGTGGTCTGCACGAAGAAAAGTCTGTAAAGTGGGTGTTGAGGCATAATTTTTCTCACAAACCCTGGCTAATGCGTTAAACTCATCAACTTATCAACTCATAAACTCATCAACTAACAATGAATATCATCGCTGTAGAAATTGGACACACGCGCATTACAGCCACGGCGGCGGTGCGCACGCCCGAAAATCGTTTGCAACTGCTTGGCTCCGATAGCGAGCCGACACCTGCTGGTGCTGTAAAAAATGGGCAAATAATGAAGCCGAACGATGTGGTTGCATCGATCAACAAGGTGCTGCGCCAACTCGAAAATCGGCTACCTGGTGGCAATCACATCACCAAGTTTTATGCTGGCATCAACTGTCGCTCGCTGTCGATGAAGCGAGTAGAAGTGGCGCGCGCTCTCGATCCTAAAAAGCCTATCGACGAAGATCTGCTAGACAAGATGCGCAACGAAGCTTTCGAAAAAATCGCCGACAATTGCTCCGTAATAAGCACTGCAGAAGAATTTGCCCTCGATTTCAAAGCCGTAAAAGATCCATTAGACAAGAAAGGCGACCAACTGAACGGCAATTTTACGCTGATCTATGCCAACGAAAATTGTTTGAAAGCGGTCAATAGTTGTAAAGAGTTGATGAATAATTTCAAAATTTTACTCCCTCCCCAACCAACGCCTTTAGCTGTATCGCGCGCCATCGCTTCGCCCGAAGATAAAGAGGCAGGTTGCGCAGTGATCTATTTCGGCACGGGTTGCACTTCGGTGGCAGTCTACACGCAAGGAAAATTGGCGCATATTGGCGTTGTGCCGCTGGGTCGGAAGCACATCATTTCCGACCTCACCACGCTTGGATTGGACGAAAAAAGAGCCGAAAGCCTGATAACCTATTGGAGCACAAGTTTCGACAAAAAAATATCGAAAAGCGACCACATGAAAATGCCCGACGACGAAAATGGCAACGAGCGTTTAATTAGCCTAGTCGAATTGATAAGCATTTGCAACGCGCGTTTCGACGAGATTGTGGCTTACGCCATGCAGCAGGTGCAAAGCGCAGTAGACGATGTGAGTGAGTTGGAGGCTGGCATCATTGCGTCGGGCAAGCTGATGCAGATTTCGCATGCCAACGAATGGCTCGAAAAATCGAGCGGAATGCACGCCCGTATTGGCGATTTTTCGCAATATATCGAGCAAAACGACGACTCGTGCCGCCACCTTACAGCACAAACCATTGGTCTGCTACTGATGGGCGACGAAAACTGTTTCGAGGAGAAAAATCAAGAGCCAGAGAAAAAAAGCAAAAATAGCAAAAAAAGCGGAAAAAGCGGAAAAGGCAGAGAATTTATCGAAATAATAAACAATCTATTTGGTTCAGAAAATTGAATAAGAACATGGAAACAACCGAATTTAAACCGACCGATTTATCGAACATCTTATCGAACGATTCCAACATCATAAAGGTTGTTGGCGTGGGCGGCGGTGGCTGCAACGCGGTGAATCACATGTTCGAGCTAGGCATAAAAGATGTAACTTTTGTAGTCTGCAACACCGACCAGCAGGCACTTCGTCACTCGCCCGTATCGAACCAGATAATTCTTGGCGACGATGGACTTGGTGCAGGCGCGCAGCCCGAAGTAGCGGCCAAGGCAGCCGAAAAATCGCTCATCGCAATAGAAAAAATGTTCACCGAAACGACCACAAAAATGGCGTTCATCACCGCAGGCATGGGCGGCGGCACTGGCACTGGCGCATCGCCACTCATTGCCAAAGTGGCGCACGACTTGGGCATTCTCACCGTGGGCGTGGTTACCATTCCTTTTGTTTTCGAAGGCAAGAAAAAAATTAAACAAGCACTTCGCGGCGTGCTAGAGCTGAGCAAAAATGTAGATGCCATTTTGGTCGTTAACAATCAGAAATTGATCGAAAACTTCCACATAAAGGTGGAAGCCGCATTCAAAATGGCCGACGATGTACTTGCCACAGCAGTGAAAAGTATTGCCGAAATCATCACAGTTCATGGCTATATAAATGTCGATTTTGCCGATGTGAACACAACCATGAAAGATAGCATGGTAGCGCTGATGAACATTGGGCATGGCGAAGGCGATAACAGAATAATGGATGCCATTCAAAATGCGTTGAAAACGCCACTGCTCGAAACAGCCGACATTCATCAAGCGAAAAAGTTGCTGATAAACATCACCTGTTCGCACGAAGACGAGATCACTACTGACGAATTGGCCAAGCTTACCGATTTTACCGATCGAATAGACGGAGTAGATGTGATAACTGGCATTACATACGACGAATCGCTTGGCGCAGAAGTAAAAGTTACGCTCATTGCCACAGGTTTCACCTCCGACGCGCTACCCAAGGTTGTGGACGACGCCGACGAAGATGGTTCAAGCGATGTTGAAATTGGGCGATCGGCCGACCAATACTACGGCAGAGGCGACAACAAGAAAAAAATTGAGCTGCTCGACCTCGACGACGACTTCATTCTCGAAGATGTTCAAACAAAGACTGCTCTCTCCCGACTAAAGTGAAAAAAGCAAGACTGTTGACCGTTGACAATGACTTTCGGTAGACACCGCCAACTGCCAACTGCAAAAAGTAGGGACGTGCTATGCCGCGTTCCTACATTTTTTTTCGACCTAATAGCAAAAATCAAATAAATTTGAAATCTGAAAAAATTTTCGTACCTTTGCAGTTCGGAAAAATGAGCAAACATTTCCGCATTCTGGGGCTGTTTTTGGTTTTGACAGCGGGCAGAAGAGGTATGTAAGCACGCAGTGTGACGCCGGATAGCACTCTAATCATCGACGGCAAAATTTTAACTGGCGAAACATCTTACGCTCTCGCTGCCTAAACGAAGTTTAGTACTTTAGGCTCAATTCTGGCACAGGTGCTGGAACGAGACATCTCTCGAATGCCACTCCCTGAAGCGGTTCGGACAAAGAGGTGTAGAAAAATCGGGGATAGATGGGTGTGGCCGCGCACACTCGTCGAAAATTTAGCGGATAAGGCGTCGGTTGGTGGCTTCGGTCTTGCCGCCGCACGAAAATGAAAGCGAAGATAAGCGTGTAGAAAGCATATTGCTTCCCCGTTTGGACGCGGGTTCGACTCCCGTCAGCTCCACTACTTTTCGCACCTTGGTGCAAGAAATTTCAAATTTCAAATTTGAAAATTATTGCTAACCGAAACGGGCTGCAAACAGTTCAACATTTCAACAAATCAACGCTTCAACAACAGCTATGGCCGAAGAAGTAATCACACCGCAAACCGACTATACCGACGACAACATTCGCACGCTCGAAGGACTTGAGCATGTGCGTCTGCGCCCTGGCATGTACATTGGCAAACTTGGCGACGGCAACGCCTCCGACGATGGCATCTATGTGCTGATAAAAGAGGTGATCGACAACTCTATCGACGAGTTTCGCATGCACTTCGGCTCGACCATCGACATCACGCTGAACGATTGCACCATAACCGTGCGCGACTACGGGCGCGGCATTCCGCAAGGCAAAATGGTGGACGCTGTTTCGGTAATGAACACAGGCGGCAAATACGACACCAAAGCATTCCAAAAATCGGTCGGCTTGAATGGCGTCGGCACAAAAGCGGTGAATGCGCTATCGGCAGATTTTACCGTGAAATCGTTCCGCGACGGACAAGTGAAGCAAGCCGATTTCGCCTGCGGAAAATTGGTGAAAGAGTACGACCTGCAGCCAACCACCGAGCGCAACGGCACGCTCGTTAGCTTCACACCCGATGAGCAAATCTTTGGAAAATACGCTTTCCACGAAGATTTCATCGAGACCATGCTGCGCAACTACAGTTACCTGAATACGGGTTTGACCATGGTCTTCAACGGGCGCAAATTTGTGTCGCGCAACGGTCTGCTCGATCTGCTTCAGGAGCGCAGCACATCGGAACCGCTCTACCCCATTGTCCACCTCAAAGGCGACGACATCGAGATTGCATTCACACACTCCGAACAATATGGCGAGGAGTATTATTCGTTTGTAAACGGACAAAACACCACGCAAGGCGGCACGCATCAAACGGCGCTGCGCGAACATTTGGCTCGCACCATCAAAGAATATTACAACAAAAATTTTGAGCTGAGCGACATTCGCAGTGGCGTGGTGGCAGCCATTGCCATCAACGTGATAGAACCGACTTTCGAGAGTCAGACTAAGATTAAACTTGGTTCGCTGAATATGGCTCCCGAGAAGGACAGCGAAGGTAAGCCTTATCCGCTTTCGGGCGTGAGCGTGAACAAATTTGTGGGCGATTTCATCAAGCGCGAAGTCGATAACTATCTGCACAAAAATCAGCCGATGGCCGACACGTTGCTAAAAAAGATTATCGACTCCGAAAAAGAGCGCAAAGCCATTGCAGGCGTGTCGAAAATGGCTCGTAACCTCGCCAAAAAAGTGAATATGCACAACGACAAATTGCGCGATTGCCACGTTCACTACAACGATGCCAAAGGCGACCTGCGCAACGAGAGTTGCATTTTCATCACCGAGGGCGATTCAGCGTCGGGTTCCATCACCAAAAGCCGCGATGTGAAGACACAAGCCGTGTTCAGTCTGCGAGGCAAACCGCACAACTGCTTCGGCGAAACAAAAAAAGTGGTTTACGAAAACAAAGAGCTAAACTACCTGCAAGCCGCGCTCAACATTGAAGACGGTCTCGAAGGATTGCGCTACAACAAGGTGATAATTGCCACCGATGCCGATGTCGATGGCATGCACATTCGCCTGCTGATGATGACTTTCTTCCTGCAATTCTTCCCCGATTTGGTGAAGAAAGGTCACGTATACATTCTGCAAACGCCACTTTTCCGTGTGCGCAACAAAAAAGAGACACGCTATTGCTATACCGAAGAGGAGCGCATTGCCGCCATCGAGGCATTGAAGCCTGCGCCAGAAATCACGCGATTCAAAGGTCTTGGCGAAATCTCGCCCGACGAATTTAAGCACTTCATTGGCAAAGATATGCGCCTCGACCAAATTCAGCTGCGCAAAGAAGATGCAGTGGCCGAAATGCTATCGTTCTACATGGGCAAAAACACGTCGGAACGCCAAGAATTCATCGTCGATAACCTCGTAGTCGACCTCGACGAACCATAATCGTTGAGAAATTCCAGATTTCTGAAATTGTTTATTTGAAGATTGTAGGGACGCACCGCGTGCGTCCTTTCATTTTCTCAAAAATCACAAATCTTCAATGGTAACCCATCGCCAAAAATCTCAAAAACCGCCTTTCTCAATTTTTTTGTAATTTTGCAGGCTGAAAAAATTCCTACTTCTTACTCTGAAAAAGATGAAGAAAATCGATTGGCACGAACGGTATATGGCACTGTTGATGTGGCGCGAAAGACACATCAAAGAGTCGTATTTTGTGCTGATTCTGAGTTTTCTGGTGGGCGTAGCGTGCGCTGTGGCAGCGTTCATTTTGAAGAGCATCATCGCACTCATTCAGCGCGGCGTAGTCTCGCTCGTCTCGCACGACGAGGTGAACTATCTCTACCTAATGTTGCCCGCCGTAGGCATTGCGCTAGCCAGTTTCTATGTGCGGCGCATTGTGAAAGACGACATCAGCCATGGCGTCACCAAAATTCTCTACGCCATTTCGCAGCGCAAAGCCATCATCAAGGTTCACAACATGTGGTCATCGATAGTGGCGAGCGCCATCACCATCGGCTTTGGCGGTTCGGTGGGTGCCGAGGCGCCAATTGTGCTGACAGGCTCAGCCATCGGGTCGAACCTTGGGCGCGCGTTCCACCTCGACCAAAAAACACTGATGCTGCTCGTGGGTTGCGGTGCTGCTGGTGCCATTGGCGGCATTTTCAAAGCCCCAATCGCTGGCGTAATGTTCACGCTGGAAGTGCTGCTGCTCGACATGACCATGACCTCCATTGTGCCGCTGCTCATCTCGAGCATCACGGCCAACGCATTTTCGTATCTGATGATGGGCAGCGAGGCGATGTTCCGTTTCGACAACGCAATGCCATTCGAACTGCGGCGCATACCATATATTATTGTGTTGGGCGTGGCGTGCGGTTTAGTTTCGCTCTATTTCACGCGCGGCATGAATAGGCTCGAAGGCTTTTTCAAGCGCATTCGCCGACCGTACAGCAAAATTGCAGTGGGCGGTGCCATGCTGGGATTGCTCATCTTCCTGTTTCCACCGCTCTATGGCGAAGGCTACGACACCATTGCAGCGCTGCTTGCAGGCGACGCCAGCGCAGTATTCCAACAGTCGCCATTCTACTCGCTACGTACCGAGACTTGGGCCATCATCGTCTATCTTTGCCTCATCGTCTTTTTCAAGATTTTCGCTTCGGCGGCAACCAACGGCGCAGGCGGAACGGGCGGCATTTTCGCGCCGAGTCTTTTTGTGGGCTGCCTCACAGGCTTTGCGCTCGCCACGGGCATGAATGTGTTTGAGCTCGACATTCCGAGCCAAAATTTTGCCTTCGCTGGCATGGCTGGTTTGATGAGCGGTGTGATGCACGCACCACTCACGGCCGTGTTTCTAATTGCCGAACTCACAGGCGGTTACGACCTTTTCATGACACTGATGATAACCTCGGTGGTGTCGTATCTCACCATCATTTTGTTCGAGCCACACAGCCTCTACGCCATGCGTTTGGCGCAAAAAGGCGAACTGATGACGCACCACAAAGATCGCGCTGTGCTTTCGATGCTGAAGATGGAAAATTTCATCGAATCGGACATTGAAATAGTCAATCCCGAAATGAAACTTGGCGAATTGGTGAAGATAATTTCGCGCTCGAGCCACAATGTATTCCCCGTAGTCGACAAAAATTCGGGCATTTTGGTGGGCATCATGCCGCTCGACGAGGTGCGCAACATCATGTTTCGTCCCGACCTTTATCAGCGTTTTTCGGTGCGCAAACTGATGATTGCCGTGCCAGCCAAAATCAATGCCAAATGGCCGATGGAAAAGGTGATGGACATTTTCGAAGACACTGGCGCATGGAGTCTGCCCGTGGTCGACGACGACGGAAAATACGTTGGATTCGTATCGAAAACAAAAATCTTCAACTCGTACCGACATGTGTTGGTGCATTTCTCAGACGATTGAGAAAATCTATTACAACTAACGACTGGAAAAATAAATTTGCAGTTGCAAAAAAAATGTTGTTACTTTGCAGTTTCAAATTTGGCGGTTTCGCCGCGATATAAAAAGGGTGTTATTTTATGAAGAATCTCGTAATCGTAGAGTCTCCTTCCAAGACTAAAAATGTACAAAAATATCTTGGAAAAGATTACAAAGTGGTATCGTGTATGGGTCATATTTGCGACCTGCCCGACCGCAATCTGAGCATCGATGTAAAAAATGGTTTCAAGCCGACCTATGTAGTCCCCGATGATAAGAAAAAATTGGTGGCCGAGTTGAAAAAAGAGGCAGCCCAAGCCGATATGGTTTGGCTCGCATCCGATGAAGACCGCGAAGGAGAGGCCATTGCTTGGCACTTGCAAAATGTGTTGAAACTTGAGCAAGGTAAAAAAAATCGTATCGCTTTTCACGAGATAACACCCGACGCACTCACGGCTGCCATTGCCAATCCGCGCGAGGTGGACATAAACATGGTGAACGCTCAGCAGGCACGCCGTGTGCTCGACCGTTTGGTGGGTTACGAGCTGTCGCCCGTGCTGTGGAAAAAGGTGAAACTCGGACTTTCGGCTGGTCGTGTGCAGTCGGTTACGCTGCGACTGGTTGTGGAGCGCGAGCGCGAAATCAACAGTTTCAAAGCCACCTCGTCGTACCGCGTTACGGCAGTGTTCTCGGCCGTCGATGTGCAAGGCAAGCCCTGCGAACTACATGCCGAACTGAAGCGCCGTTTCGCCACCGAAGCCGAAGCACGCGCATTTCTCGAGCATTGCAAAACGGCTAAATTCCACATCGAAAGCATCGAGAAACGCCCAACTAAAAAATCGCCTGCCGCACCTTTCACCACATCGACATTGCAACAAGAGGCATCGCGCCGCCTAAAAATGCCAGTGGCGCAAACCATGCGTGTGGCGCAAAAACTCTACGAGGCTGGTAAAATCACCTACATGCGTACCGACTCGCTGAATTTGAGCAACTTAGCCCTCGGAACAATCAAAAAAGAGGTCATCGAAATGGCTGGCGAAAACTACGTGAAAGTTCGCCAATATCACACCAAAGCCAAAGGCGCACAAGAGGCGCACGAGGCCATTCGTCCGACCTACGTCAACAACCATACCATAGCTGGCACTGCCAACGAACAGCGCCTGTACGAACTGATTTGGAAACGCGCTGTGGCTTCGCAAATGGCCGATGCCGAATTTGAGCATACTACAATCAACATCAACATCGATGGTAGCCAAGAACAATTCGTTGCCACGGGCGAAGTGATGACTTTCGACGGTTTCCTGCGCGTCTACATGGACGCAGCCGACGACGATGCCGACCGCGATTCGACAACTCGCCTGCCACTCATCGACAAACAAGATATCGGCATGATTGAAGCCTCGGCTCAAGAGCGTTTCACACAGCGTCCCGCGCGCTACACCGATGGCACACTTGTGAAAAAACTCGAAGAGTTGGGCATTGGCCGTCCGTCGACCACCGCTTCGATGATAACTACCATTCTCACACGCGGCTATGCTTGCACGCGCGACATTCCAAACACGCCGCACGACTACACAGTGATTTCGCTCAAAAAAGGTGAAATAAAAGTCGAAAAACTGCGCGAAAAAGAGACCGTCGATCAGGGAAAACTCTCGCCCACCGATGTAGGCGTGGTTGTGAACGATTTTCTGATGGAGCATTTTGCCGACATTCTCGACTATAATTTCACCGCCAATGTCGAGGCCGAATTCGACGAGATAGCGCAAGGCAAAGTGGCTTGGAACGAGAATATCGGCGAGTTCTACAATTCGTTCCACAGAGAGGTGCAGGCGGCCGACAAAACCACGGGCGTGAAGCCTGGCGAGCAGTTCCTCGGCAACGATCCCGCAACGGGCAAACCCGTCTATGCCAAAGTCGGGAAATATGGCGTTGTGGCGCAACTCGGTTCGTCCGATGGCGACGAGAAACCGCGCTTTGCCGATCTGCAGAAAGGTCAGAGCATTTTCACCATCACGCTCGAAGAGGCGCTCGAACTTTTCAAATTGCCAATGAACCTCGGTCAGTACGAGGGCGAAGATATGATTGTGGCCGATGGGCGTTTCGGTCCGTACATCAAACTCGGGAAATCGTACTTTTCTGTTCCGAAAACCGACAATCCGTACACACTCACGCCAGAGCGCGCCATCGAGATAATCTTGGCCAAACGCGAAGCCGACAAAAACCGCTTCATTCATGTGTTTGGCGACATTCAGGTGCTGAACGGACCTTACGGCGCATACATTCACACTGTGAGCGACAAGAAAAACTACCGTCTGCCCAAGGATACCGATGCCACCACGCTCACCGAAGAGGCTTGCCGTGCCATCATTGCCAATCCCGAGAGCGCCTCGAAAGGTCGCCGCGGTTCAAGAAGAACAACGAAGAGCAAAAAATAAACTCAACTACCTTTTTACAGTGTAGGGACGCGGCATGCCACGTCCCTACATTTTTTGTATCATATCTTACACACCAAAGTATTACAAGATTTCCTCTGCGTTTTCGACCGACAAGACCTTGCCGAGATAGTACCATATTTCGTACAAATAGCAAGTATCGCCATCTTTATCAACATAAGTTACATCATTGCCATCTTCGTCCTGCACATAGTATATTTCAGCTTTTTCAACTTCTACAACCAGAGTTGGCGCATTTTTTCTGCGCCCATTTATCAATTTCAGGGTATCATACTCACGAGGTACAATTTCGCCATTTTCATCTTCATCAAGATAACGAGTTTCGTTGCTCGAATAAATTAGGCGATGTTCGATTTTGTGTTCGCCTTTTGCAATTTTCACAAAATACTCTCTGTCAATTTGCAGCACTTGCTGGCGTGTTTTTTCTTTCATATCTTGTAAATTTAAAATTGGTAGTCAAATTGCAGTCACCATCTTTATTCTTTACTCTTTACTCTTTACTCTTTATTCACCGCCAACTTATTCCTTGGGTGTTTGTCGAGAATTTCGGTGCGCAGGAAAGTCATGTCCATGTGCGTGTAGATTTCGGTGGTGATGATGCTTTCGTGGCCGAGCATCTCTTGAATGGCGCGCAAATTGGCTCCGCCCTCGAGCAGGTGCGTGGCAAACGAATGACGAAATGTGTGTGGCGAAATGTTTTTTTCGACACCAGCATCGGCAGCCAACTGCTTGACTATCAGAAAGATCATATTGCGCGTGAGCTGATGTCCGCGGCGATTGAGAAAGACAAAATCTTCCTGACCGCGCTGAATTTTCAGCAAGTTTCGATCGAGCAACCACAGTTTGATGGCATGCACGGCAGGCTCCGACAGCGGCACAAGTCGTTGTTTGCTACCTTTGCCCTCGACGCGCATAAACTGCTGTTCAAAATCGATATTCGACAAGCGCAAATTGACCAGTTCCGACACGCGCAAGCCCGATCCGTAGAGCGTCTCCACAATGGCACGATTGCGGTGACCATCGGGTTTTGAAAGATCGATGGCTTTCAGAATGCGCTCAATTTCTTCGACCGAAAGCACCTCGGGCAGATAGCGCGGAAGCGTGGGCATCTGCAAAAGTTCGGTCGGATCAGATTCCAGTTCTCGACTGTAAATCAGAAACTTATAGAACGATTTTACGCCCGAAACCACCCTTGCCTGCGACCGCGCATGCAACCCAAGACTACCAAGCAGAGCCACAAACGCCTCGAAATCGGCAAGCGTCGCCTTCAGGTAGTCTATTTTCTGCTCATCGAGGTAATCGAACAGCAACGCCACATCGCGCAGGTAGGCCTCGATGGTGTTGGCCGCCAACGAACGTTCCAGCGACAAATAGGCTTTGTAGCGCTGAACAACAGGAAGAGCGTTGTTTTGTTCCAAAACAAACGAGATATCTGATTTAAAATTTCTGATTAAAAAGTTTCTAATTGTTTCAAAGTTTGCAGTGTCCTATCTTTATAAACTTTCAAACTTTGCGAACTTTACAAACTCTTTAGTTCACACGGAAGCGATCGACGCCATCTTTCAGGTAGCCAACGGCTTGGCGAGCGGCGGCAAGACCAGCATTGATGTTGGCTTCGGCTGTTTCGGCGCCCATTTTCTTTGGTGTAGCAAAAATGCGTGCGTCGAATTTTTCGCGCAGTTCGGCATACGATTCGGGTGCCACATCGGCCACATATCTGAAGTCGGGACGTTCCTCCAAAACGCGCGCCAAATCGGCTTCGTCAATCACCTCTTTGCGAGCGGTATTCACTAGACAAGCGCCTTTCGGCATCAGGCTCATCAAGCTGTAGTTGATCGATTTTTTGGTCTGCTCGTTGGCTGGAATATGCAGCGAAACATAGTTCGATTGGCGATAGAGTTCGTTCAGATCGGCGACGGGCGTGACGCCTTCGGCCGACATTTTTTCGGCTGGTACAAACGGATCGAATGCCAGCACACGCATGCCGAAACCTTGAGCCAATTTAGCGACAAGTCGTCCCACATTGCCGTAGGCCTGAATGCCGAGTGTTTTACCTTTCAGTTCAGAACCCGTGCCAGGACGGAAATTGTTGCGCGCCATGTAGACCATCAAGCCGATGGCGAGTTCCGCCACAGCGTTGGAGTTTTGCCCTGGCGTGTTCATAGCCACAATGCCGCGCGCCGAGCAAGCAGCAAGGTCGATGTTGTCGTAGCCAGCGCCAGCACGCACCACAATTTTCAGTTTCTTGGCGTGTTCCACTACTTCGGCAGTAACCTTGTCGGAGCGCACAATCAAGCCTTCGGCATCGGTCACAGCATCGAGCAGTTGCTGGCGGTCGGTGTATTTTTCGAGCAAAGCAAGTTCGATACCTGCCTTCTCAACAATTTCGCGCATACCTTCGACGGCTGCGGCTGCGAATGGTTTTTCGGTAGCAATTAAGATTTTCATAATTCTATTGATTTCAGATTTCAAATTAGTAGCAAGTCGCAAGAAAAAGTCAGTGCAGTTGAAGTTGGATAATAAAATCTTTTGATTCCCAATTTCTCTAACCTCTCACCTACAAACTCAACGTTTCTTTTTCCACTGCCGATAGGCGCGATGATAGAGTTGCGCGTTGCGATTGTGCTGAGCGAGCGTGGCTGCGAAATTGTGCGAGCCGTCCATCTTGTCCGACGCGCACATGTAGATGTAGTTGCTCGGCGTGTAGTGCAGCACCGCTTCGATGGCAGCAATGCTCGGCATGCGGATGGGTCCAGGCGGCAAACCACGATATTTGTAGGTGTTGTACGGCGAATCGATTTTGGTGTGTTCGTCGAGCACGCGCGTGAGTGTGAAGTCGCCGAGCGCATATTTCACCGTAGGGCAAGCCTGAAGCGGCATTCCGCGGCGCAATCGGTTAAGATAAAGTCCAGCGATGATTGGTTTATCGGCCGCCACATTCGTCTCTTCGTCAACTATCGATGCCAAAATCATCACCTCGGGGGGTGTAAGGCGCGCGGCCTGAGCCTGCGCACGGCGTTGATCGTTCCAAAAAACATCGTATTCGCGCTTCATGCGGGCAAAAAGTCCGTCTGCCGTGATGTTCCAATAGACCTCGTAGGTATTCGGAATAAAAAGCGTGAGTGCGGTGGCTGGCATAACATCATATTTCGCCAAAAAATCGGTGCTATCGAGGCATTGCGCAATGGTGGCAGAGTCGAGCATCAACTGGTGACTGAGCCGTGCCGCGAGTTCCGATTTCAATCGTATGTTATTGAATTTCAGTCGGATTGGTTCTTGCATGCAGAAAATGAGATGCTGCGCCAGCGTGCGATTTGTCATGCCATTGCTGATGCGATAGCAGCCCGCTTTAATGCGTTCGTCGTAGTGTTTGCGCAACATGTAACGGCGAAAAGGTGCAGCATTTTCGGTGAAACCGCCCTGCTCTAGCGCCTCGCACACATCGTCGAGCGTCATGCCTTGCTGCACATAGAGATTTGGATTTTGTCCGTCAGCCACCGTGAAAGCCGCCCGAAACTCGCTTGCCCAGAGCCACGCTGTACCTGCCATGCCAATAGCGATTACAGCCAAAACACTGATTATTAGAACATTAAGTCGTTTGCGTTGCATTCGATTGTTGTAGTGAAAAACATTGCGTAAAGATAGCAATTTTTGTTGAAAAATTGATTAGATGATTGATTTAACGCACTGCGAGTAAATAAAGTTAGGATTCAACATTCGGCCACAAGAACGATTTTTCTCAACAAAAACGGCTCTCAAAACCTGTTTGAAAGCCGTTTCGGATTCTCATATCTTGTCATTTACATATTTTTCACAAGGCGGACTGAGATTCCCCAACGTGCCATAGCGCCGCCATTGGTATATAGTCCAAGATTTGAAAAAATGATTCCACCATATACATATTCCCATTCAGAGGGCGTTTCAGAAGACATATAGGCTCCTTCATCAACATTTTCTAAACTTGTTCCACTGCGCATTCCCGCCACAGGAAGAAATATAGCGCCAGCGGCTTCCATTTTTGCCCATTCATCAGCCGAATAAACATTGTGGCTGAAGTTATTTTCTTGTGAATTAGTGTAATATCCAGGTCTGTTTGGATTTTCCACGAGACCTTTTTCAGCGCTTGGGTTAAAAGTGAGTCCATCGGGCGTAGTCCAGATATCAGGCAAAATTATCCAGCCTGTTACATTATTCACCGTGGCGCCGCCATTCAATTTTTTCGCATTTGTGCGTGTGCTTATCAAATACTGCCATTCCATTTTGGAGAGCGTGCGCCAAGTATTGGCAGGGTCAGAGCCAATGACATTTGTTCCCCAATCGGTGAAGGTGGTATAATCATCTTTAGATGTCGAACATTTAGTTGGATCATCACCTGTTCCCCAGCCAAAAAGATCAAGCCAACCCGTATAAGATGCGTTGGAGATATTAGCATTGTCGGACCCAATAAAATCGTACTGATTTTCTGCAAAACGCCATGTACTAGTGCTAGGTTGATATTGCAGATTTCCCGACGAGAACTGCACTTGCGTAGATTTAGACACAGAGAAACCGCCTTCCTTAAGGTTGACACTGACATAAACGGTATCGTGTTTAACCACATAGACCGTATCGTGAACGATTTGTTTGACGGAGCGAGGCAAGATAATTAGCATTGTGTCGCCCTCGAGAATTTGGTCGGGGAATGTAATGCTATCGACATTGGTGATGGGCTGTGCGTGTTGCGCACGACCATTGTTCCAAATCACTTGATTGCTCTGTGCAAGGGTGAGAGCGCTCGTCAGTGCCACGACGAAAAATGCAAGAATTTTTTTCATGATGATGATTGCTTTAATTATCAGGGTGCAAAGTTAGCAAACATTTTGCGAATAAGCAACCTGTGCCATCATTTCCACTAACCAAAAATTACTTGCAGAAATCTTCGAAGCGCACAAAATTTTGCGGTCAGCGGTAAATTTGGTCAAAAAAATTTTGCGGTCAGCGGTAAATTTGGTCAAAAAAATTTTGCGGTCAGCGGTAAGTACTTGCGTAATTAAATAATAATCAGTACCTTTGCAGCGAATTTAACAAGAACATTATGTCTGAACGAATATTTAGGCGCAAAGCCTATCAAAAAATGCTGCAATGGAAAACAAGAGCGGCAGGTAAAAGTGCATTGTTGATAGAGGGTGCACGGCGTGTAGGTAAATCCACTCTAGCACGCAGTTTTGCCGAACAAGAGTACGACTCGTATCTCTTAATAGACTTTGCCCACTTGCGTCCAGATGTACAAGAACTGATAGTTAACAACGTCACAAACATTGACTATCTTTTTATGCGATTGCAGGTTATCTACGATGTTGTGTTAAAGGAACGCAAATCGGTGATTATTTTCGACGAAGTGCAACTGCAACCTTTAGTACGCCAAGCGATCAAATATCTTGTAGCAGATGGCAGGTATGATTATATTGAGACAGGGTCACTTATTAGTATCCGAAAGAATGTGCAAAACATTGTTATCCCAAGCGAAGAAGAGCGCATTCAAATGTACCCAATGGATTACGAGGAGTTCTGTTGGGCATTAGGAAATGACAATACCATGACTCTACTGCGGCAGATGTATGACAATCGCCAAGCTTTAGGCAATGCAACACACCGCCAGTTGATGCGAGACTTCCGTTTATACATGCTAGTTGGAGGCATGCCGCAAGCTGTAAACGAGTATATCGAAACCAAGAATCTGCAAATGGTAGATACCATCAAGCGACGCATTCTAAATCTCTATGCCGATGATTTGCGTAAACTAGATTCTAGCGACAAACTACGAGCGTTATTTTTATCTATTCCTTCTGAACTGAGCAAAAATAGCTCACGCTATCAGGCTTCTACGGTAATCGAAAATGTGAAACAATATCAGATGCAAGAAATGCTTGAAACCCTACGCGAGAGCATGTTGGTGAATGTCGCCTACCAAACCTCCGACCCTAATGTGGGATTAGCGCTCACAGCAGACCGCACACGGTACAAAATGTTTCTTGTAGACACTGGTCTGTTTGTTACATTGTCATTTTGGGACAAAGATTTCACCGAAAACATCATCTACGAGAAGCTATGGGCAGATAAATTGAACACAAATCTGGGGTATATCTACGAGAATATGGTAGCACAAATGCTTCGTACCGCTGGATACGAATTGTACTATAACACGTTCCTAGACGCTAACAACCACAATTACGAAGTGGATTTTCTACTTTCACAAGGCAATAAACTTGTCCCCATAGAAGTAAAATCATCGGGGTATAAGACGCATAAATCATTGGACATGTTCTGCAAAAAGTATTCTGCACGAATCGATAAGCGAATCTTACTCTACACCAAAGACTTACAAAAAGATGGTGCCACACTATGCGTACCAGTATACATGACCCCATTCTTGTAACAAATTAGAACATCAAACCTCGCCATGCGAAAATCCACAAAAAATTCTTGGCGGCAAATTAGCGAACAATTTTCTCGCAAAAGAATCACATTTTCCATGCTGATAATCAGCAAATTAGTTATTTTACGATAAGTTTAGGCGAAAAAATTTTGTGAGATTGAAAAAATGTAGTAATTTTGCACCGCATTTTTGGTAGCAGCAAACGCTCCACCATTTGGAAGGTTGGGTGAGTGGCTGAAACCAGCAGTTTGCTAAACTGCCGTACGGGTTTCCGTACCGGGGGTTCGAATCCCCCACCTTCCGCAAAAAAGCGATCAATCCCGAAGAATTGGTCGCTTTTTTGTATTTTCATGCGTCCCACCACCAAGGATAGAAGACGATTCAGATTTCAGAAATTTCCGACAATGGCGTTGATTGATTGCCAAGTGCGGTCGTCCATTTTGGCGCCGACGAAGGTAATGACATGTCCAGCGCAGATGGTGCCAATGCGAGCACATTTGTCGAGCGAAAGACCGCGCGCATAGCCATAGAGAAAGCCCGCAGCGTAGAGGTCGCCCGCGCCCGTAGAGTCGATGCACGCCACTTTGGCCGCAGGGATTTGATGAAATTCGCTGCCCGAAACCACAAACGAACCGCGTTTGCCCACTTTCACCACCGCAATGCGGCACATCTGACCGATTTCGACCGCCGCCTCTTCGGCCTTTTTACCAGTGAAAGCAAATGCCTCCTCCTCGTTGGCAAACACAATATCGACATATTTTGTGGTGTAGTCGCGCAAGAATTCGCGTTCGGCATCAACCACATTGTAGCTAGCAAGATCGAGCGAAATTTCCAATCCAGCGCGCCGAGCAAGTTGTGCCGCACGCAGCATCAAATCGTGACTTTCGACCATGTAACCCTCGATGTGCAGCACATCGAAATCGCGAAACATGGCAAGTTTCAGATCGTCGGCAGCCAAACAACTAGCGGCGCCGAGATAGGTACACATGGTGCGTTCGCTATCGGGCGAAATAAGCACATGGCAGCGACCCGATGGCAGTTTTGAGCCCATCAGATAGGTGAGGACGCCATTTTCGAACGAATCGACACGGAAAAAATCGCCAATGCTGTCGCAGCCCACCTTGCCAATGAAGCCCACGTCCACGCCCAATCGCGCCAAGCCCGAGATGGCGTTCGAAGCCGAGCCACCCGTAACCACATGCTGACCGAGCAGTAGCGTAGCGTCCTGAATTTCGCGCATTTTAGCCTCGTCGATAAGCTGCATACTGCCTTTTGGGAGGTCGAGTTGCTGCAGCAAATCGTCGGACCGAAGCCTCATTAGAATGTCCACAAGGGCATTGCCCATGCCGAGAATTTTCTTCATTTCAAAATGCGCAAATTGTCGTTTTTCAAAAAAAATAAAAGCAACAAAAGTACATTGCGAAAAAATTTCGGTGGTGTACTTTTGCCGAAAATGTGATATTTTCCCGTTGTGAAAACGTGTTCAACCGAATGCACAAACGCTCGATTGATGATGGGTGCAAAGGTAGCATTTTTTTTCTAATTGACAATTGACAATTGATAATTGATATTTTTTGTACGAGAAGGAATTTCAAGTTATGCATTTATCGACAAATACTTCGTTTTCGGCACAATTTTTGCCGCTCTTTCAGCATTTTGAAAGAAAAAGTAGTAACTTTGCAGTTTATAATTCATCATTCAGGCTAAAAATCAGCAATTTGCGCACTGCCGAAAGTCTTATTTTTGTTTGAAATAGAGCGCAATTATGAATTTAGAATTAAGAATTGCCAACTGCAAAAGTTGTGGCAACCAATCAATTTGAAATCTGAAAATTGAAAATACTTATAGAGTATGAAACACAAACTTTTTTTGGCTATTGGTGCATTGCTGATGGCTACATCGGTTTTGGCCGATAACACTTGGTTTGAGGAGGCGCGTAACTTTAGCGCGTATTCGCTCGGCGAAGGCAAGGTCCATGTGAAGGTGCTGGTTTTTGCTGCTGGCACATGGCAAAACCACTGGGCCACCGACCAATCGTACATACAGGCCAAAGTGGGCGATCAGACCTACAATGTGTTGCGCTACAATGGCGACAACAAAAATAACACCGAAAATGACTATCGCGGTTGGGCTCAGGTAGAAGCTCTCGATGGCACCGTGGTGATAACCAACGCATTGGACGGCACAAAACCGACGTTAACGAAAAGTGATTCATGGAAGGGTAATCTTTCGCGCACGGGACAAAGCGACCGCCCAACCTATTTGGAGTTCGATTGGTATCCATCGGCCAAATTCGATGGAACGACCTACCAATTAAACGCCCACATAGTCGACACGCGCAAAACGGAGGCAACGTGGACGCACAATTGGAATCTTGGCGAATACACACAATCTACGCCGCAATCGCCAATGCTCTACAACGCAGTGTTTTACAGCATAAACGACAATGGTGAACGCAGTTTCGGACAAGTAATGGTGCCGTATGTGGTTTATCAAGAAACAAAAGGTTACTACCCAGTTCAAAACAATACAAGAGGAATTAAAGTAGCAACGACCGAACGTTCGGGCAGCATATTAGTGAATACGTGCGACTCGGTACAACAGACATTCTACGCTGTTTTCGATGTGAAACGCGAAGATGGCACCTACAGCGAGGTGAAATCGAGCACAACTTACATTCCTGCATTCCACAAGATATACGATTTCGCAGTATCAGACTACATGCGCTCCGACGGAACAACCGACGCGCGCTACACACAACTGAAATGGTCGATAAAATATCCCGATGCCGAAGATGCAGTTTCGACCGACATGTTTCAGGTACAACGCTCTTACGACCGCGATTTTACCAATGCCGAGACGCTAACGCTAATTGCACTCGAAAAGGGTGTAGAAAATTACGAATACGTCGATTCGGTACAAGCGGCATTTGCCAATGCTAATGATGCCTCGTTGCCCGTCTATTACCGTGTGCTGCGTGCTAGTACCCTAAATTGGGGCACAACAGGGCACGATTGGGTGCGCATCGATAGTATTCAGAAAAGCGCAAAATTGCTCACCATCGACCAATCGTCGTGCCGATTTACCAGAGCCGACGATTTTGACGATACACACAATGTGAACATTACACTGAAGACAAAAAAAGAGGACGGAGCAAGTTTTTGGGACAAATCGGCACAACTCACATTGCGGCGAATAGTTCTAACCGACAGTCGCGACACTACAACACGATTGATTTCGGGTGGAGAATTTGTGCTACAAGACGATGGAACATACCTCTGCACGCTGAATGTTAAAGCCGAGGTTCCATGCGCAATATATTCCTACGAAATTCAGATGGACGATTCGAGTTGTCTGCTGAAAAATGGCGATGACAACTGGTATCAACTCACGGGCGACAAACTGTATTATAGCGAAGCCGCAAACATTGACTCGTTCAATGCATCGAAAGGTTATTATTCCGATAACGTTTTTCTGCAATGGGGACAATCAGCAGGTTTTGTCGACAGTTTCAATATCGAACGACGCGACATAGCCGAAGCCGCAAGCGCATGGAAAAAGTTGGCTACGGTAGTTGGCGAAAATTTTTATCAAGATAAAACAACGATGCCTGGTCACCACTACGAATATCGCGTAGTGAGCAAATACAAATGCAATGGCGACACATACACCGATATGGCCTATACCTATGGTTGGCTTTCGAGCGTGGGCAGTATCGAAGGTAAAATAACCTATCCAAACGGCACAGGCAACGCCGATGTAACCATCGAAGCCGTTGGCACGCCTAGCAGCACCACACGTGGCTACCTCTATCGCAGCGCAACAAACGACAAAGTTTACAGCACGAAAGACGATGTAGAGTGGCGTGGCAATCGCACCTATCAGATGCTTGTGAAAGTACCAAAAGTTGATGGATATTACAATCCACTCTTTTCGTCGTTCCGATATGGCGCAACTGGCAACGAAAACGGCGTAGCACTGATGCAAATTGGCAATCAACTTTCGATGAAATATGGCACAGCGCTAGTTACTGACCCAACCGACCTGCCCGACAACGAATGGGTGGCGATAGCCATTGTTTGCGACGAAAAAGCAGATTCTGTAATCTTCTATCGCGATGGAAAACGTGTGGAAGCGACCAAAATGCCTGATACACGCGTGTTGAAAAGCGGCAAAATTTACTTTTTGGACAACACATCGCAAGTTTGCATCGACGAATTTCGTGTGTGGAACCGTGCGCTAACCGACAAAGAGGTACAAAACACCACAAACACCTATCTCTCGGGCAAAGAGAGCGATTTGTCGATATACTACACATTCGACAATGTGCCAGAATTGGTTGTAAATAGCGAAAAACAACAATATGTTCCGAACCAAGCACTGCAAACGCTCAACGACGTGAATCGCAACGACTTGGTAGTCAACGAGATTCTAACAACCGATGCTCCCGCAAGCACCATGCTCAACTACAAAGCCATAAGCAACGAAACGGGCGAATATGCCATTGGCGGCATTCCGTTTGCTGGCGGCACATCGCTGAATGTTACCCCCACATCGGAACACGGCACATTCACCTACAACGGCACATCGGCATCGTCGGCCAGCATTTCGCTCGACGAGCAACGCCCCATGGCCACAAACATCGACTTTGTGAACACATCGGCCGTGCGCTTTACAGGTCGCGTACTCTACGACCAATCGACTATTCCAGTGAAAGGAGCGCATTTCAAAGTGAACGATGTGTTTGCTACCGACGCTTCGGGCGCATTGGCCGAGACAAATGCCTCGGGTAATTTCGATTTCGAAGTACCCAAAGCGCCAATCACTGTGCAAGTGGTGATGGACGGTCACACATTCTTCAACGACGGCTATTTTGTAGTTGACGACAGCCGCACCTTTACGCCAACCAACAACATGGACGGTCTGCGCATGTGGGACGAGACCAAAGTGCGACTTGTTGGACGCATTGCAGGCGGCAACGACCAAGGCATGAAACCACTTGGCGCATCGCTCAGCAAAAACAACCTTGGCGATAGTCTGCTGTTGGTGCTTGAACTCGAGGGCGACAACATAGCGCAAATTTTCTACGACCGCGAAGATAAGACACGCGAAGAGCGCGACACCGTGGTGGCACACGCCGTAGCCGACGACAGTACATCGGTAACCTATCAGCGCAAACGCATACTCATTCACCCCGACAACAAATCGGGCGAGTTCTTCGTCGACCTTTTCCCAGTGAAATACAAACTCACGCAACTCACGGCGCAAGGCTACAGCACGCTGTTGAACGGCAGTTCGGGCATGCCAGTGATAGACCTAACCAACAAGCTCGAACGCAAAACCAACACGGTAAATAGCATTCCGGTGGCTTACAACGACACCTTCTGCTACATCTACCACAGCCCAGTAACCATCACACTGAAACAGGTGCAATATGGCATGATGCTGAACTATTTAGGCGTAGAAAAAATGCTATTAACACATTTCGATAGCATACAAACCAGTGTAAATTTGGTCACCAAAAATGCCGATGGCACTTACGAATATCTTTTTGGCAAACCAATATTTACCGAGGGTGATTATGTGATGCGCATTTCGGCTCACGAAGATTATTACTACAACGCCAACACTGCGCTTGGCAAACACGAGCAGGTAAATCTGCATGGCGGCGATGTGCGCGTGTACAACGGCATGCACTCCGAAACCGAAGTGATTACAGGTACGCTCGACGAGAATGGCGAGATGCAAACCGTGTTGCGTGCCGACTACCCAACCTACACCCGCTTGGGCGACGATGCCACACGTTCCATTCAAGTTTCGGTAGAATATCAGGGCGAATACATTCAGAGCGATCCGCTCGATGTGTTTGTGTTTGCCGACCGCACCGAAGGCACCAACTCGATAGGTAAAAGTTACGCTGGTATCACGCTCTACGACATTTTGCGCGACCCACCAGGAGCAAACAGTTTCGCCACATTGGCTGCAGGTTCGTCCTATAGTGTCAACGACAACTACTCAGTTTCGTTACAAGCAGGCTTGAAATTCGATTTCAGTTGGGGATCCAACTATACCGGTGTAGCAGGCTCAATCATAGGTGCTAGTGCATTTACAGGTCAAGTCATCAACACATCATCTTCAAAAGGTTTTACTTTACCGCTAGTGTTCGATGGCAATTGGAAATGGTCGTATAGCGACACCCACACCGTCACCGACCAAATAAGCACTGGCAGCGACACCTACCATGTGGGCGCCGATGCCGATGTCTACATTGGCAGAACCAACAACATTTATCACACCATTGGTCATGGCATGATAGTGATAGACTCGCTCTACTACACTGCCATGCGGCAACAGATAGAAAACGGCACAATGAAACTGATAGCCAAAGCGTACGCCGCCGATGGTCAACCCTACTACCTTGCAGTGGCGCAGAAAGTATTCTTCAGCTTTGGCCGTTCAGCCGACTTTGTCTACACGCAAGAACACATTCTGACAACGATACTACCAACACTCGTTGCCGAACGCGACAAACTGCTGCAATGCGTGTCCAAAGAGGTAGCACAAAAGAACGCCGACCTCACAAAACAACGAGTCTACTACTCCACTGTGCCTGCTGGCGATAAAAATTTCGGCTTAGAGAATTACTACGGCTACGCAGATCCAGCAAATTTAACCGAAACGCTAACTGATGAAGTTGAAACCTATAATAACGCCATAATCGACTGGGTAAATGTAATTTACATAAACGAACACGAAAAGGTAGCAGCCTTTTCGAACCCATCGAATCTATTCAAAACCTACTCAGTATCGGGCGGTTCGCCAAAGTCGCACACCGAATCAGTGTCGTACGCATCGACCTATGCTGGTAACTACGGCTTGAACATTAACAACGCATTGAACAACACAACCGCCACCATAATAGGAAAGTTTGTTGCTCCACAAGTTCTTCGACTAATGGAAACAAAAGAAAAAGGCGAAGGAGAACAAGCTCAGGAAGTTACGGTAAATGCGCCAGGCTCGAAGTTCAAGTTTTCGCTCACACCAGTTGTCAATTTCGACTTCGATTATGTTCCAGGCAATGCCGACAATCATTCGCGCACCTATTCGTTCACGCTCTCGCCCGATGCTTTTGGCTACATGGATGTAGAAGTCTATCAACTAAAAGATACCATAAGCAGTTACAATAAAGATGCAAAAGCAAATTCGGAGGACAACTTCAAGGACGAAATGGCGTACAACAGTTTTGTGTATCGTACCATTTCGGGTGCATCGCGCTGCCCGCACGAAGAGGCCGATAGCACCAAGATTTATGCGCCTGGCACGCCACTCTGCTACGGCACTCTTGCAGTCGAAAAGCCACGCATCACAGCCAACCGCCGCGAAATGAGTGATATTCCAGCCGACCAAAAAGCCATTTTCAACATAGCATTGAGCAACGAGCAATCGTCGGATATAGGTTTGGCGGCAGAGGCACTGCCATTCCAAATTTATGTGCCAGCCGAAAGCAATCCAAATGGCTTGAAATTAAGCATCGATGGCAAACCACTCACATCGGAACCGCATACCATCACTCTGAAACACGGCGTCACCATCAACAAGATTTTGGAGGTGGAACGTGGACAAGGCTACGATTTCGAAGATGTGAAAATTCGTCTGCGCTCGTCGTGCGACATTTTGGAATACGACGACGTAACCATCACCGTGCATTTTGTACCAGCCGCCACTACCGTAAATCTGAGCGCGCCGCACGACAAATGGGTTCTGAACACGCAATCGATGAAAGACAGCGCAGGCTACTATCTGCCAATCGAGATTGATGGATTCGACATTCATTCCGACGGATTCGACCACATCGAACTGCAATACAAACAGCTGAATCAGTCGGATGTAGATTGGGTAAACCTCTGCTCGTTCTACGCCAGCGATAGCCTCTATCAGTTGGCTTCAGGCACCAAAGCCATGATAAACTATGGCAAAATAAACAATGTGCGTTTCTACGGCGAACGCGACCCAATGGAGCAAGATTACGACCTGCGCGCTGTAAGTTTTGCTCGCTACGGCAATGGTTTTGTAACCAAATCGTCGGATGTGATGCACGGCACCAAAGACACACGCTGCCCCGAAGTGTTTGGCGTGCCAACGCCCGCTGGCGGCGTGCTTGGCGTGAGCGATGTCATCTCGCTCCGTTTCAGCGAAGCCATTGCAGGAAACTATCTTGACGAAGATGCCAACTTTGAGATTGTTGGCGGCACAAACAACCTCGACATCACGCAATCGACCTCGCTCTATTTCTCGGGCGAAAACTCGTGCGTGGCCGAAAGTCAGGTTTCGCGTAGCCTAAGCAACCGCCCATTCACCATCGATGTGATGATAAAGCCTGCCAATGCCACCAACCGCACAAGCGACATGACCATTTTCGCACTGAATAATACACGACAACCGCTCATCTTCTCGCTTACGAAAGACAACGAACTGCGTCTGCAAGTCGACACATTTGTTGCCACATCGAAACCTGCCGAGCTGATGCAAGTACTGACACGCTGTGCTGTAACACTCGACACCACAGGAACAGTGCGGTTCTATGTTGGCACAGCCGATCTTACGCAAGCCAATCAGCCCAAACTGAAATGCTACACAGGCAAAGGCACAATGCTGCTTGGCAACAATGCTAATGGCGATGCCCCATTCAAAGGCAACATGCTCGAAATGCGTTTGTGGACTAGCGTTCAGACGCAGGACGAATTGGCTCTGACACTGAAAAAACAACTTACTGGTTACGAACGCGAGCTGATGGATTACTATCCGCTGAACGATGGTGCGGGCATCACTTGTCAAGACCTTGCCAATGGTGCCACGCTGAAGCTCAACGGCACCTCGTGGACGCACCCCGAAGGCATGTCGTTCAAATTCGATGGCACGCAAGGCATTCAACTCAACAACGACGTGCTTTCGCGCTCGTCGATTCAAGACCTTACACTTATGTTCTGGTTCAAAACCGACGAGAACACGCCCGACACCGCGGCACTATTTACCACAGGTGGCGGCTATGCCAACGAACCAAATGCCAACAGTAAAATGTTTATCGGACTCGACTATGGCAATGTGGTGCTGCGCCACCGTGGACACACCTACACCGCGGCAGGTTCGTACAACGACAATGCTTGGCATCATCTTGCTTTGGCCATAAACCGCGTAAACAATGTTGCATCGATTTATCTTGATGGTAACCTTGCTAGCACATTCTCGGCCGATTCTATTTTCGACATAAGCAGCAACAATATGTGGCTCGGCGAATGCCACTGGCAAATGCCAAATGCACAAGGAGCATACAGCGAACAACCACGCTACACTTTCAGCGGCCACATCGACCACTTTGTGCTTTACGAACAGGCTCTGCCATACAGCGCAATCAAAAACTTCAAAAATGTAGCTCCCTCGGGCGAAGAGATGGGTCTGATAGCCTACCTGCCAATAGGCGTGCGCCAAGCAAACGCATCGAACATTTGGGAGACAACCTATTCGCCGTACAATGCTCGCATTTTCTACGACAACGACGACAACGTGGTGAACAAAAAACAACTGATTGTGCTAACTCCCGATTCGATAGCCAAAGCCATGGCCGACAAATCGGAGACCGCGCCAATGCGTGAATCGCTGTCGCGTACATACCTCAATTTCTCGTGGGCAAACAACGACGACGAACTGCTCATCAATCTGAAGATGCTCGACAAAGAGATAAACAAACAGACCATATTTGTAACAGTACGCGATGTGGAAGATTTACACGGCAACAAAATGCTGAACCCAATAAGCTGGACCGTGTATGTAGACCGCAACCAACTGCGTTGGAGCGAAAACAGCATCAAATACATTGTCGACAAAAACTCGGTGGGCAATTTCGAGGTGAAAATAACCAACACAGGCGGTTCAACACGCCAATACAGCATTACATCGTTGCCAAGTTGGCTCAACGCCACACCATCGTCGGGCTCGCTGGCCGCACAAGAAACGCAAACCATCACCTTCACCATTGCCGAAGGCTTGAACGTGGGCGACTACACCGAATACATCTATCTGCAAGACGATCAGGATCTTTACGAACGACTGATTGTAAATCTATCGGTGCAAACTTATTGCCCGTGGGCTGAAAAAACCGACGATCTACCGCTATCGATGAACCTGATTGGTCAAGTGCTTATCAACGAGAATGGCACAACCATCTACGACACCGACGAAAACGACATCGTGGCCGCCTTTGTCGACAATCGCTGCGTGGGCAAAGCCAACATCACCTACGACGACAAGCAGACCGTGAACCATGTTTACATGACCATTCACGGCAACGAAAAGATGGACAACGACCATGTGCAAATGCGATTGTGGCGCGCCTCAACAGGCACCATCTACATTCTGAACCCGTCGACCGAAATCTATTTCGATCACACGCGCTGCTACGGCTGCCTTGGCGACAGTGCCGTGCTACTCTCGACTTCGGATCGCGAGGTGCAACAACTCACACTCGACTATGGTTGGAACTGGGTTTCGCTCTACATGCAACCGACCTACGCCAGCAACATCAACAAGATGCTGAATGCGCAAAGCGATTGGTCGAGCGGCGACCTCATCAAAAATCCGAACGACCGCGTCTACAGCCAATACTGGAAACCCGAAGGCTACGAAGGCGCTTGGGTTGGCACGCTCAACAAGTTCGACTACCGCAACATCTACATGTTCTATGTTCAAACGTTCGCCCAACCCGAAATCGAAGGTGAACTGCTATCGACAAACGAAGACCGCACCGTGTCGCTGAAGACAGGCTGGAACGATCTGCCCTATTTCCAGACGACCAATCTTTCGCTCACCAATGCACTGGCCGACTACGCCGAGAAAGCCTCGGTTGGCGACATCATCAAGAGCAAAGATAAATTTGCCGTGTTCTCGTCGAACAAGAAATGGGAAGGCAACCTCACCTACATGCAGCCAGGCATGGGCTATATGCTCAACCGCCGCAGCAACGAGGCTTGCACATTCACCTATTTCACCTACGACTCGTCGAGCAATGCGCCCGAAACCGAACAGACACGCGCACTCCGCACCAACGACAAACTGCTCTTCGTCAACCGCGCTAGCAGCAACATGTCGGTAATAGCCACTGTGAAACTGCCTGCAAACTTGCAGTCACTCGACAACATTACTCTGGCAGCGTATGTTGGAGGCGAATTAGCTGGTCGCATTGCGCCATACGAAACCGATTCCATGCCACTCTACTTCATCACCGTGGGTTCGGAACAGAGCGATGCAGTGCGCTTTGCTATCGAGCAAGATGGCGAAACCGTGGCCTACAGCGCGCCAATGTTCACCTACAAGGCGCATGGCATAGTTGGTTCACTCGAAAGTCCACTCGAAATCTCGTTCGACCAAGTGGCGTTCGATGCCTATCCATCGCCATTCACCGACCATGTGCAACTGTCGCTCAGCACGCCCGAAACCGATGGCACAGCCGACATTCGCATATTCGATGTGGCTGGCCGCCTGCTGATGCACACCACCGCGCCCGTCGCTGGTCACTTAATGATTTACGAATGGAATGCCGCCACAGTTCCAGCTGGCGTCTACACTGCCTCGGTGCGCTTTGGCAACGAAAACTACAATGTGAAACTGATAAAACAATAAACCATCATGAAAAATAAAATCGAGAAAATTCTGTTCGTCGCCATCGTGGCAACACTGGCTATTGGCTGTTTTTCGTGCAAGAAAAAGAGGGCGAGCGAGCCTGTGATAACCTATCCGCAGCACGACCGCCCAACATGGGTTGTGGAGGACACCTCCAACCTCGAATACTCCATGACCATCACTGGCACGCTCAACAACTCGCTCGTGAACGAGGCCGACACCACCGACCTTGTAGCAGCCTTTTGGGAGGACCAATGCTGCGGCGTGGCATCAATTCAGATGTTCAACGATGTGCCGCTATTCTTCCTCTACATAGTGAAGCCGAGCGCAAGTCCGCAACAATTCCCCGTGACACTGCGCTACTACAACGCTGCCTCGCGCTACATCTATGTGTGCAAAGCGGCATTCACCTACACGCCCGACGAGCGGCTAGGCACAGTAGAAAAACCATTCGTTGCCGATTTCTCTACGCACGAATAACGAACGATACTGATACAAACGAGGCTGATTTCACACGAAATCAGCCTCGTTGTTATTATCGTTGAATTGCTTGTTCCAAAAACCTCAGCCACTCACTTTATACACTTTCGACTTATTCATCTCACCGCTCTGTCAGTTGGCGTTTTTAGTCAGAACAAACTCAAATTTATTGTCCGACACATCTTCAAAATCGACACTCCAACCATGTTCGGTATCGTCTAGCGAATCGTATTGCGCCGAGGCCTCATCAAACGAGCCTGAAAAAATTGCCAAGCTATCACTAAAATTCTGATAATCAGAAAAATGCACAGCTTCTGCATTGTCAAAATCTATCTCTGCATGATGAAATTGGGCTGGTTCCGTCGCGGTGTAATAAGCATGAATGTCGCCCGAAAGTTGCAGCGCAACCGCAGCCGTTTCGTCGAGCGAGCGCAGAACTTTTCGCCTCTCGTAGCGAATTTGATACGGTTCGTCGTAGTCGTTGAAATTGATGGTGATCGTCTGCGTACGACTGCGCCCACGCATCTGATCCGAATGTTCCAACACTGCACCGTAATTGCGCCGCAACGCCCGCCGCATCTCGCGTTTCGACATTGTAAAATAGGATTGCACATCTTCCACAATATTGTAGTTGATTGGCTCGTTCAAGTCGTTTTTGCAAGCCGAAAACAGGCCAGCCATCGCACATAGAGCAAAAATTCGTATCGTCGATTTCATCTCTTTTCAAGTTTTACCGCTGCAAAGGTACAAAAATAGTAGCAAGTGACAAGTAGCAAGAACTAGATTTTAAGAACATAGATGATAGAATGAACACAAATTGTCCAAGCAAGCCAATACTTAATCGATCACTCACAAACCACTTTTACTTTACAGACTTTTCACTTTATACACTTTCACACTCCGCCGAATGATTATTTTTTGTATTTTTGCAGTCCAATATCAAAAAACGATTATGGCAACCGAATTTCACTATCAACCGATGTTCCCGCTGGGCGAGGACACTACCGAGTACTACCTGCTCACCAAAGACCATGTGTCGGTGGGCGAATTTGAGGGCAAACCCATCTTGAAAATCGAAAAAGAGGGCCTCACAAAAATGGCAAACGCCGCCTTCCGCGATGTGTCGTTCATGCTGCGCCGCTCGCACAATCTGCAGGTGGCAAAAATACTGTCAGACCCCGAAGCCAGCGACAACGACCGCTACGTGGCACTCACCTTTCTGCGTAACGCCGAAGTGGCTGTGAAAGGTCAACTACCGCTCTGCCAAGACACTGGCACCGCCATCATTCACGGCGAAAAAGGTCAGCAAGTGTGGACTGGCTACTGCGACGAAGAGGCACTCTCGCTGGGTGTTTTCAAGACATACACCGAAGAAAATCTGCGCTATTCGCAAAATGCACCGCTCACCATGTACGACGAGGTGAACACCAAATGCAACCTGCCTGCGCAAATCGACCTCGAGGCCACCGAAGGCATGGAATATCGCTTTTTGTGCGTGACCAAAGGCGGCGGCTCGGCCAACAAAACATACCTTTACCAAGAGACCAAAGCGCGCATTCAAAATCCCGACACGCTAGTGCCTTTCCTCATCGAAAAGATGAAAACGCTCGGCACTGCAGCCTGTCCACCATACCACATCGCTTTTGTGATTGGCGGCACATCGGCCGAAAAAAATCTGCTGACTGTGAAACTCGCCTCAACGCACTACTACGACTCGCTACCAACCACAGGCAACGAATACGGACGCGCTTTCCGCGATGTTGAACTCGAAAAACGCGTGCTAGACGAGGCACACAAAATAGGTCTTGGCGCACAATTTGGCGGAAAATATATGGCTCACGATGTGCGCATTGTGCGTCTGCCACGCCACGGCGCCAGCTGCCCAATAGGCTTGGGCGTGAGCTGCTCGGCCGACCGCAACATCAAGTGCAAAATCAACAAAGATGGCATCTGGATTGAGAAACTCGACGACAACCCAAGCGAACTCATTCCTGCCGAACTGCGCAACGCTGGCGAAGGCAATGCAGTGAAGATAAATCTGAATCAGCCAATGAAAAATATCTTGGCAGAACTCACAAAATATCCCGTCGCCACGCGCCTGAGCCTGAACGGCACCATCATAGTTGGGCGCGACATTGCACACGCCAAACTGAAAGCCCGCCTCGATGCTGGCGAAGACTTGCCGCAGTACATCAAAGATCACCCGATTTACTACGCTGGCCCAGCCAAAACGCCCGCTGGCATGGCTTGCGGCTCGATGGGGCCAACCACCGCAGGCCGCATGGATCCGTATGTCGACGAGTTCCAAGACCACGGCGGCTCCATGATAATGCTGGCCAAAGGCAACCGCAGCCAAGCCGTTACCGACGCATGCAAAAAACATGGCGGTTTCTACCTCGGCTCCATTGGCGGACCTGCTGCCATATTGGCACAAAACAACATCAAGAGCATCGAATGTGTGGAATACCCCGAACTCGGCATGGAAGCCATTTGGAAAATTGAAGTAGAAGATTTCCCCGCCTTCATCTTGGTCGACGACAAAGGCAACGATTTCTTCAAACAACTGAAACCACGCTGTTGCGCTTGCAAGTAAGAAAATTCCAGATTGAATATTTGAAACTTGGGCGAATAATCATTCACCCAAAGACGATAGGGACGCGGCATGCCACGTCCCTATTTTCGTCCCAAAGCCCAATGACGCACGCGGTGTTACAAAACACCCACAAAGAACAAAAGAGAAGCGAACCCACAAAAGTTCGCCTCCCTTTATTATGTCATTAAATCATTAAGTTACTAAGTTATTATTCAGGTGTGCCAAACACTGCGTACCAAGTTCTTTCCGTTGTATTGCTAACCATAAACTTCTCACCTGGCGAAATGAATATTTTTCCTGCAGCTGTCAAGGCATCTACCGAATCGTATAATTTTTCATCATCGAATGTGTGATTAGTCCAGCCGATAAACTGTTTGCCATCGCAACTTTGTGGTACATTAGTAGTTGAAGGCGCAGTAGCGTAGGTATCCAACGGCACAGTAACAGTTACTTGCGATGAATTATTTTCACCAGCGCCTTGGTTGATAAATGTGAGTATAACATCAGGCGTATCCCACTTGGCTTGAACAGTAGCGTCAGCCGTTAGAGTAATTTGGGCATTAGCATCATATTCAGTTTCTGCTCCATCCATCGAAACTTTCCATTTAATAAAAGTATAGCCCGAATTTGAGGTTGGCGCGGAACAGAGCGTAACATTGCTACCAGCCACAAGCGCATTGCCGCTAGCATCGGTGGTTTGGGTGGGGCTGCAGCCGCCATCGAGCGTAAGACCCGAGGTGAGATAGGTTACCGTGAGACATTTCTCCCAAATGGCGTAGAGTGTTTGGTTGGCGTTCATGGTGATGCTGCTAGTAACAATTTGCGAAGCGTCGTCTTTCACCTTGCTCCAGCCTTTGAATGCGTAGCCCGTACGTTCCACCTCGGTGCAGAGTTCGACCGTGCTGTTGATGTCGTACTGCGGACTGCCGCACTCCGACGTGCCGCCATTGGCATCGTAGGTGAGCGTAACCTGCTGAATGTAGACGGGGTAAAGCACATGATTTTTGGTAAGCGTAATGGAAGCGCCAACCGTGTAGGTGGCTGTGGTTGCACCAGCGGTCTCGCTCCAGCCAACAAAACGATAGCCAGTCTTTTCTGGATAAGTCGAAATAATTGTCATGTTCTTGTCCGTTGCCTCAATCGAAACTGCGCTCGATGTCTCGAACACTGTGCTGTTGTCGGCATTCATATAGGTGATGTCGTAGTAAGGCACAAAGTGGCACAACCAGTTTTTGCCGTCGCAATTATCAGCCCAAATGCGGAATGTACCTTTTTTACCGACATACGACGACGAAAGATTATTTCCACTCCAATTGTTTGCTGAGCGCACGCCAATAGTTGTAACTTTTTTTGTTTCGCTATTGTTGCACCACACATAGCCATCAGCAGTGTTTGTTTTCAGACCAACATAATAGTTGCTTGCGATATTATTTGCGGTGAGCGTAACCAATTCGGTTTCCCACACGGTTTTATTTTCGTTTGTTGCCGTGAATGCCATCGAAGCCCAGCCAAGCGCATCAGTACCTATGCGTAACACATAACCATCGGGAATGAAGCCGACATACCAGTTTGCAGAGCCAGAATCGTGATAAATACGCAATGAGCCAACTGCGCCTTGTCCAACACCAGTACCCCAACCAATGGTTTTATTACATCCACCAGACTTGTCTTGCAACAGTGCAAATGGCATATCGCTAAAATTGGCTAAAGAGCTCTTATCGCCATTACGATTCTGCCAGCCAACAATATACCTGCTGCCAGACGATGGAATTGTAAAGTTATAAATGTGACGCTCATTAGCATCTGCATCAAAACAAAGATGATTCCAATTTGTATAATCTGCCGTTGAGCCATCGCCCCAATAGATGCTTTGTGCCGAGCAGTCACCAACAGAAATGGTCATTGTGCGTGAATCCTCTTTCTTACAAAAACCATTGGCTGCGGCTTGTTTTATCACAATGTCGTAAGAACCACTAGCCGACACTTGGAATTTATCGCCCGTGATGGTTACATTCGAATTGGAGCAACTGTAGGTAATAGCTCCCGTAGAATTGGAAGTAATACCAAACGACAGCGTCGAACCTTTTTCTATGCTCGTTGGCAGCGTTCCCTCCCAAGTAGGCGTAGTACATTGGCATTTGGTGATGTAGCCAGTGCGAGAAGCATTATAATAGATATTCACATAGCTAGCGCCATTACTAGCGGACTTATAACATGAGAATACGCCCCCTCCATTATCAGAATATATATATTTTAAAAGATTTCTTATAACAGATTTATTGGATACAATTTCAAAAAGATCAGAGCCTGCTTCTGTTATTTTCCATTGTGTACTATCACCAATGTAATTATCAAGATTCAGTTTATTTATTTCCGAAGTCGAACCACAATTTAGATAGCCATTTTCAGTATAAAAAGTCCATGCATCAGTAGTTCCGCCAAGAGTTACCGCTGTATATCCGTCACTTGGTGTTAGCGTCCCATCAGAAGCAATAGTAGCAGAGGTTGCCTTAAAATTTGTAGTTTTCACAGCAGAATTAAATTTCCCCATTACATATTTTTTTGCAAGACTTGCAAACAATATCTGCTTGCCAACCAAACCAGGGAGTTCGGAAATAGAGGTTACTTTTGTCCAGCCTCCAGCAGCCGAAGAGCCATCGGCATAGACGGCGTAGAGCGTAATAGCATCGTCATTTGGCACACTGCTAGTGGTGATGAGTGCAGGTGCTTCGTCGGTAGAACCGCTAATTTGCGTTTTGCTCCAACCGACAAACGATTTTGTGCCGCAATCGGTCTCTACCACCTTCTGCGATGGCGATGGCAGCGTGGTTAGTCCGCTTTCGCTCAGGCTAATACCTTGGGACACTTCCTTGGATTCTAAAGTTTCGTTAGTTACATTATTCACCCAAGTGATAGTGCAAAGTGTGCGCGGGCTTACAGTAATGTCAACACTCGTGGTACAAGCGCCATGCGTTATGGTAAGCGTCTGTGTGCTAGCCGTGGCAGTAGAGATGGGGCTAAATGTACATTCCGAGGTTACATCCACGCCATCGGCCGTCACCACAAGGTCGGTTTTTGGGGTGAAAGTCTCATTCAGTAAGAGTGAAGTTTTGCCAGTAACAACGAGGTTTTCAGCAACTGTTGAAAATTCCCAGTCACGCTCATTTGTTGGGACAGACTCATGACCGCTGCTAGCGACCAACTCTCCGCCAACATAAGCTGAGTAAGTCGAGCAATCGACAACGCCAGTCGGCATAAGTGTGACTTGATTCTTACTATTCACCTCAATCGTATATGCAACATCTTCAGCACTTGTTCCGTCCATCACGCCAAATGCGCCATACACCAGCGACAAGGCTGATGCATCGTTGATATCGACATAGTTACCTGAGCTATTTTGAACCACCATATCACATGAGAATTTTACCACAATTCCCGATGTCGAGGTATAGTCCGTTGTAGTGGTTGGCCATGTAATGGTAGGAATTACCGTTGTGGTATACTCAATGGTTATACCAGTAAAGGCAATGTAGTTTCCTCCCACTTTTCCGTTTTTAGGGATAGTAATACTGATAGTGCCATTACTCAATTGACTGCCTTCGTAACTATAACTTACGCCACTCACTGCCGAAAATTCCACGCCATTCACATAGCAAGCCAAATCGATATCAGAGAACCTTTTCGTAGGGTTTACAAAAGTGATTTTGGTAATCACCCAATCCTTTGGAACAGTGCCCCATATATAATACGCGTCCGACATTCCCTGCGTCACACGAACACTGCTAGTGCCCTTATTATACTCAGCTATTTTAGTATTCGACGTCCATGTAACGCCAGCAGTACTCGACGATGATTGCGTGAATGTAAAATTGCCGTCCGAACCAGTCACGCCAGTAAAAGTTGAGGTAGCAGTTAGTGCAAACGCAGTGCTTCCCACTGCCAGCAAAGCCGCGCACACGGCCCAACGCATGTTTTTAAGAATGTTTGTTTTCATAGTGTAGATATTTCAAATTTCAGATTTCAGATTTCAAATTTCAAATTTCAAATTTCAGATTTCAGATTTCATCTGATTTTTGCTCCGCTCGGCATAGCTCAAACAA